>JAHCIP010000087.1 GCA_026129165.1 Anaerolineae bacterium
GTCCCACGACAGCCTGTTCAGCCTCCCGCTCCGCAATGGCAATGCCCTGAAGTTCTTCCTGGACCCAACCGCCGTGAGCCTGAACTATCTCAAGACGCGGGCCGACGCCGATGGCTTCCCGCGCTATCAAGACTACAACATGATCGGGCTATCGGGCGGCGGGTGGACGACGACGCTCTATGCGGCGGTAGACCCAACCATCAAGACGAGCATCCCTGTCGCGGGGACGCTGCCGCTGTATCTACGCTATGACGGCTACAATCATGACCTGGAGCAGACCCTGAGCAGCTTCTACAGCCGGGCCGGTTATCCTGACCTCTATGTCCTCGGCTCGTATGGGCGCGGGCGCAAGCAAGTGCAAGTCTTGAACCGCCGCGACAACTGCTGTTTTGGTGAAGCTGAACACCGCGTCTCCCCGACTGGAATGACCTGGGAACAGGCGGTGCGAGACTACGAGGCGCGAGTACGGTTAGCCCTCTACAACATCGGCGCCTACCAGGGCTATGGGTCCTTTCGCGTCGAGATTGACGAGGCCGCGCCGGCCCACATGATCTCCTGGAACGCCATTGTCAACACCATCCTGCCCGAACTCAACGGCGGGCGGCGCTACAGCGGGGCGGTCGGGCGAGACGCCTTCTATCGCGGTGTCAACGGCCACCTCTGGCACAACAGCCCCAGCGGCGAGACCGATACCGGGCTGCCAATGGTCGGGGCGCCGGCCACCCTCCAAGGGGTACTCTATTCGTTCGATGTGTTCTACCGCGACCCCAGCAACCGTCTGATGCGCGCCTTCAGGACCACTGCTGGCTGGACGGCCCGCTCGATGGGCAGGGTGATTATCTCGGATCCCGCCGTCGTGTCCTCAGGTCCGGGCCATTTCGACGTGGTGGCGTTTGGGAGTGACTATCGGCTGTACCAGTGGTCTGGGACGCCCAGTGGCGACAGCCCACCCCGCCAGATTGGGGGCAGCGCGATAGGTCAAGGGACGCCATCGCTCGTCACGCGGGGTCCCAACCAACTCGATGTCTTCTTCCGGGGCTTCGACCGCAGTGTCTATCACCTTCAGACATCGGATGGGACAGGGTGGAGCATCGAGAGCGTGGGGGGCATCAGCCTCGACTTCCCGTCCTCGGTCGTCCTGCCCGATGGCTCGCTACGCGTCTATGCACGCGGCCAAGACAGCCAACTCTGGGAGGCCAGGCCAGTCAAAGGCTCCCCCTGGCAATGGGCGTCGGTTTCAGGGCAGACAGGCGGCCAGACCGTGCATGGCAGCCCCAGTGCGGCGATCCAGGATGGGCTGGTTCGGGTTCATGTGCGGACGGCGTCGAACACCCTAGCCACGTTCGCCTACTCAGGCCGCTGGACCTTCACCAGCTACTTCAGCCTCATCACCGGGTCTCCGACCGCAACATCGGCGGGGGCGTTCGTCCGCAATGGGGATGCTTCCCTCGCGTTCTACTATGGGACAGGCGGGGACTGGCGCGGCGGCATCTTCGACTAAGCGATGGTTCGATGAACCACCCGGAGATTCTGACTTTTGGGTGGTTCAGGAATCTCACTATCCACGCAAACAGCAGGCCCACCGTTGCTCACAGTGGGCCTGCTTCGTTCAAGTGTCTCGTCCGTCGTCAGTCTTCCGTCGTTACGCCGGTTGCGCCTCGGCAGGAAGGGCACTCGCGCCCTGCTGGGTGTGGAGGACGATCTGGCCGTCCTCGGCGTCCACCACGATGGTATCACCCTCGTGGAAGTCGCCGCTCAGCATACCCTCGGACAGGCGGTCCTCCACCAGGTTCTGGATGGCCCGGCGCAGCGGCCGCGCCCCGAACTCCGGCTGGTAGCCTTCCTTGGCGATGACTTCCTTGGCCGCCTCCGTCACCTCCAGCTTCATGCCCTGCTCCTCGACGCGCGGCGACAGGCGCTTGAGCTGGATGCCAATCACATCGTACAACTGCTCGCGGGTCAGCGGCCGAAAGACCACAATCTTGTCCACGCGGTTGATGAACTCGGGGCGGAAGACGCGCTTCAGGCTCTCCATCACCCGGTCCTTCATCCGCTCGAACTCGGCCTTCGACTGGTCGTCCGGATTGGCGACGGCGAAGCCCAGCGACTGCGCCTTGTTGAGCTGCTCGACGCCCACATTGGAGGTCATGATCAGGATGGTGTTGCGGAAGTCCACCTTGCGGCCCTTGGCGTCCGACAACTGGCCCTCTTCCATAATCTGGAGGAGCATGTTGAACGCTTCGGGGTGGGCCTTCTCGATCTCATCGAACACGACCACCTGGTACGGCCGCCGGCGCACCGCTTCGGTCAACTGACCGCCCTCGTAGTAGCCGACGTAGCCGGGCGGCGCGCCGACGAGGCGGGCGACGGTGTGGCGCTCCATAAACTCGCTCATGTCCAGGCGGATCATGGCGTCCTCGGAGCCGAACATAAACTCGGCCAGCGCCTTGGTTAGCTCGGTCTTGCCGACACCCGTGGGGCCGAGGAAGATGAACGAGCCGATGGGGCGGCGCGGGTCCTTCATACCCGCCCGCGCGCGGCGCACCGCCCGCGAGATGGCCTCGATGGCCTCCTCCTGGCCCACGATGCGGCTCTTGATGTTGCCTTCCATCTGCATCAGGCGCTCGGACTCCTCGCCCGCGATGCGCATGACTGGCACGCCGGTCCACATCGAGACGACTTCCGCGATGTCCGCTTCCGTCACCTGGAGGACGCTCTCGCCACGCGGGTCAGAAGCGCCGACCCGCAGTTGCTCGATGCGCTCGCGCAGCCGCACTTCCTGGTCGCGCAGGGCCACGGCCTCCTCGTACTTCTGGTTGTTGAAGGCGTCTTCCTTGAGGCGCTGGATGTCCTTCAGCTCGTCCAGGCTCTCGCGCAGGGACGGCGTGTCGGGCATCTTATACATACGCACGCGGGAAGCCGCCTCGTCAATCAGGTCAATCGCCTTGTCGGGCAGATGGCGGTCGGTGACGTAGCGCGAGCCAAGCTGGACGGCGGCGATAATGGCGCTGTCCGAAATCTTGAGGCTGTGGTGGGCCTCATAGCGGGCGCGGATGCCGCGCAGAATCTCGACCGCATCCTCCACCGTCGGCTCCTCGACGTAGACCGGCTGGAAACGCCGCTCCAGCGCCGCGTCCGACTCGATGTGGCGGCGGTACTCGTCCAGCGTCGTCGCGCCGATGCACTGCATCTCGCCACGCGCCAGGGCCGGCTTGAGGATATTCGCCGCGTCCACCGAGGATCCCGCCGCGCCCGCGCCGACGAGCATGTGGACCTCGTCAATGAACAGGATGGCCTCGGTGTTCTTGATCTCCTCGATGACCCTCTTCATGCGCTCTTCAAACTGGCCGCGATAGATCGTCCCGGCCACCAGCGAGCCAACGTCCAGCATGAGCAGCCGCTTGTTCTGAAGCTGCGTCGGCACCTCGCCGTTGACAATGCGCTGCGCCAGCCCCTCGACAATCGCCGTCTTGCCGACGCCCGGTTCGCCAATCAGGGCCGGGTTGTTCTTGGTGCGGCGCGACAGAATCTGGATGACACGTTCGATTTCTTTCTGCCGTCCAATGACAGGATCGAGCTTACCCTCCTGGGCCTGGGCGGTCAGGTCAATCGCGAGTTGGTCAAGGACTGGCGTTTGCACGTTCTTCTTGCGCTCCTGACGCGGTCCACTGGGGTTCTGCATGATGGCGCGGGTCGTCTGCGTCCGGATAGCATCCAGGCTAATCCCGAGGTCCTGGAGGACGTTGACAGCCAACCCGTCGCCCTCGCGGATGAGACCCAGTAGGAGATGTTCCGTCCCGATGTAGTGATGCCCCATGCGGCGGGCCTCGTCCACGGCCAGCTCGATGACCCGCTTGGTGCGCGGCGTCAGGCCGGTCGCCCCGCCCACAGAGCTTCTCTGCCCCCGTCCGACCTTGTCTTCGACAATGCGTCGAACCTGGTACGGGTTCACACCGAGGTCGCGCAGAACGCGCGCGGCCACGCCGGTTTGCTCCTGGACGAGGCCGAGCAGGAGATGTTCAGTGCCAATATAGTTATGGTTCAGGCGCTTGGCTTCCTCTTGCGCCAGCATGAGGACGCGCCGCGCTCGTTCAGTAAATCGGTCGTCTAACTTGTTAGCCACCGCTTGGTCCTTTCAATAGCGATTGACGGTACGATGAAGCCAGGGCGTCGCTCGTTATTTCGATTCGGGCGTGTCTTCGGTGACAGGCGCAGCCAGGTCCTCGGGTTTGAAGTCGGGATCGTTCGCGCGGCGCAGGCTCAAGCCCATGCGCTTCTTGACGGGGTCCACGCGGATAATCCGCAAGTCCACGACATCTCCCTCCTTCACCACCTCGCGCGGGTTCTGGACGGGCCGATCCGCGAGTTCAGACAGATGGATCAGGCCCTCGACCTCCCCCCGTGTATCCCCTTCGAGACGGGCGAAGGCGCCAAATTGGGCCAGCTTGGTAATCGTGCCACGCACGACCTGTCCCAATTGATACTGGCTCTCAATCTGAGACCAGGGTTCGGGCTGGAGCCGCTTGAGGCTGAGACCGATGCGCCGGCGCTCGCGGTCCACGTTGAGCACCTGCACCTCGACCTCCTCACCCACCTTGAGCACCTCGCTGGGGTGATTCACGCGCCGCCACGAAAGTTCCGATAGATGAATGAGGCCGTCCGCCCCGCCCAGGTTGACGAAGGCGCCGAAGTCGGCCAGGCTAATGACCTGCCCGCTGACCACATCGCCCTCTTTCAACTCGGTCAGGAGCTGCTCCTTGAGCGTCTTGTTGCGCTGGCGCATGGCCGCTTGCTCCGAGAGAATGAGGCGGTTATGCGCTCGATCCACCTCGATGACCTTGACCCACAGCGACTGCCCAACCAGGCCGGCGAGGCTCGCCTCGTCGGTCCGTCGACGCGTGCGCGTCAACTGGGACGCCGGCACAAAGCCGCGCAACCGTCCCAGCGGGACGATCACGCCGCCCTTGTTGTGGTTCGTAATGGGCGTCTCGAAAATCTCTCCCGACTCCAGACGCTTCTCCGCGTCTTCCCAGTCGCGGTCGACTTCCGCCTGAGTCATTGAGAGCAGGATATTACCGTCTTTGTCCTCCGTGGTGAGGATGACGGTCCGCACGGTCATACCTACGCGCAGTTCGGCCAGATCCTGGGGACTCAGTTTCTCTAGCTCGCGGCCCGTCACGATGCCCTCGGACTTGGCCCCAATATCAATGAGGATTTCGTGGTCTCCCACCTGGATGATTGAGCCGTCCACGACATCGCCCCGCTTGAAGGCGCGAAAGCCGAAGTCGCCGTTCATCCATTGTTCCATCACGTTGGCGGGCGCGGCGGTCTGACCATTCGAGGCGCCCGAACTGCGCTGATCCATGTGTACTCAGTTCCTCTTAGAGTGGTATTGGCGAAATTATAGTCCACCGGGGGCCAAAAGGCAATCCCTGGCAGGGGTCAGGGGTATGGGGGTAGGGCCGGGGAAGGCACTGGCGGCTCTCCTCTTTTCCCTGACCCCTGCCCCCTATAGCGCCGCGATGCACTCGATCTCGACGCGCGAGTTGCGTGGAAGTTGCGCTCCACCGATGGTGGAGCGGGCCGGCGGGTTGTGCGGGAAGAACTCAGCGTAGACCTTGTTCATGGCCGCGAAGTCGCCCAGATCGGCCAGAAAGACGGTGGTTTTGACAACATGGTCCAGCGATGTGCCAGCCGCTTCGAGAATCGCGCGCATATTGGACAGGACGCGGCGCGTCTGCTCCTCAATGCCGCCTTCGATCATTTGTTGGGTGGTGGGGTCCAAGGCGATCTGGCCGGCGGTGAACACAAAGCCGTTCATGATGATGCCCTGAGAATAGGGGCCGACCGCCTTAGGGGCCTGGTCGGTGAACACAACCTGACGATCTGAGCTGCCGACGGTGGAAGCAGACATGGGATTCCTCCTGAACAAGTGGGCTACTTCCTATTCTAGCCAACCGCGCACGACTGTCAAGGGTTAGCATTCCATCTTAACCCCATGTATAATCGAACCACGTTGATCAATAGAGTCTTAAAGAGGAGTGTTATGTCTGACCCTGTGCCTCCCCTCGTCTCGGTAGACTGGCTCGCGCGGCGCCTGGACGACCGGCAAGCGCGCATCGCCGACGTGCGCTGGTACCTGCCCCACCTGGGCAAAAGCGGTGTGAACGAATACCAGGCCGGTCACATCCCCGGCGCGGTCTTCCTGGACCTGGATACCGAGTTGTCCGCGCCGCGCGGCGAAGGGCCGGGCCGCCATCCTCTCCCGACCGCCATGAATTTTGGCGCAGCCATGCGCCGCGCCGGCGTAAACAGTGACACCCACGTCGTCGCCTACGACGATGGCGGCGGGACGGCGGTCCGGCTGTGGTGGCTGCTGCGCTACTTCGGCCATGAGCGCGTCTCCCTGCTGGACGGAGGGCTGCGGGCCTGGCAGGCGGCGGGACGGCCGCTAGAGACGGGCGCGGGCCGCATCATGCCGCCGGGCAACCTGATCGCTCATCCGAAGCCAGACTGGGTCGTAGACAAGGAGGAGGTGGCGCGGCTGGCGGCAGCCGGGGCGGTCATCCTCGACGCTCGCGCCCGCGAACGCTACGAAGGCAAGGTCGAACCCATTGACGCGCGGCCGGGTCACATCCCTGGCGCCCACAGCGCGCCCTTTACTGAGAACGTCGGCGCGGATGGCCGCTTCCTCGACCCAGCGCAGCTTACGGCGAAGTACGCCACGCTGGGGGTGGACAAGGCGAAGACAGTGGTAGCCTACTGCGGCAGCGGCGTGACGGCCTGCCACACCATTTTCGCCCTCCACCTGACGGGCCGGACCGACGCTAAACTCTACGAAGGCTCATGGAGCGATTGGGCCGCGGACTCCACGCTGCCCGCGGCGATGGGACCAGCGGCCGACGCAATGCCGAGGCCCAACTGACGGTTTTTGTCCATTTTGCCGCCATTTCCAGGCCGCGCTATAATTGACCCTTAACCAGCAGACTATCTGGATGGAGTAGTATAGCCGGCCGTGCTTCCACGCTATTATGACCTCCTCAGCCTCTCCGCCGACGCCTCGCTAGAGGCCGTCGCGTCGGCGCGCGCGGCGTTGCTGGCGCAGTACGAGCCGCACGCCCGGTCAGGGGACCGCGATGCGGTGCGGCTGGTACGCGCCATCGAGGAAGCCGCGGCCACCCTATCCGACCCGATCCGTCGCGCCGCCTATGACGCGGCTCTACTGGCCGTCGCCACGCCTAGCGACGAAGCGCCCGGTATGACTCCCCCCGCGACCTTACCAGGCCGCCGTCGCCCCCAGCCACTCCCGCCCCCGGCCCAATCTGTGGCGGGGCGGGCGACGGATAGTAATCGTGACTTACACCTCACTTCCATCTCCCCCCCCGTGGCGGGGAGGGGCGAGGGGATAGGGTATTCTGAGGCGAGACGCGCCCAGGGTCAGGCGCCGACCCTCCCCTCACCCGACGCCGCGTCATCCTCAGAGAGCAACGAGAAGCTGCCGCCGTCGCCCGTCCTCTTCATCTTGATGATTCTCGACTGGCTCGCTCGACGCACCTTCAACGCCCGTGAGGGCATGGCCCGCGTGGGCGAGGTCATCGGCCATTCCGACGCGCCCGCGCTACCGTCAACGACAGCCGTGGACGGCGTCAAGGTCAGCGCAGCCGACTGGCGCTTTGACATCCACGACGCCTTCTTCGCCCCGGCCCTCGCCATCAACGGCCAGCGCTTGGCCCCGGTCGGCCAGTGGCTCCTCGTCCGCCTAGCGATTCAGAACGAGTGGGCGGGGCACCGCGCCTTGCGGCAGGAGGATTTCGGGCTGATGGTGATGCAAGCGACCGCGACAGCGCAGGTCGGGCTGGACCTAGAAGCCACCCATGCGGCCCGGCTGATTCTGGGGCTGAAGGCGACGCCAGCCGGTCGACACGGCCTGGGCTTCGCGGCCCAGGAGAGCCGCGAAACCGTGGTGGTTTTTGATGTACCCGGTGACAGCGAGACTCTGTATTTGCGCCTCAAGCCGGCCGGCACCCTGGTGGACCTGGCGCCTGTCGCCCCGTGGCCGGTCCTGACCGACGAGCGCCCGGTGGGCCACCTTGAGGCCAAGACCAGGTCATCCCCGCCGCCACCCCAGCGCCTCGAGATCCTCGGCATTCAACATGGGCCAATGCGAGGCCGTAGCCGCCAGGTGACGATAAGAGCGCGCGCGACCCCCGGCGCGGTCTGCTCGATCCGTGTCCAATACGCACGGGGGCCAAGCAATGCGCGGGGGCTGTCCCCGGCCGTCGCCGGGCCAGACGGCGTGGTAGAGTGGAGTTGGCGTGTCAGTTCGCGGACCCGCCCTGGTGAGTGGCCCGTCACGGTAGCCTGTGGCTACACGCACGCCCTGACCACCCTGGTCATTGATTCGCCGCCCATGGACGCTGTCTAGGAGACTTGACTCATGCCCTTCCGGTTCGAACGCCTTGCCATCCCCGACATCATTCTGGTCGAGCCGCGCACCATTGCCGACAATCGCGGCTACTTCCGCGAAACCTACAAAGCCTCCGACTTCGCGGCGCACGGCATTGCTGTCAGCGTGGTCCAGGAGAACCATTCCCACTCGACGCGGGGCGTCGTGCGCGGGCTGCACTACCAAAGCGAGCCTCACGCCCAGGGCAAGCTGGTGAGTGTCGTGGCGGGGGAGGTCTTCGACGTGGCGGTGGACCTGCGCCGCTCCTCGCCGACGTTTGGCCGCTGGGTCGGCGCGACGCTCTCCGCCGAGAACGCGCGGCTGCTCTGGATTCCGCCCGGCTTCGCCCACGGCTTCTGTGTCCTCAGCGACGCCGCCGATATGCTCTACAAAGTCACCCATGCCGAGTACGCCCCTGAGTGCGACCGGGGCATCCTGTGGAATGACCCCCAGGTTGGGGTCGCCTGGCCCGTCGTGAACCCCATCCTATCCACCAAAGACGCCCAGTTACCATTACTGAACGATGCCGAGACATTTTAGATGGGTCATAGTTAGAGGTTGAGAGTAGGAGACAGAGATGCTAGACCTGAAAGAACGTTATGTCATGGACAAGGACGGCAACCGCGTCGCCGTTCAACTCGATATGCAGACCTATGAGAGGCTTCTGGCCGAGGTAGAAGCCGCGCGAGGCGAGGTCCATTCCAACACAACTCAGAGCGGGCCATCCGGCACATCTGTCCTTAGGGATGTCTTACCCTCTTATAGGGGTCAGACGATGACACTAGAGGAAATGAAGCGGCATTTCACAGGGGAGTGGGTGCTGATTGGCGAACCAGAGACAACTGAGTCGCTCATGGTTATTCGAGGGATTGTCATCTGGCATAGCCGCAGCCGCGATGAGATTTCTGAGCAACTAGCTGAAGCTGGCGTCAACAATGCAGCTATCTGGTACTTTCCAGCACCGAGAGATGATAATACCCTGGTCATCCTATGAGCCTTGCCTTCGAACCATCTGAACGTGTCATCAGAGTGCCGGTAAAAGCCTGGGGACCAAAAGAGCCGTTGATCGGTTTGCTTCTGCTTGATACAGGGGCGGAAGGAACGTTGCTCAGTCCACGCTTCCTGACTGACCTGGGCTACGACCTCGCCTCTGTCACTGATACTGTTGATCTTTTTTCCGTCAGCGGAGCTGCGACAGCTCCGCGAGTAAAGGTACAACGGCTTGAAGCTCTAGGTCACCGTCGGAACAACTTCACGGTGACAGCCTTCGCCCCGCACTTGAAGGCAAACGTTGACGGGGTGCTTGGTGTTGATTTTCTCCTCGGGCGCAAACTGACGATTGACTTTCGACTGGGTCTGGTTACCCTAGAGTAGTCGCATGCCTATGCTTCCTTCAGCCTCCACGCCAGCCAAAGACGATGCCTTACCGCCATTGACAGGCGAGCAGCACGAGCTGTGCGCCGACTTCGCGCTGGCGCTGGCCCAGACAACCGAGCGCGACGAGCTGGCGCGGCTCGTGATACGGACGGGTCTCGAACGCCTGCGCGCCCAACGGGCCCTCCTATTTAGCTATGATCCAATCCTCACCCTGGTTCCCGACCTGAGCGGCCAGGGAGTACCCGAAAGCGCGCTGGCGACGGCCCGCTGGCCGCGCGACCTGCCGCCATTCATGGAGCAGGCCATCCGCAGTAGCCGTCCCGTCGCCTGGACGGCGATTGACACGCCACTGGATACAGCGGCCCGCGACTTCGCCCGCCGCGCCAAGACACCGCCACCTGGCCCTTCGCCGACGACACGCAGCGTGCGCGAACGACTCAACGACAACGAGGCGTTGTCGGCCGTGTGTGTCCCGCTGCTGGCCGGCGGCGAACTGGGTGGCCTCGCTGTCTTCCACGACGCCTACCCCCGCGCCTGGACGCCCGCCGACCTATCCCTGGCGCGGCGGCTGGGCCAACTGGCCGGGGCGGCCATCAAGACGGCGCGGCGCTTCGAACGCGAGAAGCGCCGACGCCGTGTCGCCGAGGGCCTGGCCGAAGTCGCCCAGTCCATCAGCGCCAGCCTTGACCTGGAAAGTATCCTGGGCAGCACGGCGCGTTACGCGGCGGAATTGCTCGCCGCGCCCATCGCGGGCCTGATTGTCCTGGATCAGGCCATTGCGACGGCGCCGTCCGCCCACTATGGCCCGGCCGCCTATGCCTCGCTGTGGGCCGACTGTCAACGGGTGATGCAGCAAGCTGGCTGGTTGGAGTTCCTGGCGACGGGCGAGGTCATCTCGCTGGTCAACACGGCGACCGAGAAGACAGCGGGGGAGTGGTTCCGCGAGCGGGGCATCGTCTCGCTGCTCCTGGCTCCCCTCATCGCCGAAGGGCGGCTAGTCGCCATGCTCGGTGTGGCCTACACCGACAGCCCGCACCGCTTTTCCAAACCCGAGATTGACCTGGTGCGCCAGTTCGCGCAGCAGACCGTCATCGCTGTCGCCAACGCCGACCAGTTCCGCCGTCAGAGGCGCCGCGCCGACCAAATGAAGTCGCTGGCCGAAGTCTCAGCGGCTCTCTCGTCTACGCTGGACCTGGACAAGGTGCTCAGAATCATCCTGGACCAGCTTGGCTCCGTCGTACAGTTCGATGCGGCGGCCATCGAGCAAATCCAGGACAACACCCTGCTCGTTATCGCGGATTCAGGCGCGGGGCCAGCTGGCTCCGCCCCCCTGCGCATCAATCTGCGCGAGAACTACCTGGCGCGGCAAGTCTTAGAGGAACGACGGCCTATTGTCCTGGGCGATGCACCCCGCCATCCCGACTTCATCCGCACCGACCGCCGCGTGCGGTCCTGGATTGGCGCGCCGCTGCTGGTGGGCGACCAGGCCATTGGCCTGCTCGTCGTGGACAGCTACCAGCCCGACCGCTACAACGAAGAGGACGGTGCGGTTGTTGCCCAATTCGCCCGCCAGGCCGCGCTGGCGATTGAACGCGCCCAACTCTTCGCCGCCGAACGCGCCGGCCGCCGCCAGGCCGCCCTCCTGCTCCAAATGACTCGCGCTGTCAGCGCCTCACTCGACCTGGATGAGGTCTTGAACCGCGCCGCGCGAGACATCGCCGCCGCCGCCAACGTCATCCACTGCGGCGTTTACCTGGTGGACCCACACCGCCCCCGGCTGGCGCTACGCGGCAGCGCGGGCCGCGCCCCCCGCGCTACCCTGGTGCGCCCAGCCCTCCTTCAGTCGTTGACCTCGCTGGGCGAACCCATCATCCTGGACCCGGTCAGCGACGGACGCCTAGAACGTAGCGTCGCCAAACCCATGGGATTGGTCTCGCTGCTGGCCGTCCCCTTTATCCACCGCGACCGGCTGGTGGGCGTGGCGCTGGCCGCCGCGTATGACCGCCCAGTAACCTTCGAGAAGGAACACCTCGACCTGGCGCAGGGTATCGCCACCTCGGCCGCCGTCGCCATCGAAAACGCGCGACTCTACCAGGACCAGGAACGCCGCGTCAACCAGCTGGCGGCCCTCAACGAGATTGGGCAGGCGGCCGCCGCATTGCTCAAGCAAGATCAGATTGTCGAACTCGTCTATCAGCAGACGGCGCGTGTCCTCAACACCGAAAACTTCTATATCGCGCTGCTGGACGAAGACCGCGATGAGCTGTACTTTGGGGTGGACCTGGGTGTAGATCACGGTATCCCTGACCAGGGCAGTCGTCTTAAGCGCGGCGAGGGGTTGACCTGGCATGTCGTCGCCACCCGCGAGCCGCTCTATGTTCGCACTGGTTATAATGAGGCCTGCGAACGGCTGGGGATACGACCTGTCGGCAAGCCGTCGCGGAGTTGGCTGGGCGTGCCATTATTGGCGGGCGGGCGAGCCTTGGGCGCGATGGTTATCCAGGACTACGAGCGCGACGACGCCTACAGCGAAGAAGACATCGCCGTGCTGACCACCATGGCTAACCAGGCGGCCATCGCGCTAGAGAACGCCCGACTGTTCGGCGAGGTCCGCCAGCGCGTCCAGCAACTCATCGGTATCACGTCGGTGGGCGCGGCCATCGTGGAGGAGCGCGACGTGGATCGCGTCCTGTCCATTGTGGCCGACCATGTGCGCGGACTGACCGAGGCTGAGCACGTCCTGATTTCGCTCTTGAGCGAGGACAGCCACACCCTCGACGTGCGGATGGCCGTCGGGCCACGCGCCGACTTGCTGTACGAGATGCCCATCCCTGTCGAAGGTTCGCTGGCCGGGCTGGCTCTGACCACCCGCCACCCGCAGTTCAGCCCCAACGCAATGGACGACCCACGCGTCCACGCGCCCAACCTGACCCGGTCGGGGGCGCGCAACCTGATGATCGTGCCGCTCGTGACCCAGGAACGCGTTCTAGGCGTGATCACAGCCATCAACAAGCGCGGCGGCCCATTCGGGCAAGACGATATGGAAACAGTCCAGGTGATGTCTAATCTGGCTGCCGTTGCCTTCGAGAATGCCCGGCTCTACAATCTGACTGGCCAACGCTCGCTCGAACTCAAGGCGCTCAACGAGATCGGCCAGCGCATCTCGCGCTCGCTCTCCCTGGACACCGTACTCGAAGCCATTGTCATGGCTGCCGTCCAACTCCTCGACGCCGAAAAGAGCGTGCTCTTCCTGCTGGAGGACGAACGGCTGGCTGCTCGCGCCAGCTTTGGCCTGGACGATGAGGGGGGCCAGGTGCGCTTCGAGGCGCGGGACAGTACGGCGGGCTATGTCGCCCGCACCGGCTTCCCGGTCATCATCCACGATGTGGCGCAGGACGGGCGCGTCGTGCGGGATATGGGCAATGTGGAGGGCATCCGGTCGCTAGTGGAAGTGCCGATCCGTACATGGGCGAGTTGGTGGCGGTGTGTTGGTGGTGGGCGCCATTTTGGCCCCATGCGTTTGGTGACAGCCATGCCGAGTTGCTCGGCTCGCTGGCCGACCAGGCTGCGATTGCCATCGAGAACGCCCGCCTCTATTCCGAGGCGCGTCAGTTGGCAGTGCTGGAAGAGCGTAACCGTATGGCACGCGAAATCCACGACGGCCTGGCGCAGGGGTTCACCGGCATCGTCCACCAACTCAACGCCGCTGAGTTGGCGCTGATGCAGCAGGAGATGGCCGAGACGATGGACTGGTTGGATCGAGCACGGACCCAGGCACGCACCAGCCTGGCCGACGCGCGGCGCTCGGTGTGGCAACTGCGACCGCCCGACCTGGAGCGGAATGCCTTGCCCGATGCCATCCGCGAGGCCATGGAGCGCATCCTGGCGGCCAGCCCGGTCGAGGCCGAGTTCGAGTTGCTGGGCGAACCGCGCACGCTGGCCGCCAAGACGGAGATCGAGCTGCTGCGCATCGCCCAGGAGTCGTTCAGTAATGTCTCAAAGTACGCCCAGGCCGCGCACGTCTGGACAGCCCTGGTCTATGGCTCAGACACGGTGACCCTGAGCATCAAGGATGACGGCGTCGGCTTCGACCCATCGGTACCGCCTACGTCGCGTTTTGTGGGGGGCGGCTTTGGGCTAACCAGTATGCGCGAACGCGCTCAGCTTATCGGAGCTAAATTCAAGCTCAATAGCGCGCCGGGCCACGGAACGTACATCTCCGTCACGATCCCGGTAGTGGGCGAACGGTAGGGGCGTAGAGGTTGACAGGATGCTGCAGGTGATACAGAATAGGACCCACATCGCACCGTCACGAGGAGGCCAAATGGCGAAAATCCGCATCATGATTGTTGACGACCACCCCATTGTGCGTGAGGGCCTGGTGGCCGTCCTCCGCCGCGATGAGGATTTTGAGATTGTGGGCGAGGCGGCCGACGGCCGTGCCGCCGTCAAACGCGCGCTCAGTCTCAAGCCCGACCTGATTCTGATGGACCTGCGCATGCCCGAGATGAGCGGGGTCGAGGCGATGCAAAAAATCCGCGCGACCGACCCGGCCATCAAGTTCCTGGTGCTGACGACCTACGACACCGATGAACACATCGTGGGCGCGTTGGAGGCAGGCGCGAGCGGCTACCTGCTTAAAGACGCGCCGCGCGAGGACCTGTTCAACGCCATTCGCACCGTCGCGCGGGGCGAAGCCTTGCTCCAGCCGAGGGTAGCCGCGCGGCTCATCCAGCACATGACAGGGCAGACGGCGCGGGCGCAGGCCAACGCGGGCGAGGAAGACCTGTCACCGCGCGAAATCGAGGTGCTCCAGTTGGTGGCGCGGGGCCAGGCCAATAAAGAAATCGCCGCGCAACTGACCATTACTGAGGCCACAGTCAAAACGCACCTGGCCCATATCTTTCAGAAGCTGGCGGTGAATGATCGCACTGAGGCTGTCACAGCCGCCCTCCAGCGGGGTCATCCGTTTGTAGGCGGCGTTAATCATCCACACCGATGATGCGTGACCCGGTCCGTTATGGTATCCTGGGAGGGAACATGACATTACGTGGGAGACAACCGAAAGTGCAGTCCATTCGTGTATTGGTCGTAGATGATAATTCGATTGTGCGGGATGCCCTATGCCGCATTATTCAGCGCTCGGCGGACCTGGAACTGGTGGGGGCGGCGGCCGACGGTCTGGAAGCGGTGGAGAAGGCGGCGTCGCTGGCGCCGGATGTGGTGGTCATGGATGTGAACATGCCGCGCCTGGACGGCCTCGGCGCGGCGCGCCAGATTTCCCAGCGCCACCCGGCCAGCCATGTGCTCATGCTGACGATGTATCCGGAGATGGCCCGCGCCGCCCGCGAGGCTGGGGCGAGTGATACCATCCTCAAGGACTGTTCCCCCAGCGAGTTGGTGACGGCAATTCGCCAATTGGCCCCCAAACAGGCCGCGCTCTAATCAGGTCATCGTCCATGCTCAAACGACTTCAGGCCTGGTGGCAGGGCCTCTTCTCCAACGAGCCAGCGCTGTTTAACCGGTTGATGGCGAAAACCGGTGGCGACTCCGCTGTAGCGGAGCGCCTCATCGCGTTTGAGCGTCGACGCGCCCCCCAGGCGCCCCGCGCCGAACTCATTCGCCGCGCCATCGAGCGCCTGGAGTTGGACCGACGGTAGGGCAAGGATTAAGGATTAAAGACTAAAGACTGACGATTAGTTGGCAGAACAGGCAGGATGGTTCACCTCACCTTTAAGGGGCCATTCTGTTCATTCTGCCACTATTGCTTTAGGGCGGCGTTTGACTCCAGGCGCGGGCCGGGCGATAATGTGGGAATAGGGCTAGACGCGCGCGAGCAGGACGCCATCGGCGCAGCGCAGGCGCGTCACTCCTTCTGCATCGGCTACTTCCTCGCCTGAGTGGACAGCCGAGGCTTCAAGAAAGCCGATGACTTCACGGATGACCATCTGGGCGTCGTCCGTGTCGAACACGATGGGCTGGCCCCACTCGGCCACGCCGCGAGCGAAGTTATAGGCGCGGCGGGCCGACCACTGCGCCGTGATGACGAAGTCTTCGGGACCGGGAACGGGAGCCGACGAAGCCTGGGTATGGTCTTGCGGCTGAAGCATGAGTATACCATCCCGACTGGCACGCAAGACGCTTAACAGGAGATCGCTGCCCGCTTCGGCGCACAGCCGCTGAGCCGCCGCGTAGCCGATGCCGTCGGGCAGGTGGACGAGGGTCTGAGCGGCGATGGAACCAGTATCGGCTCCGACGTCCATGCGATGAACCGTGACACCCGCCCCATCCAGGTCGTCGTGGAAGGTCCAGAACAATGGCTCCGGGCCACGAAGTTGGGGCAGCCGCGAGGGGTGGATATTAAACGCCCCGTGCGGCGCGAGGCTGAGGAGCGCGGGGGGCAGCAGGCGCGGGAAGCAGGCCACGGCCAGGGCGTCGGGCTGGAGCGCAGCCAATGTGGCCTGTGTCTCCGCTCGCTTCAGCCGTCGGACCTCGAACACCGGTACACCGGCGTCCCAGGCCAGCCCGACAATAGTTCTCTCTTGGGGAGCCATCAGCAGGGGCAGGTCGCTGAGGACAAGGCGGGGGGGCATCAGGTGGCGGATGCTCGCCGCCTCACGCCAGGGCGAGCCAGGTGGTACGGGGACGACGACGCCACAGACGGTGAATTCAGATTGAAGCAACTGGATGAGGGGCGGCCGTGAGAACCGGCCCTCCATCCCGAAGAACAGGATACGCATTGGATTCAGGCCCACCTGGACCAAGAGAGGTCAGCCATGCTGAAACGATTCTTCAATCGGGGCAAAGGTCAAAGCGAAGGCGACGACGAGGGCGCGAAGGGTCAGACGTCACAAGAGACACCTGCTGCGGCGACGCCGCCGGCTGAATCGGCGACTCCCACAGTTCCCGAAGACATTCCCGTACCCGTCCCCAGTGAACCGACGGGACCGCGCATGGTCTACTGCGTCAAGCTCAAGCAGACCCTGCCGGGCCTGGAACGGCCGCCGTTTGCCGGCGAACTGGGCCAGCGCATCTACGAGCACATCTCGGCCGCCGCCTGGGATATGTGGAAGCGCCAGGCCGTCATGCTCGTCAACCACTATGGCCTCATCGGCGTAGACCCCGACGCGCGCAAGTGGCTCAACGAGCAGATGGAAGCGTACCTGTTCGAAGACGACGAACCCGTGCCCGAGGGCTGGCTACCCGAAGACCAGGCCGGCGGCGCGAAAGGCGCGCCCAACGCGAAGGGCGCACCCTCTGCCAAGGGCGCGCCGGCGCCGCAAAGCAAGTGACCGAAATCCCTATTCCTTCATCGCTTGCGCGACAATCTTATAGCCCACCCGCAGCCGCGTCTCAATTTCGCGCCAGTCGGCGGCCACGTCGGTCGAGCGACGGCCCGTGATGCGGTCCACAGCCTGCGCGGCCGCTGTGCGCTCGACGCCCGAGGCTCGCGCGGCGTCGGCCGGGATGTCGAATAGGTAGGCGTGCAGGTCGGCCAGGCTGTCCACCAGCGGGGCCGGGTTGTCGGGCTGGGCCGCCACCTGGCGGTGAACGATCCAGTAGCGCATCTCGGCCTCGGCGGCCCTGGCCGGGTCGTAGCGTAGCCCCCGCGCGCGGGCGATGACACCGTAGTATCTGGCGAGGTACTCCTGCGCCAGTGGCGGGTTGTTGTTCGCGCCGGCGAAAGCCATCTGCGCCCGAGTCGAGTAGTACGAGGCCACCAGCGTGTCGAGCCAGGATAACCCGAACACGTTGTGGTTTAGCTCCAGCATGAGGCCCAACGCCCTCGTCCAGGCCCGGTCGTAGTACGCCCGCCAGCCCTCGGTTTCGATATAGGCCATCCGCGCCGGGTCAAACGTCAGCCGCCCCCGCGCTGCCGTGGACGGCCACCACGCCACCACCCCCACCAAACCCAGCACAAACCCGATGATCAGCGCCATGCGAATCCCCCTTGCTAGTGGCCGCGCCAGCGGCACGTCCGCTGCCTGCATCCCGCGCTCCTTTGTCCCAGCCCAGAACTTTGGCAGAATACTAAATTATGTAAATTATGTCTAAATCGCTGCTATGGGTGAGACGCAGGTAGCGCGGCGTTGGATGCAAAGGTCGCCTCTAGCCGGTATTATACCACACCTAAGCCCACACCCACGCCGACTACTATTTTGTCAATTCTGCAAATCATGTTAATTCTGTCCGGTTTCTTTTGCATTTTCGGCCGGCAAGAGCCAACCGGGGACCATTGGGCCGCATATATAGAGTAATGATGGGCGAAAGTCCAGCCGTGGTGTTCAGGCTACAGGGGTATTTGGAGAAGGGGGTCGGGTGCGCCAGCGCGACTCGGAGCAAGCCGTCTTGCTTGCGTGCCGACGCGGGGAAACCAACGCCTTTGCGCAGCTAGTCCACGCCTATCAAGACGTGGCGCTGCGCACTGCCTATTTGATGACCAATGATCAGCAGGCCGCCGAGGATATTGCCCAGAACGCCTTTTTAGCCGCCTTCCGCAATATCCACCGCTTCGACCTGACCCGCCCCTTCCGCCCCTGGTTCCTGGCGATCCTGGTCAACGAGGCGCGGATGTACTTGCGCGCCCAACGCCGGCAGCCCGCCGACGACCTGGACCCTAGCCTCCCCACCGACCAAGACTCCCCCTTGCTCCAGGTCATCCAGGCCGACGACCGTGCCCGCGTCCGCGAGGCCCTCGCCCACCTCGACGAGCCGTTTCGCACAGCGGCGGTGCTCTATTATTTCAACAATCTCAGCGTGGACGAGATTGCCACGTCAACCGGCAGCCAGCCCGGCACCGTCAAATCCCGCCTGCACACGGCCCGGCAACGCTTGCGCGAGGCCCTCACGCCGCTATTTAATCTGAATGCAAAGTCTGCGCCGCCCCTGCGACCGCTGACACCCAAATGGAAATGGAACGATGACAATCCCTGATGACCGCCAACTGGGGGATGCCCTGACGGACGCCAGCCGCGATGTAAAGCCTGTAGACCTGTGGGAACGCTTGCGCGAGCCGACGAGCGAGATCGCCGCGCAACAGGCGCGCCGCTATCGCGCCCAGCGCCGCTTCGGCGCCCTGCGCTGGGCTGGCCTCGCCGCCGCTGTCCTTCTAGTCACCCTCGGCACGTTTGTGGCCCTCAACCGCGTTCAGCCCCTGGCCGGGCCAGCCGCCGCGCCCAAGATCACCGCCGCTCCGCCCCGCCCCACCTTGCCCCAAGCCATCAGCCTGGCTGGGGTCGAGGTGGGCAAAGGCGGGACGCTGCGCTATAATTTAGGGACATATCCTGACACCCTGGACCCGCACCAGGCCAGCCAGTTGGAAGAGGTCCAGGTGGTGCGGATGCTCTACGAGGGACTGACCAAGCTCGACGCCAACCTGAACGTCGTAGGCGCGGCAGCGGAAAGCTGGCGCGTGGCCGAGGACGGCATCACCTGGACGTTTACCCTGCGGCCTGGCCTCAAGTACAGTGACGGCACGCCACTCACGGCCGCGAACTTCGAGTATGCCCTCAAACGCGCGGCCAGCCCAGAACTAGGCGCGCCCTACCAGAGCAGCACGTTTGACATCCAGGGGGCGGAGGCGTATGGAACGGCCAACCCTAAGACGACAACAGCCGACGACCTGAAGGCGCTGCGCGATCGTATGGCCGTCAAGGCGCTTGACGACCGCACGCTCCAGATTCAGACACGCGCGCCTATTGCCTACCTGCCCTCGCTGATGTCGCTCTGGATTACCTACCCGGTGCGCGAGGACGTGACGGCGCGGGGCGAGACGTGGTGGCGGGAGGCCAAGAACCATATCTGCAATGGCCCCTTTGTCCTCCAGGAGCTGCGTGAGGGTGAGGTAGCGGTGTTCGTTCCCAACCCAAGCTACTACGACCCACCGAAGCTGGGCCGCCTGGAGTTCCGCTTCATCAAGGACTCCCACGCCGCCTTCGCGGCCTACCGCCAGGGCGAGTTGGATGTGGTGAATCTGGCGGCTGACGACCTGGACGCAGCGCTCAAGGACAGCGAGTTGAGCCAGGAGATTGTGCGCTACAGCGGGGCGTGTACCATCGGGTTTCTGTTCAATATGGGCCGCCCGCCCTTTGACAACCGCTATGCTCGCCTGGCCTTCGCCAAGGCGCTAGACCGCGAGCAGTACGTGCGCGACATCCTACGCGGCATCGGCCGCCCGACAACAGCATGGATACCCGTGGGTCTGCCTGACTACAATCCTGACGCCGGCGCCGCGCTCAAGTTCGACCCGGCCGCTGGTCGCGAAGCCTGGCTCAAGTCAGGCTATACGGGCGAAGTCAAACTGACCTACGCGGCGGGCAGCCGGAACAGGACCCGCTTCGA
>JAHCIP010000088.1 GCA_026129165.1 Anaerolineae bacterium
GATGAGGCTGAACGTCTTGCCAAACTGCCGCGTCTCCGCCTCGTTGATGATGATGACGTCGGCCAGCTTGAACGCCTCGGTCAGCGCGTCGCGTTTGTAGTCAATCCAGTAATTCATCGTGTCGAGGACGACGAGCTTCGGATTGCGGACCTGCTTGACGACCTCAATCTGAAGCTCTGGGTCAATGTTCGCCAGGAACACGAACTCGCTGTCCTTGTAGTCTTCGGGCAGTTCCGGGTGGAAGGTGGCGAAGACGTTCAACTGCGTATCGAGCGTCTGCGCGCTGTTCATGTCGTAGTCATAGCGGCCGGCCCAGCGGAACGTCTTGCCCTCGGCGACCTGCAAGCCGCGCGTGTCAATGCGGCGCGACTTGAGGAAGTCCAGGGTGTCCTGGGGGAAGTCGCTGCCGACCACGCCCACCAGGTTGACCTGGTCGAACAGGCTGGCCGCCGTCGAGAAGTAGGTGGCCGAGCCACCCAGCGCGTCCTTGACACGCCCAAACGGTGTCTGGATCGAGTCCAGCGCCAACGAACCGACAACGAGAATACTCACGGGTAAAGCCCTCTCTGAGAAGTGTTTAGATAACTCGCGCTCGCTCCACGACTTCTCGCAAGCCCGTCTCATACGGCGGGCGAACGATGCCCTCTTCGGTGACGATAGCCGTGATGTATCGGGCCGGGGTCACGTCGAAGGCCGGGTTGGCGACGGCCACGCCTTCCGGCGCGATGCGCTCGCCGCCCATGTGCGTCACCTCGGCTGGGTCGCGCTCCTCAATGGGAATGGCCGCGCCGGTCGGGCAGTCCAGGTCAATAGTCGAAGTGGGCGCCACCACATAGAAGGGGATGCCGTTCTCCTTCGCCAGCACGGCCAGATTGTACGTACCAATCTTATTGGCCGTGTCGCCGTTGGCCGCGATACGGTCGGCCCCGACCAGGCACAGGTTCACACGGCCCGACTGCATAAAGAGACCGGCCGCGTTGTCGGCGATGAGCGTCTGCGGGATGCCGAGTTCCTTCAACTCCCACGCCGTCAGCTTCGCGCCCTGCAAGCGCGGCCGCGTCTCGTCCACCAGGACGTGAACCGGGTTGCCCCCCTCCCATGCCGCGCGCACCACGCCGAGCGCCGTGCCATAGTCCACCGTCGCCAGCGCACCGGTGTTGCAGTGATGGAGGATGGTCGCGCCCTGCGGCACGAGCGTCGCGCCGTTGGCGCCCATGCGCCGATTGATGGCGACATCCTCATCGGCGACGGCCTGCGCCTCGGCCACCAAGGCCGCGCGCACGTCATTGGCTGAGCCATCCGTGGCCTGAGCGCGACGCAGCAGGCGGTCTAGACCCCAGTTGAGGTTGGCGGCCGTGGGCCGCGCCTGGCGGATCACCGCCGCGGCCGCGTCCAGGTCAACCAGAAGCGCAGCGCGTGTCGGGGCCGGGCTATTCTGGCCGGCCAGGGCCAGGGCGAAGGCGGCCGTCGCGCCAATGGCGGGCGCGCCGCGTACCACCATGTCACGGATGGCCTGGGCGACCGCACGGTAGTCACTATATTCGGCCACGACGAACTGGTTGGGCAGCCGCCGCTGGTCAATCATCCGCACTTTACCGTCCCGCCACTCGACCGTCCGCATACACACTCCGAAAAAGACATATGATTAAAGATGGATGGCTGAAGATGGATGACGACTTGGTCCTTGGTCCTTCATCCTTGGTCCTTCATCCTTGGTCGCTTCGCAACAAAAAAGCGCGTCTCCAGGCAAATAGAGAGACACGCCAGTAGGGGGTGCTCTCATCTTTCAGACGCTATCAGGCCGTCTGACGGAATTGGCACCAAGCGCCGGATTTTCTCGGCTGGCGAGCAACATCAAGCTCGCGTCACGATCCGTGCCGGTTGCCGGGGTTTCACAGGGCCGTTCCCTCCACCCCTCTGGATAAGAGTCGTATATTGAATTGACGCAAGAGTCTAGCACACATCGCGCAAGAGGTCAAATTGGACGAAAGACGAAGGACACCTGAGCGATCCGAAGACCTCTTTGGCCTACCTCCACCTGCTACAGTATAATCTCCCCTAACCAGGGGGACAAGAACTACCATGAGCCAAACACAACCCACCACTGACCCATTAGCGGTAGCCCAGGCGGTCGCCGACCTGTTCGCCGCGCTGCCCCAGGTGGAGGCCGTCGCGCTCGCCGGGTCGCAGACGACGGGCGTGGCCGAGCCTGGCTCCGACCTGGACCTGTACGTCTACAGCCGCGAGCCTGTCTCCGTCGCGGACCGCGCCCGGCTCATCACCCCGCGAGCCAGCCGCCTCGAACTGGACAATCAATTCTGGGAGCCAGGCGACGAGTGGATCGAAGCGGCGTCGGGCCTGGCGGTGGACGTGATGTACCGCGCCCCGGCCTTTATCGAGGCACAACTTGACCGCCTGCTCGTCGCGCACGAGGCGTCGGTGGGCTACTCGACCGCCTTCTGGCACAACGTTCTGACCTCGCGCCCGTTGTTCGACCGGGCCGGCTGGTTCGTAGGGGTCCAGGCCCGCGCCCGCCAGCCCTACCCCGAACCGCTCCGCGCCGCCATCGTGGCTAAGAACTGGTCCATCCTGGCCCGCACGATTTCGTCCTACCGCCGCCAACTGGAAAAGGCGGTTAGCCGGGGCGACCTGGTCAGCGTCAACCACCGTGTCGCCGCCCTGCTCGCCAGCTACTTCGACATCCTGTTCGCCCTCAACCGCCTGCCCCACCCGGGCGAGAAGCGCCTCCTCGCCTTCGCTGCCCAGCGCTGTTCGCTCCTCCCCATCGGGATGACCGAACAGGTGGAGTCGCTGTTACGCGCTACGGCGGTCGGCGACGAAACGTTGTTGGCTCATGTGGACACATTGGTCGCGGGTTTGGAGGGGCTGCTACGGAGTGAAGGGTTTCTTTTAGAAAAGTTGGTCAGATGAGCTTTAAGACAGCGTCAGGTTCGCGGGGATCAGACGCTCCACAATCACCACGTCCTTCCACACCCCATCCAACTGACCGTGCTTCTCATAGACCCCCACCTCTCTAAAACCGAGCGAGCGTAACAGGCCGAGGCTGGCCTGGTTCTCCGGAAAGACGCGCGAGACGAGCTTCCAGAAGCCGGCCCGCTCGGCGGCCTGGAGCAGGGCGAGCATCGCCACGCGGCCCGCGCCCTGGCCCCGCGCTGGGCGCGCCACGTAGACCGAGAACTCGGCAATACCGGCGTAGCACTCGCGGGGGCGGTAGGTCGAGGTCGAGGCCCAGGCCACCACCCGGTCGCCGTCCTCCACCACCACGATGGGGTGGATGCCGTCGAACCAGGCGCGGATGTCGTCCGGCGTGCGGAGGCGGGTCTCAAAGGTGGCGACGCGGTCCTCGATGCCCTGGTTGTAGATGGCGGCGATGGCGGCGGCATCGTCGGGCGTGGCGGAGCGGGTGTGGAGCATAGGATTCTGGCCTTTTGGGGTCAACGCGAGTTTGGACTATGATAAATGATAGAGACGGCCATGTCAATCAATGGCCGCTGAGGATTGCCACTTTCCAGGGAGCCGACTAGAATTTAGGCTATGACAGAACTACTCCTCATCCGACACGCCGTGAACGATTATGTAAAAACCGGCCGCCTGGCGGGCTGGACGCCAGGCGTCCGTCTCAACGATGAAGGCCGCGCCCAAGCCCAGGCCCTGGCGCAACGCCTCGACGGCCTGACCATCCACGCGGTCTACAGCAGCCCCCTGGAGCGGGCGCTGGAGACCGCCGAGCCGTTAGCCAAGCCCCGTGACCTGTCCATCCGCGTGGTCGAGAGCGTGGGCGAGGTGCGCTACGGCGAGTGGCAGGGGGGTGAACTCAAGGAACTCGCCAAGCACGAGAAGTGGTTTGGCGTCCAGTTCTTCCCCAGCCAGACCCGCTTCCCCAGCGGCGAGTCGCTGGCCGAGATGCAGGCGCGGGCCGTCGGCCAGTGCGAAGCCATCCGTGTTGCTCACCCCGACGAGGTCGTGGCCGTCGTCTCGCATGGCGACGTCATCAAGTCCATCGTCGCCCACTACATCGGCCTGCACCTGGACCTGTTCCAGCGCCTGGACATCGCGCCCGCCTCGCTCACCTGGCTCCACCTGCCCAAGGTCGGGGCGCGGCTGGTTGTCATGAACGATACCGGCGCGGTCCCCAAGCCGCCTGAGAAAAAGCCTGAGCGCCAGGAGCCAGCCGCTGAGCCGGCCGAGGCGACCCCGATCCCCGATGGGGTGGCGGCGCCGGTCGGCGGGGGCGCCGGGGCAAAGGAGTAACGCCGTATGGCCGCCAACGTGTTAGAATTGAATCCGGTCAGCCGCATCACGGCAGGGTATATCGGCGTCCCCGGCCAGCGCACCTTCTTCCTCCAGGCTCGCAAGGGGTCCCAGGTCGTCTCGCTCCTCATGGAGAAGGAGCAGGTGTCAGCCCTGGCCCAGAGCGTCCTGCAACTCATCGAGCACCTGGACCAGAACTTCCCGGCCATGTCCACCGCGCCACTACCGCGCAATATGGCCCTGGAGACGCCCGTTCAACCCTTGTTCCGCGTCGGTCAAATGGGCCTGGGCTACGACCAGGAGCGCGACCTACTGGTCCTGGTGGCCCAGGAACTCCGCGCCCGCGAAGAGGAGGAGGACGAGGGCGACGACGATGAGGCAGAGGCCGGGTTCGAGGCCGACGAGGGCGAGGAGATAGATGAGGAGGAGGGCGACATCGTCCGCATGTGGGCCAGCCGGGGCCAGATGGAAGCCATGGCGCGCCACGCCGTCGAGATGGTCAAGCAAGGCCGCCCCATCTGTCCGCTGTGCGGGCAGCCCATCAACGCCGACGGCCACTTCTGCCCGCCGCGCAACGGCTACCGCCGCACCCTCGTCTAATGCCCACCGAACGCGGTTCTTCCAGGCGCAAGCGTCCCGAACAGCCGGAGCCAACGGGTGAGTCGGTCGGCGTCACGATTCCGCAGGTCGTTGATACCTTGACCGACGGCGACATCGAGGAGCAAGGCATCCTCCCCTGGAGCTCCAACTACACCTTCCTGGTCACTGTGACCAAGGACGACCTGGCCTTGCCCGCCGTCTACAAGCCTCGGCGGGGCGAGCGCCCCCTGTGGGACTTTCCGCAAGGGACGCTCTGCCTGCGCGAGCGCGCTGCCTACATCGTCAGCGACGCGCTGGGCTGGCTCATCGTGCCGCCCACCGTGCTGCGCAAAGGCCCGCGCGGCTACGGCTCGGTCCAGTTCTACATTGATTGCGACCAGGAGCAGCACTACTTCACCTTCCGCGAGGGCCACGAGGACGAGGCGCGGCGCATCGCCCTGTTCGATATTGTGGTCAACAACGCCGACCGCAAGGCGGGCCACTGCCTCCTCGGCTACGACGGCCGGGTATGGGCCATTGACCACGGCATCACCTTCCACGACGAGCCGAAGCTGCGCACCGTCATCTGGGATTTCGCTGGCGAGCCAATCCCGGATGACCTACTGGCCGACCTGACCCAGCTCAAGACCGACCTGCAGCCCGACGCCTCCCTGCGCCGGTCGTTGGCCGAGTTGCTCTCCTCGGCCGAGTTGCGCGCCTTCGAACGCCGACTGGCCCGCCTCCTCGACGCCGGGGTCTTCCCCGACCCCGGCCCCGGCCGCCACATCCCCTGGCCGCCGGTGTGATAGCAGCCACGAATAGACATAAATAGCCACGAATGAATGATAAGAGTTTTATTATTCGTGTTCATTCGTGGCTGCTATCACGGCCCAGGCTTGACCCGGCCCCAAATCCGGCTAGAATCGCTGTGTTTGACACGTCGCTGGCGCACGCCAGCCGATGGAAGTCCTAGTTACCGCGCCACGCGGTGGAATCCATGAGAGAGGGGCATGGAGACCGCGTTGTCTACCGCCGCACCGCGCCTAAAGGAGAGCCGTGTGAGACCGCCTCTATCCGTCTTTCGCCGCCTGGGGTTAGCCCTGGCGCTGGCCGCGCTGAGCGTCCTCGCGCTGAGCGCCCAGTCCGAGCGAGTCCCGACCGTCGCGGCGGCGTCCTCCGTGGACGCCAAAATCGAGATTGTCTGGCCTCACAACAACGCCCCCGTCACTGCCGCCACTCAAGTGAATATTACGGCCTACCTGTTCGAGTCGGGTGGGCTCAACCCCATCGGCCCTGACTTCAACAACACGGTCCGCCTGTGGCGGGCGCTGAACACGGAACCGGCCCAGCAGGTCGGTACCGGCGCCAAGCGCATGGCGAATGTCAGCGGCCATACCATCCCGGTGTGGGACTTCAACGATATTGATGTCACCGAAGCCCGCAACCCGCAGAACAAGTACTACTTCTACCTGACGGTGGATGGCTTCCCTCACGCCTTCAACGTCTGGAGCCACGGCGCCGATGGCCGCACCTACCTGCCCGAACAGCTCCTACCTTCGGGTGTAGGTGGCAGCAACCCTGGCGCGGTGGATGCCCGTATCAGCATCCTCTACCCGCACGACGGGTCCGGCAACCTGCGCACGGTGAACAATGCTGTCAAGGGCAATATCACCGTCCGCCTGTTTGAGGCTGGAACACAGAACTCCGTCGGCCCCTTCTTTGACAAGAAGGTGCGCCTGCTGCGCATGGTGAACAACTTGCCGGCCGAGGTGGTGGCTGAGGGCGTTAAGCGCACCTACACCGAGGGCAAGGTCGTCCATCCCGTCTGGGACTTCAACGACGTGGATGTGAGCCTGGCTCGCAACCCGGCCAACAAGATGTACTTCACCGTCCAGGTCGAGGGCGTCTCCACGTTCTCGTCCGTCTGGTCGCACGCCATTGACGCCCGCACCTACGTGCCGCAGCCCGATGTTCCCTTTGGGCAGATCGCCGCGGCTGCTCCGCCGGGCGCGCCGAGTGACCCAGGGCCGGCCCCGGCCCCCGCGCCGGAGCCGACGGCGCAAGCCCAGTTGCCCCCCGCCCCGGCCCCGCGTGTCGGTGGCTCCGGCTTCAACTACGGCATCCAGGGCGACTTCATCAGTGATGGCAACTACGACCGCTCCTTCGGCGCGATTCGCGGCATCGGTTTCGCCTGGATCAAGCAGCAGATTGAGTGGAAGCGCTACGAGCCATCCAAGGGCAATTACCAGTGGGGTGACATTGACCGCCTGGTGAACGCCGCCAATGGCGCGGGCTTCAACATCCTGCTCAGTGTGGTCAAGGCTCCCGCCTGGGCGCGTCCCAGTGGTGACGACCGTTCGGTGGAAGGCCCGCCCGCCAACCCGCAAGACTACGCCGACTTTATCGGCGCCATGGCCGCCCGCTACCAGGGCCGCGTCCAGGCGTATGAAATCTGGAACGAGCAGAACCTGTGGTACGAGTGGGGTGGGCAGGGCGGCCGCATCAACGCGGCGGCCTACATGAACCTGCTCCGCCTGGCCTACCGCGCCGTCAAGGCCAACGACGGCAACGCCCTGGTCATCAGCGGCGCCCTCACCCCAACCGGTGTGAACGACGGCTCCATCGCTGTGGACGACCAGGCCTATCTCCAGGCCATGTACGCCAACGGCCTGCGCAGCGTCTGCGACGGGGTCGGCGTCCACCCCAGCGGCTTCAACAACCCGCCCGACGCCGACTGGCGCACGGCTGGCGGTGGCGACTTCAAGGGCCATCCGAGCTTCTTCTTCCGCAGCACGATGGAAGGCTATCGCAATATCATGGTCGCCAACGGCGATGGCAACAAGCGGCTGTGGCCGACGGAGTTCGGCTGGGCGTCGGTCGAAGGGCTAGGCGCTGGCCCGGCCGCTGGCTACGGCTACGCGGCGCAGATTTCCGAGGCGCAGCAGGCCCAGTACATCGTCCGCGCTTACCAGATGGCCCGCAACTGGGGCTTCGTCGGCCCCATGTTCCTGTGGAACCTGAACTTCGGCCCGGTGGCTGGCGCGCGCGACGAGAAGGCCGCCTTCGGCATCGTCCGCCCCGACTGGTCCGCCCGCCCGTCCTTCAACGCCCTCGCGGGTATGCCCAAGTAGTTTAGCCACCTACGCGGCCCCGGCTTCACACAGAAGCCGGGGCTGTGTGTTTTTAGGTAGGGGCAACCACGAGGGTTGCCCTGCTGAGTCAGGCACAAGGCCTGCCCCTACCCATTCCCCAAGGTCGAGGAGTAGACTTGGAGAGGGTTTCTAGACTGCCTCCTCGTTTGTTGCGTTGCCGGCTACCGTGCTCAGCAGCGCCTCCAAATCCTGCATGACGGCCTGGATGCCGGAGTTGGCCGGTATCTCCTTGTCCGCCACTTCCAGCAGCGCCCGCACGTGGGCCAGTTCGTCCGAGGCAGCCGTCCAGGCCGCCGCTGTCGCAGCATCGGTCAGGTCGGTGGCGGGCAAGGCGTTGAGGGCGCGTTCGACGGCCAGTTCAAGCTGGTAGAGCAGAGCATCCGGCCCGCTCTCCAGGTACAGGGCGGCATCACTGGCGCGCACCCGCTGTCGCAGCAGGCCGCGCAGTTCCAGCAGCTTGAGCCGCACCCGTTCCCCTAGCCGGGTCTCGACGGCCAGCGCCGCTGTGTCCGTCTCCCGCAGGACCCACTCCTCCACCACAATCTGCACGATGGCCGCCAAGGGCACAGCCAGCAGCGCCCCGGCCGCGCCGAGCAAGCTGCCGAAGACCAGCAGCGCCACGATGAGCGTCAGCGGACTGACGCCGATGGCCTGACCCATGACGCGCGGCACGAGGAAGGTATTCTCGACCTGCTGGACCACCAGCGTCCAACCCAGGGCAAGGAGGGCGAGCGTGGGCGACTGGGGCAAGGCGACCAGGGTGACGAGGATGGCGGTAATGAGGACGCCGATGGTGGGAACAGCTTCGAGGATGGCGGCGATGACGCCCAGCACCAGGGCGTAGCGCACACCCAACACGGCATAGCCGGCTCCGCACAGCACGCCGACGACCAGACACAGCAGGGACAGGCCGCGCAGATACGCGCCCAGACGGTCCTCGATGCGCCGCCAGGTGGCGAGCAGGCGTGGGCGGTTGGACGCGGGGACGAGGGAGAACCAGGTCCGCTCGATGCTCCCTTGCTCGTTGATCCAGTAGAAGCCGACAGTGAGTAGGGTAATGATAGCGAACACAGTTCCCGCTAACCCAGTTCCAATGTCAAGCAGGCTGCCCGCCAGCGTCCCGGCCAGCCGCCCGGCGGTGGAGGTGGCCCAACTGGTCAACTGGTCGGACAGCAGAAACTGGTTGATCTGGCGGATGAGCGGGTTATCCAGGGTGGTAAGCGCGGCCACGACGCGCTGGTAGTAGCCGGGGGCGTTCTGAACCAGCGTTGTCGCCTCACCCACGAGAGGCGGGAAGACGAGCAGGCCCGCCAGGATCAGGGCGGCGAGCGCGACGAGGTAGACGAGGACAATCGCCACCCCCCGTGGGACCCGCCGGTGCTCTAACCAGACGACCGGCGGCTTGACCGCCGTCGCGAATAGCAGGCTAATGAAGATCAGCGTCAGGGCGCTGCTCACCTGGCTGATGGCGCGCACGGCGGCCAGGGTGAGGACAATGGTCAAAGTGATGACGGCGACGCGCCGCAGTGACAACGACTCCAAGCCCATGCTGAGTCCCCTTCCTCTGCGGTGAACCGGCTATTCTGGCGACGCGAGTTCGTGGACGGTGTAGACCACACCCGATGCGCGTTCCAGCCAGGTGCGGTAGATGTCCTGGCGGCGGTAGACCTGGCGGACACTTTCACCCTTGATCGGGTCAAAGGCCGGGTCGTTGACGACGACGTTACCCTGCTCGTCAAAGCCGACCACGACAATCAGGTGGCCCGATAGGCTCTGGGGGCTGTGCGCGCCTTGCAGGTCGCCCGGCTGCCAGCGGTGGCTGAGGACGACGGGCCGGCCGGTCGCGATCTCGTCTTCCAATGGGCGCAGGCTGTCCCAGCGTTCGACGTGGCCGATGAGGCGGCCACCGCTGGCGGGCAGCACGAAGGCGGCGTTGAACGGCCAGTTGCCCCAGATGCCCTTACCGTAGTCAAAGACACCCTCGCACACCTGAATCGTCGGCTGGGCGACGCCGTAGTGGGCCAGGACCATGCCCAGCGAGGTCGGGCTGCAAATGTGCCAGCGCACGTCTTCTGCTTCGACGGCTTGCGAGCGCGTCGGTACATCAATCGTCTTGCCCCAGGCGAGATGACGCTCGTAGCTCAGCGGCTGCCGCTCGCCGTGCTGTCCGGTCCAGACCGAGAGGTCTACCAGCGTTGGCGCGGCCCCTGTAGCTTGGTCGCGCCGCAAGTTCACCCGCGCCTGCCAGCCGTCTGTGACACAGCCTCGGCACATGACCGTGTCAATAGCGACGGAGACGCGTCCGTTGCCTTGACCCGCCACGCTCCCGCGCTCGATGCCCGTCCCCCAGCGGCCCAGACTGAGCCAGTCGCTCCAGCCGTCCGTCCAGCGAACGCGAACTGTCAACTCTGTCCAGCTTGCGTCGGGCGTCCAGGCGTTCCAGCCGGGGATCAGCTCGTCAAAAGGGTCGGCCAGGTAAATGGGGGACTGCCAGTGGCCCTGTGGCGCGCCGGGGGCCAGGGTAACATGGCCGGTGTCGTCGGTAACGACGCCCTCCCTCTCGCCGACGGTGAAATCGTGTATTAGGTGTTGCATATGTTGACCATTTCCAATAAGTCCGCCAGGCGCGTGACGCGGCGTACCCCCGGCGGCAGCGGTTGGTCCGCGCCGCCCTCGCGGTCTACCCAGACCCCCAGGCCAAAGCCCGCCGCCACCGCCGGCTTCGCGTCCACCTCAAGGTTATCGCCGACGAACGCACATTGGGCGGGCGGTGTCCGTAAGCGGGCCGCGCCGCGCCGAAACAGCGTCGGGCGGGGCTTGTGGACGCCCTCCTCGCCGCTGATGAGAATCTGGCGGGCCGGAACCAGGTCGCCAAACGCGGCCTCGATGGTCGAGCGGGCGACGGGCGTGTGGTTGGAGACGATGCCCAGGCGGAAGCCTCGCGCCGCCAGGGCCGCGAGGGTGGGGCGGGCATCGTCGTAGGGGATGAAGGGCAGCCGGGCGTAGCCTTCATAGAGCCGGTGAGCCATCTCGCCAGCATCACCCTGGTAGCCGAGCAGCCGCAAGGTCTGACCGTAGGCAGTCAGCAGGTCGCGCCGCCGTTGTGGGCCGACCACACCAGGCAGACGGCCCGCGCTGACGGCCTCGCGCCGCCGCCGCATGGCCGCCGCGATCTCTTCCGCCGTGTACGGCAGGCCGACACTGGCGTAGAGATGCCCCTGGCGCTCGGCGACGGCCATGTCGCCCACAGGCCGGCCCAACGTCAGGTCAAGGTCAAAGAGGATGGCATAGAGCATGGGAGGGGTAAGGTAGTGTATCACGGGGCGGTAATGCGGTCCTTGATGTTCTCGTACACTTTATCGCCGATGCCCGACACCTTCTTGATGTCCTCGGGCCGCTGAAATGGCCCGTTCTTTTGGCGGTATTCGATGATACGGTCGGCCAGAGCCGGACCAATGCCAGGTAAGGTGTCCAACTCCGCCTTGGTCGCCGTGTTTAGGTTGATCGGGCCGCTGGGCACGGGGGCAGCCGATGAGCCGGTGGGCTGAGCGGCTGGCGGCGCGCCGGGCTGGAGGCCAGGTGGGGCCGGGGTGCCTTTGAAGGGGACATAGACCTGCTGGCCGTCGCGCAGCGGCGCGGCCTGGTTGATGCTGTCGCCGTCGGCCGACGGCAGGAAGCCACCTGCCATCTGGAGCGCGTCTACGACGCGGCTGCCCTCGGCAAACGAGTACACACCCGGCTTTTCCACCGCCCCGTTGATATAGACGGCTATCTTCTTGATGGTAGGCGTGACGGCAGCAACAGGCGTCATGGTAGGAGGCAGAATAGTCTGGATGAGATTAACCGGAAGCGTAGGCGTTTCAAGGGTGAAGTTCGAGTAGTCAATCCGTGGGGTTGTGTTCACCTGTACGCCGCGTGGCGCCGGGGTCACGCCGCACGCGACGAGGCTCAGGCCACCCGCGAGAGCCAGGCCCAGCGCAAGCAGACGGCGCAAGTAGTGCATGGCGGCGCGTTCCATGACGTCTCGTCCCTACCCCTAAACATACTGGCTGACAGGGCATGTCCCGTCAGCCAGTATACCACACTTTGATGCGAGCGCAACTCTCCGCTATACCTGCGGCTTCCCATCGGTCTGAGCCACACGCCCATTCAGCATACCCGCGATACCCTGCATGATGTCAATGGGCACCGGGAAGATGATGGTCGAGTTCTGCTCGACGCCGATTTCGGTCAGCGTTTGCAGATAGCGTAACTGCAGCGCGCCGGGCTGCGCGGCCAGCGTCTGCGCCGCCTCGGAGAGCTGCTGGGCGGCAGCATTTTCGCCCTCGGCGTGGATGACCTTAGCGCGGCGCTCGCGTTCGGCCTCGGCCTGCTTCGCCATGGCCCGCTGCATGGACTGCGGCAACTCGACATCCTTGACCTCGACCACCGTGACCTTGACGCCCCACGGCTCGGTCGCCTCATCAATGATCATCTGGAGTTGCTGGTTAATCTTGTCGCGGTGGGCCAGCAGATCGTCCAGTTCGGACTGGCCTAGCACCGAGCGCAGCGTGGTCTGGGCGATCTGGAAGATACTGCGGCGGAAGTCCTCAACCGCGACAACCGCGCGGGTGGGGTCAATGACCTGGTAGAAGACCACCGCGTTGACCTTGACCGTCACGTTGTCCTTGGTGATGGCTTCCTGCGAGGGCAGGTCCAGGGTGAAGACGCGCAGGTCCACCTTGACCATGCGGTCCAGGAACGGGATGATGAAGAACAACCCTGGCCCCTTCGCCCCCACGAGGCGGCCCAGTCGGAAGATGACGCCGCGCTCGTACTCCTGGACGATCCGAATCGCGGCAAAGACCAGTGGGACGACAAAAATCAGGATAATGACCAGCAGGGTCGCCAGACCTGTGAGTGCCGCTAACATAGCTAACTCCTTTGGTTAAACCCGACGCACGTAGAGCGTCAGGCCATCAATGCGCTCGACGCGCACCGGCTGCCCAGGCTCGACCGGCTGACCATCCACTGTGATGGCCCGCCAGAGGCTGCCATTGACAAACACCTGGCCAGCCGGCTGGAGCCGGCCGCGCACCTGGGCCAGCTGGCCGACCAGCGTTTCGCGGCCCATCGCCACCGGGCGGAAGCGCGCGCGCCAGCCCGCGCCGACCAGGAAGACGAACACCAGCGCCGATAGGCCAGCCGTGCCGAGGATGACCACCCACGACACGCTGCCGTAGGCGGTGTTGAACAGCAGCGCCCCGCCCAGCACAAAGGCCAGCAGCCCGCCCAGTATCAGGATGCCGTGGGACTGCACCTTGATGTCCAGGACAAACAGGGCGAAGGCCAGGGCGATGAGCGCCAGACCCGCGAAGTTAACATTAAGCATACCCAACCCCATGAGGGCCAGAATCAGGCAGATGCCGCCGAATGCGCCCGCGAAGCCAATGCCTGGATTGCCCAGTTCAATCAGTAGCGCGTTGATGCCGAGAATGAGCAGCAAGTAAGCAATGGTTGGGTCCACCAGGACCTGGACGGCCTGCTCGCCCAGGTTCATGGCTAACGGACGAACTGTCGCCCCGACTGTGTGTAGAACGCGGGGTTGACCCAGGACCACAACTTCGCGGCCGTCGAGTTGCGCCAGCAGATCGTCCTGGTCTACGGCGATGAGATCAATCACGCCCAGCGCTAGCGCTTCGTCGGCGTGAGCCGCCACCGCCTCACGCACCGTGCGCTCGGCCCATGTCGTCGCCGCCTCCCCACGCCGCTGGGCCAGGGCGCGCACCTGCGCCGCCAGGACGTTCTTGACCTTGGCCTCCTCAGTGCTGCCAATGTTCTCCCCCTGCGCCCCCACCGGCGAGGCCGCGCCAAGGGTGGTGCCAGGCGCCATGGCCGCCAGATGGCCGCCCAGGACGACAAAGGTGCCGGCTGACGCGGCCATCGCGCCGGACGGGGCGACGTACACGACGACCGGCAGCCGCGCGGCGGCGAGGCTCTGAACAATCTCCTCCATGACCTGGACCGAGCCGCCCGGCGTGTCGAGCTTTAGAATCAGCGCCTCGTCGCCGCGCTGTTCGGCGTCTTCGAGGCCGCGCTCAATGTAGTTGGCGAGTATAGGGGTAATCGCGCCCTTGACGGTTAGTATGGTAACGGACGGCGGCGCGGCGGCCAGTGTTGGCGCCTGCAGCCAGGCCAGGAGCGAGGCAAGGAACAACAGACAAAACAGGGAGCGCCTGAACATGGGCCACTCCTTTCCAGTTCATCCACCCATATTCAAAGTATAGCCATTCTCACCCGCCCTTACCAGCCCTTCGCCGCTGGATAGCTGACAGCCGCCCTACATCTTGCCGACGCGCCCTTGAGAAACTGGCCCATTATAGGCCGTGGAGTTTGGCGATGCCCTGCAGCATGGAGGACGCATCCTCTTCGGGCCAGGTCGACAGGCCCAGCGGGTCAGTGAGGGTGGTATCACCGAGCAGAACGCGGGCGACGGCCAGCGAGCCGTAGGCCAGCGCGTCCAGGTCGTAGCCGCCTTCCAGGAAGGTCACGATGCGGCCCTGGCAGTAGCCTTGGGCGAACTGGACCAGGTTGCGCATCAGTTGGGCGTAGCCGGGGACGGAGACCTGGAGCATCGCCAGGGGGTCGCGCCAGTGGGCGTCGAAGCCGGCCGAGATAAGCAGCAGGTCGGGGCCGAAGCGGGTGAGGGCCGGGCCGATGACGTACTCCCAGGCCAACGCGAAGCTCAAGTCGCCCGCGCCGGGCGGCAAGGTAATGTTGACGGTGCAACCGCGCCCCTCGCTGGCCCCCGTCTCGCGCCAGTGGCCCGTGCCGGGGTAGAGCGGCCACTGGTGGGTCGAGATGTAGAGCACACTGGGGTCATAGTAGAAGATGGCCTGCGTGCCGTTGCCGTGATGCACGTCGAAATCCACGATGGCGACCTTGTCCAGCCCCTGCGCCTGGGCGTGGCGGGCGGCGATGGCGACATTATTGAACAGGCAGAAGCCTTCGCCTCGGTCGGAGAAGGCATGATGCCCCGGCGGTCGGATCAGCGCGAAGCCGTTGTCCACCACCCCATCTAGCACGGCATCCACGGCAGCGACACAACCGCCGGCGGCCAGCCGCGCCACCTCATACGACCCCCGGGCCACATAGGTGTCCGGGTCGAGCAGCGCGCCGCCCGTAGCCGAGATCTGCTGGAGGCGATTGACATAGGAGCGCAGGTGGACGCGCAGCAGATCATTGTCAGTCACGTCCTGGGCCGGCACGGCCAACATGCGGTCCAGCAGACCGTGCTGGGCCAGCACATCGTTAATCGCGAGCAAGCGCATCGGGCGCTCGGGGTGTTCACCTGTCAGCGAGGCGTGATCCAGATAGCGGGGGTCGTACACATACGCGGTCGTCATGGGATCGTTCCTACTAAGTTCAACCTCCCGAAGGTTCAATACCTTTGGGAGGTTCATTGTGCGCCTACAGCAGGCGGCCTTGCTCTGGCGGGGCATCCTCGGGCCAGTCCAGCGCGGTCAGACCGTGTTCTGCTATGAAGGCCGGCTCCGGTCCACGCCAGCGGAAGCGCGCCAGGTCCACGCGGCCCTTCTCAGTGAAGGCGATGCCTTCCTCTTCCAGGAGCTGGCGTTGGCGGGGGCCGCGCGTGCTGATGCCGCCCTGCGCGTTGATGACTCGCTGCCAGGGAACGGGCAGCGACGTGGGATACTTGCCGAGGTCGGCCATGGCATAGCCCACCACACGCGCATCACACGCGCCGCCGACCAGCCGCGCCACATCGCCATACGTCGTCACCTGACCCGAAGGAACCTGGGAGACGACGAGGTAGATGCGTTCGTAGAGGCTATTCTCGTTCGACATGGATGGATTATAATTCCAATATGCAAAAAACGCCAGCCATTGTTTGCCACAATGTAGGAAAGCAGTTTGGCGACCTGACAGTCCTGCGCGCGGTCAACCTCGTGGTCAGTCGTGGGGAGATTGTCACCCTGGTGGGCGAATCGGGCAGTGGCAAGTCCACGCTGCTGCGGATGATCGGTGGGCTGCTGGAACCCAGCGAAGGATATATCCACGTCTTCGGTCAATCGGCCGAGGAGGCGCGGCGGGCGCGGGCTTATGGCATCGTCTTCCAAAACCCGACGCTGTACGCCTGGCGCACGGTCGAGGAGAATGTGGCGCTGCCGCTGGAAGTCATCGGGCTGGCGAAGGCCGAGCGGCAGACGCGGGTGGCGGAGGCCCTGGACCTGGTGGGGCTGACGGACTTCGCCCGCGCCTACCCGGCCCAACTCTCCGGCGGCATGCAGCAGCGCGCCGCCATCGCCCGCGCCGTCGCCTACCGCCCGCCCCTGTTGCTGCTGGATGAGCCATTCGCCGCCCTCGACGCCCTCACCCGCGAACGCCTGACCGAGGACTTGCGGGCCATCCAGGCGCAGGCCGGGCTGACGGTCTTCTTTGTCACCCACGACATCGCCGATGCCGTCTTCCTGTCCGACCACGTAGCCGTCCTCAGCCCTCGCCCCGGCTCCGTGCGCGCCGACATCCCTATTGACCTGCCCGCCCCGCGCGGTCCCCATACACGCGAAGACCCGGCCTTCCTGGCCTATATGGCCCGCGTCCGCGCCAGCCTCTTGGAATAAGCTAACCCTCCAGGTTCATCTCCCAAATCATTCGTAAGCCCGTGAGGGTCAGGTCGGGGTCAACCACCTCCAGGCACTCAGTCAACGAGGCGACGAGAGCGGCGCGGTCGCCGGTGGCGATGACGCGCGCCCCTTCGCCTAGTTCGGCCTTCAGCCGCCGGACCATCCCCTCCACCAGCCCGACATAGCCATACACCAGCCCCGACTGGATGGCGTGGACCGTATTGCGGCCAATGGGTGACGGTGGCGGTGTCAAGTCCACCAGCACCAACTGCGAGGTCTGGCGGAAGAGTGCCTCGGCGGCGATGTCAATGCCAGGGGCGATGGCGACGCCCAGGTAGTCACCATTGGCGGCGATGGCGTCGAACGTGGTCGCTGTGGCGAAGTCTACGACAATGGCTGGCGCGCCATAGACCCGTACCGTCGCCACGGCGTTGGCGATGCGGTCCGGCCCCAGCTCGCGAGGGTTGTCAATCCGCAGCTTGAGGCCGGTAGGTGTCCCAGCGCCCACGGTAATTGTCCGGCAGCCCAGGTTCTGAGCAATCGTCTGAAAGGTACCGGTGAGCGGCGGGACGACCGAGGCCAGGACGACGCCGTCCACGTCCCGAAACGACGCCCCCCGCAACTGGAACAGACTGTCCAGTAGGACCTGGTACTCGTCCGGCGTGCGTTCAGCGCGAGTGGCGATGGTCCAGTGACCGACCAGTCGGTCGCCGTCGAAGAGACCGATAACAATGTGAACGTTGGCAATATCAAAGGCCAGCAGCATAGGCATCTCTCAGGAGGAGGGTGATAGGTCGCGCACGGCCGGCACGCCGTGTAATCCGGTTGCCGCCTGCACGCCGCGCCCAATGGCCTGACTGACGGCGACCGCCGCCGCCGCCCCCAGGACCAGCGGGTTGGCCGGTTTATCCCCGACGGACAGGGCGAACAGGGTGTCGCCGTCGAAAGGGGTATGCGCCGGGCGAACTGCCCACGCCAGCCCATCGTGGGCCGCGCGCGCCAGGGCATAGGCATGGGCTTTGGTCAGCCCGGCGTCCGTCATCACGACGCCGATGGTCGTATTGGTTCCGCCAAAGGGATTCTGGGACGCGCCCGCCGTCAGCGCCGCCACGGCATCCACAAACCCGCCGTTCAGGTCGCGCGGCCCGGCGACGGTCCGTCCTGTGGTCGGGTCCACGACGCTCCCCCCCGCATTGCACGCCACCAGCGCCGCGACCGTCACGCCGTCGGCCAGTCGCACCGACGCGAAGCCAATGCCGCCCTTGACGGCCCGCCCCGGACCGAGTACCTTGCCCACCGTCGCGCCCGTCCCCGCCCCCACACTGCCCTCGGCGGGCAGGCTATCCGACGCGGCCCCGCAGGCGCGGTAACCCGCCTCAGCATCGGGCCAGGCCACCGGGCCGAGGCCCAGATCAAACAGGACGGCGGCCGGCACAATGGGCACGCGGGCCGGGCCGGCCGGAAACCCGACGCCGCGCTCGTAGAGGTAGCGCATGACGCCATCGGCGGCGGCCAGGCCAAACGCGCTGCCGCCACACAGCAGGATCGCGTGGACGTGGGTGACCAGGTTCGACGGGTGGAGCAGGTCCGTCTCGCGGGTGCCAGGCGCGGCCCCGCGGACATCCACGCCCGCTACCGCCCCCTGCTCGCACAGGACGACGGTGCAGCCTGTCCCGCGTTCCAGGTCTGTGAAGTGACCGATGCTGAGGTTTGGCAAGGGAAGCATAGAATGGTAGTCCGATCTCTAGGGCGTGCGGTTCCACAGGCTGCGAACTGCGCTCCAGACGAGCAGCGCGGAGGCGATAGACCACAGTAGCGCCCATAGGATGGGCGGCAGGGGGATGAGGCGCGCCATCAGCACGGCGTCGTTGTGGCCGCTGGGCAGCAGGCCCGTCGAGAAGACGAGGCCGATCAGATCGAGCAGGGCGTTCAAGCAGCACTGGACGGCGAGGAACGACGACAGGAAGATGGCGGCTGGGGCGGGCAGGTAGCGGCCAGCGGCGGCCAGCCCTACCGTCAGCCCGACACCCGCCGCGAAGCCGAACAGGTTACGGACAAACAGGAGCGTCAACAGCCCGAGCAGAATCGCGCTGGTGTACAAGGCGCGCCGCCCGGCCAGCGAGCCGCGCATCAGCGACAGCATAGCCGCGCCATACGCCGCCGCGCCGATGTAGCCGGCCGGGGCGATGGCGAGCGCCCACCCACCGCGCGAGAAGGTAACACCCGAAGCGTCGGGCTGGACCAGGATACGCTCGACCGAGCCGCCCGTCACCAGCGTCGCCAGGGCGTGCCCCCCTTCGTGAACCAGGGTGACGAGAAGACGCAGCGGGTAGAGCAGCCAGGCGGCCCACGGCTGCCCCCACAAAAGGAGGGTGACGAGGGCGGCGGCGACGGCATAGCCGAGAACACGATGGCGGCCGCCGGGCGCACCAAAGACGGCCCCACTCTCCCATGTCAGGCTCATTCCCCCTCCGCGCTGAATCGAAGCCCCGCTTTGCCCAGCGTGGCCGTCATGGCCGCGAAGGCCGCGTTCACCCGCGCCTCGGCCTCGGCCTGGGTTGGCGCGGAGGCGGCGAAGGTGATCCGAATCACGTCCGACGCGCCGAAGACCTGGACGCGCGTCTTGATGTAGACATCCGGGTAGGCCGCGCTGCCGGCCTGGTGGTGCGGGGCAAGCCGCGAGTCGTCCTGCATGTGGGCCAGCCCGGCGCGCTCCGCATAGGCCAGCGGCAGACGCTCGGCCAGCAGGTCGCTCAGGCTCTCCAGGAAGATGGCCTTCATCTCTTCTGGCACGCCAGGCAGGGCGATGATAACCGACGGCCCGACATCCAGCCGCACGCCCGGCGCGCCGCCCACCGAGTTCCACAGCGGTACGGCCCCCTGGGGCAGCCGCGCCATCTTGCGCCGACCCGCATTGAGTCCTGGCTGGACATAGCCCTGCGCGGCCAGGTCGTCGTAGCGGCGGCGCACCATGTCCAGCCCGGCGGCGTCTTCGACCAGCGGCTGCCCCACACCCTGCGCGATGCCAGCCAGCGTCAGGTCATCGGCGGTTGGACCGAGGCCGCCGGTGCACAGAATCAGGTCAGCGCGGCGGGCCAGCGCGTCACGCACTGCCTGCCCAATCGTCTCGACCTCGTCGGGCAGCGTCGTGACACGGCGC
>JAHCIP010000089.1 GCA_026129165.1 Anaerolineae bacterium
CATTGACATTCGCCTTCGCCGAGGTTATTGGGCGAAGTTACGGCGGCGGTGTTCTTGAGCTTGAACCGAATGAGGCTGAAACACTCCCTTTGCCTTTGACCAATAGCGAGGCATTAGATTTGGATCAGCTTGATAAGTTAGTGCGGGCAGGCGAGATTGAGACAGTCCTCAATCTTACCGACGATGTTCTGCTCATCCGAGGTCTAGGGTTGACCCGATACGAGACTCACATGCTGCGCCATATGTGGCAGAAGCTCCGTAATCGTCGTATCCAGCGAAAGTATAAGCGTTCGCCTAACAGCCAACCCATCTCCGAGCTCGTTGAATTCGCGGCAGATTGATGAGAATGGAATTCCAATGGCTAAACTCGCCTCTATGCCGCCCATCCAAATCAATCAGTCCGAGTTAGCCCAATTTGGCGCTCAATGGCGGGAAAATAATGGAAGTCTGAGTCGCACGCCGCCCTTTTCATCCACGCAACTGGGAAATCTATTCGACATGGCCGTAGGACGAGCCTTAGCTACATTGCTAGGGGGTATCCCCATCCTCGCGCCTAATTGCGAATGCGCGTACGCCACCTCACCCAGACTGTGTCGAGGTGGGGCCAGTGCGTATCATTGGCGGCGTCCGGCCGCAGAACTTTGACGTTGGCTATCGACCGGATGGACTACGCTTTGCCTTCGATAGCAAGACACTGAATGATACGAAGAGTGTAGGCAAGAACTGGCAGAATATGGTCAACGACCTGGCTACAGAAGCGACAACCGTTCATAGTCGCTTTCCACACGCCATCGTTGCCTTTATGGTCATCATTCCCTATCCCTGCTTTTCGTCTACCGTAGGGTCGGCCATCATTGAAACACTCGAACGATTGGCGCGCCGCAGTGGGGTAGATGGCCCTCCCTATATGGCTGAGTCCATCGCCCTTACCATTTGGAAGCCTGAGGATGGTAGTATCTCGCCCGATATCCCTTCGCCCGCCTCGCCTTTGAGATTAGAGCGGTTCTCTGAACAAATTGAAGCCGCCTATGTGCCTCGCTATAAAGGGCTACCTCCCCACGCCCTATAATTGAGGCTCCTGAAAATAGCCCACCTGCTTTTTGCCGCCGTATCATGTCTATGGTACACTTTGCGGTATGCCTTACACGGATTCATTTACGGGCCGGCGTGTCCTGGTCACCGGCGGTCTGGGGTTCATCGGCAGCAATCTGGCCCACCGCCTGGTTGACCTGGGCGCGGAGGTTGTCCTCGTTGACTCGCTGGTTCCCGACTATGGTGGGAACCTGTTCAACATCGAGGACATCAAGGATCGCGTGCGGATCAACATCGCGGACGTACGCGACGAGCACTCGATGCGCTACCTGGTCCAGGGGCAGGACTACCTGTTCAACCTGGCGGGGCAGTTGAGCCACATTGACAGCATGCGCGACCCCTACACCGACCTGGACATCAACTGCCGCAGCCAGTTGTCCATCCTGGAGGCGTGCCGCAAGGGCAACCCCAACATCAAGATCATCTACGCCTCGACGCGCCAGATCTATGGCCGCCCCCAGTACCTGCCCCTGGATGAGAACCATCTGGTCTACCCGGTGGATGTCAACGGCATCAACAAGTGGGCTGGGGAACACTACCACATCCTCTACAACAATGTCTATGGCATCCGCGCTACAGCGCTGCGCATGACCGTGACCTATGGCCCGCGCATGCTGATGAAGCACAGCCGCCAGACGGTGCTGGGTTGGTTTATCCGGCTGGCGGTCAGCGACCAGGAAATCGAAATCTGGGGTGATGGCAATCAGTTGCGCGATTACACCTATGTGGACGATGCGGTGGAGGCGCTGCTGCGGGCGGCGGCCAGCGAGCAGTCCAATGGCCAGGTCTACAACCTCGGCGCGCCGCGCCCCTACAGCCACCTGGAAGTGGTCGAGACGCTGCTCGCCGTGGCGGGCACGGGGCGCTACCGTCTGAAACCCTTCCCTCCTGAACGCCAGAAGATTGACGTAGGCGATATTTACAGCAGCTACAAGCGGATTCAGAGCGAATTGGGTTGGGAGCCGAAGGTGGACTTGCGGGAAGGGCTGGCGCGGACCGTCCAATTTTATCGTCAGTACGGACAGCACTACTGGTGATGGGCGCTGATTGGCCCACCCAGCACTCAGCACTGGTATGAACCTTGACGAATACGCCCGCATGTACGCGGCCGAGGATAAGCACTGGTGGTACGTCGGCATGCGCGAGACGACGCTGGGCCTGCTCAACGGACACTTGCAGCCGCGTGGCTCCACCCTCCCGAAGGTTTCCGAACCTTCGGGAGGTTATGAAGAGACGCGGAGGCCGCGTATCCTCGACGCTGGCTGCGGGACGGGTGGCCTGTTGGCGCGTCTGTCGGAAGAAGGGTGGGCGGTCGGCGTAGACCTATCGGCGACCGCGCTCGGCTGGGCGCAGCGGCGCACCTTGCCGAACCTGGGGCTGGCCTCGGTCGAGAGCCTGCCGTTCCGCGACGGCGTGTTCGACTTGGTGACGTGCATTGATGTGCTGTATCACCTCCAGGTGCACGAGGACATGACCGCGTTGCGCGAGTTCCGCCGCGTGCTGCGGCCCGGCGGCTATCTGCTGGTGAAGGTGCCCGCGTTCGAGGCGTTGCGCGGCCAACACGACAAGACGGTGCACACCCACCATCGGTATCGGCTGAGCGAGATGTGCGCCAAACTCCAGGCCAGCGGGTTCCGCGTCGAACGGGCGACCTATGCCAACACGCTGCTCCTGCCGGCGGCCGCGACGAAGCGCTTCCTGGAGAACGTCTTCCCCCTGGCCGCGGAAGGCACGTCGGATGTCCAGATGCCGCCCGCGTGGCTCAACACGATCCTGACCCACATTCTCCTGTTGGAAGCGCGGCTGGTACGAGAGGTGAATCTGCCGGTGGGCGTGTCGGCCATCGCCCTGGCGCAACGGATACCGGAATGACCGAAGGCAGTGTCACTCGGGATCTGGAAGATGGGGTCGCTCCCCCAGCTTCTACGCCGGCCGCCCGTCGCGTTGGCGTAGGGGTGAGCTTCTGGTGGCTAGGGCTGGCCGTCATCCTGCTCGCCGCCGCCCTCCTCCGCCTACCGGCCCTGGACCGTATTCCCCCTGGTTTTCAATTTGATGAAGCCTACAACGCCATAGACGCCTGGCGCGTCGAGCAAGGCGCCCGTGACCTGTTCTTCCCGGCCAATGGGGGCCGCGAGCCGCTGCTCAGCTATTGGCAGGCGCTGTTCCTGGGCCTGTTCGGCCCCAGCCTGGGCGTTCTGCGCCTGGCCTCGGCGGTGATCGGTCTACTCACCCTGGTCGTCGTCGCGTTGGCGCTCCCCCGCCTGCTGAGCCAGCGCCCGGAGGCCCGATGGCTGGGGTTGTTGGCGGCGGGTGTCCTCACCGTCACCTACTGGCACGTCCATTTCAGCCGCTACTCTATCCGCGCCATCCTCGTCCCGCTGGGTATGACGCTTGTCTTCTGGGCTTACGACGCCGGGACGCGGCCGCGCCCGCTGCGGCCTGTGCCCCTGTTCCTGGCCGGAGTCGCTCTGGCCGGCAGCGTCTACGCTCACCCGACGGGCCGCCTGATCCCCTTCGCGCTGGCCCTGTACACCCTCTGGCTGGCGTGGGCCGACCGACGGCAGGCGCTCCGCTACCTGGCAAGCCTGGGCCTCGTCGGCGCGGTCAGCCTGGTCCTGTTCCTCCCGCTGGGCCTGTACTTCCTGAATCACCCATGGCTGTTCTGGGGCCATCCCAGCGACGTCTTCGCCATTGACACGGCCGGCGGTCTCGCCAGCGCGGCGCGCAGCCTGCTGAACCAGGCAGGAGCCGTGCTGGGCATGGTCTTCGTAGCCGGCGACCGCTCCAACTTCCACAACCTGCCCTACCGCCCTGCCTTCGACCCGCTGCTGGCGGTGTGCTTCGGCGTGGGCCTCGTTCTGCTCGCGCGCGATGGCTGGCGAGAGCGAGGGCTGAACCGCGCGCCGTATGTTCTGCTCCTGCTCTGGACTGGCATCGGCGTCGCGCCGACGCTCCTGAGCGACGCCGCGCCCAACTTCTCCCGCGCCATCGGCCTGCTCCCCGTCCTGGCGTTGGTTGCCGCCGTCGGATTGGAAGGCATAGGAAGCATAGGAAGAGGGATTAGGGAGGACGGACGACGAAGGACGGACGACGAAGGACGAAGGACGGAGGACGGGGGACGAAATACGAAATACGAAATACGAAATACGCATCACGCATTACGCACTACGCACTACGTCCTCCCTATTCTGGTTCTGACCCTATCGGGCCTGTGGACCGCCTACGACTACTTTGGCGTGTGGGCCAACGCGCCGGGGCTGTACTACTCGTATGACGCCGACAAAGAGGACGCTGTGCGCGCCGTCCAGGGTTGGCAGGCCAGCGGCCCGGTCTACTTGGCGCCGGTGTGGGCCACCCATGCCACGGTCACATTCCTGACGCGCGACAACCCGCCCGTTGCCCTGGACATGGAACGCGGGTTGGTCCTGCCGCCCGACAATGGGCAGGTCGCGCACTACGTCTTTCCAGGCGACCAGGACCGCCGGGCGCGGCAACTGGGCGGCTGGCTGGACGAGGCGGCGACCCGCACGGTAGTCAACGACCGCCAGGGCAAACCGCTGCTGATCCAGTATGAGCTACCGAGCACGGCGCGGCCGCAGGTGGACGGCGAGACGGTGCGCTGGACGGCGGTCAGGCCGGACGAGACGCGGCTGGACCGCTTCGATGCCGCGCCAGTGCTGGTGGGGGTCAGTGGGGACACCCAGTTGAGTCCAGGCGACCGCGCCCAGTTCCTGCTGTACTGGCGCACGGCCCAACCGCTGAGCCGGGACCTGACCCTGTTCGCCCACCTGGTCGACGCGGCGGGTCAGACAGTCCTCCAGGATGACCACCAACCCCTCGCCACGTGGTATCCGACCTCGCGCTGGGCGACGGATGAGGTCGTGCTGGACCTGATCCAGTTCCGGCTGCCCGACAACCTGGCTCTGGGAACCTATCGCGTGCGGGTGGGATGGTACGATCTGGCGACGGGCGAGCGCCGACCGCTCGTCCAGGGCGGAACGGAGTTGCTGGTGCGCGACCTGGTGGTCGCGGTGGAGCGCAAGTAGTGGCCGGCGTCGCCAGGCGGGATGACCTCGCCTCGGCTCGGCCTCGCCTCGGCCGCTGGCCGGCGCTGGTCTGGGCTACCCCGGCTCTCCTGGCCGGGCTGCCCCTCGCGGCGGCGCTGCTCGCCTTTGGCCTGCGCGTGGCCTGGTTGGACCAGCAAAGCCTGTGGAGCGATGAACTCATCACCCTTAACCGCGCGGCTCAGTTGCCCTCGGCCCTCCTCCAGGGGCTGCCCATTGAGCAGATGCCCCTCTACTTCGTCCTGCTCCACGCCTGGACCGGGGTGGCGGGCGACAGCGACTTCGCGCTGCGTTTCCCCTCCGTCGTGTGGGGGACGCTGACACTGGCTCTGTTGTATGTCTTGGGCCGCCGCCTGTTTGGCCGGCCAGCCGCCGCCCTGGGAACACTGTTGTTCGCTCTTAACCCGTTCCAGGTCTGGTACGCGCAGGACGCGCGGATGTACACTCAGTTGGCCGCGCTCAGTGTGGCGGCCTACCTGGCCCTCGACCGCGCCCTGACCCAGCCGCACCTTGATCGGAGTCTGCCCGCCCCTGGCGGGCGCTGGCTCGCCTGGCTGGCCTATATTCTCGCCTCCGCCCTGGTCCTGTACACCCACTACTACGCCGCGCTGGCCCTGGTCATCTGCGGGCTGTACGCCCTGACGCATATTGCGATGGCCTCGGACAACCGCGCCGCCCGGCTGCGGGCCTTCGCGCTGGCTGAGCTGGGGATTGCCCTCCTCTTCGTCCCCTGGCTGCCGCGTGTTATCCGCTTCCTGGACTTCCCCGGCTGGCGCGAGCCGGTGGCGTACACGCTGCCCGAACTGGTCAGCGGCTACACCTTCGGCGCGACGGTTCCGACAGGCGTCGCCCCCTGGCTCAGCGCGCTGGCCCTGGCCTTGTACGTGGTGGGCGTGGTGTCGTTGACGCGGAAGGCTCGGACTTCGGTAGAGGCAGGTCTTGGGCCTGCCCCGGACAGGGCAACCACGAGGGTTGCCCCAACCCTCGACCACCGGGGTAAGCCTCGACCGGCCGATGCCCTGGCCCTCACGCTGGCCGCGTTGGCCGTGCCGGCCCTGGTCGTGCTGGTTCTGTTGGCCGTCAAGCCCGACTTCCACCCGCGCTACTTCATCGCCGCCACGCCGATCTACAGTCTGGCGCTGGCTCAGGGGATCCTCGCGCTGCGGCGGCTGCCCTGGCTCAGCGGCGCGGCTCTGGCCGTCGTCCTCGTGGTCTGCGGCGTCAGCCTGACCCTGTGGTACACCGACCTGGACTACGCCAAGGCGTACTATAAGAATTACATGGCCTACCTTCTCGACCGCGCTAGCCCCCAGGACGCCCTGCTGCTCCAGGGGCCAAGCCAGCAGCTCGCGCGGCGCTATGGCAGTGACAATTTAGAGAAGGTCGTCAACTTGCAGAGCAGCCGCTGGCGCGATCGGCCGTCAGGCTCAAGTGAGGTCGTGCAGATGGTGGCCGAGATGCCGCGAATTGCCGGCATCTGGCTGGCGACGGAAGTCCCCATCGAGGGCGGGGCGGTCAAGACCTGGCTCGACCAACACGGCTACCAGTTGGACGCTCGCGGCTTTGGCCCCATCCACGTGTGGGCCTACCACTTCCCGCCCGCGCTGCCACCCGCTCTGCCCGCTGCCCAGGTCAGCGGCCCAGCCGACGTGGGCGTGGCGTGGGCCGTCTCCAGCCAGCAGGCCCGCCCCGACGACCTTGTCGCCGTTGACGTGCAGTGGACGCCCAGCACGCCGATGCCGTCTGACCTCAAGGTGTCCATGCGCCTGCTGGACGCGGCAGGCGGTCCGATCTGGCAGCGTGACCGCCTGCCGCAGGACGGCGCTCGCGTCGGGGCCGACTGGCGGCCCGGCGAGGTGGTGAGTGACCGCTACGCGGTGCGTTTGCCCCACGCCTTGACGCCGGGTGTCTACACCTGGCAGGTCGTACTGTATGCGAGTTCGAGTGGGGCGGAATTGCGGTTGGCGAACCTTGGCCCGTTGACGGTAGGCAGGTAGCAGGATGCGCTGGTCCCGGTCTGACCTGTGGCCCTTGCTCTTCCTGGCGGCGCTGGTCCTCAGCCTCGTGGGACCGGCGCTCGTCGGCCGGGCCGGCTTCCCGCCGGGCGACTTTGTAGACCAGTTCTACGCCTTTGCCCACTTCGCCGCCCAGGAGATGGCCCATGGTCGGCTCCCGCTGTGGAACCCGTACACCTTCAGCGGCCACCCTTTCCTGGCCGACATTCAATCGGGTATCTTCTACCCCCCCAATCTGGTGATGCTGCTCCTGGCTGCCTTGCTCGGTGGCGACCTGCCGCTGTGGGCGCTGTATGCCCAGGTCGCGCTACACCTGTTCCTGGCGGGCGCGTTTACCTATCTGCTGGCGCGGGATCGCCTGGGTGACCGTGGGGCCGCCCTCATCGCGGCGTTGGCCTTCGCCCTCGGCGGCTACCTGACCAGCTACCCCGTCCTCCAGTTGGCGGTCCTCCAGACAGATACCTGGCTGCCGCTGCTGCTGTGGCTGGTGGAGAAAAGACTAAAGACGGAGGACGAAGGACAAAGGAAGAAGGACGAAAGATTAAAGATTGAAGATACCTCTTCGGAAAGGCCGACGCGCCGTCCTCCGTCCTCCGTCTTCAATCTTCAATCTACAGTCTTTTATCTTACCATCGCCTGGGCGATGGCCCTGCTGCCGGGGCACCCGCAGTCGGTCATGTATGTCGGCTATACTGTCCTGGCGTGGGCGGTCTACCGCGCGTGGGCGCTGGGTATTGGCTGGTGGCGCGGCGTCGTGCCGGTGGCCCTGTCCGCCCTTATAGGGCTGGGGCTGGCTGCCGTCCAATACCTGCCGTCGCTGGAATACATGCAGCTGTCGGTGCGGGCCGCCGCCAGCTACGACCGCCTCGCGCATGGCTTCCCCTTCCGCGACCTGGTCGGCCTTGTCGTGCCGGGCCTGGTCAGCCTGTGGTCGCCGCTCTACGTCGGCCTGGTCCCGCTGGCGCTGGCCGTCGTGGCCCTGGCGCGGGGCGCGAGGCGCGGGGATACTCGCTTCTGGGCCGGGCTGAGTCTGGTGGCCCTGCTGCTCTCGTTCGGGGGCAGCCTGTTCGTCTACCCGGTGTTCTACCTACTCGTCCCCGGCTTCAACCTGTTCCAGTCGCAGGAACGCGCCGCCCTCCTGGTCAGCTTCAGCCTGGCGATGCTGGCGGGAATAGGGGGAATAGGGATTAGGGAGTGGGGATTGGGGGGAAGGCAGAGAGGCCAATCCACGAATTCACACGAATGGACACGAACCGGAAGAGCGCAAGGGACAGTCTTTAGTCTTCAATCCTTAATCCTTAATCCCTTCATCCTCGTCGCCCTGACCGCGCTGGATCTGTGGCGAGTGGCGGCACCGCTGCTCATTGGCGCGCCGCTGCCGCCCGACCTGGGCTATCCAGCGGCTCTGGTCGCCCCGGCCCAGGCTGCGCCCGGCCCACTGCGGGTGGAGAACGAGTACCGCCTGCCGGCCAACTGGGGCATCCTGGCGGGCGTCAAGGACACCTGGGGGGCCAGCCCGCTCCGCACGCAGCACTATGCCGACTTCTACGCCAGCGTCCCAGCGGAACGCCGCCGCCGGATGCTCAATGTCGGCCTGGTCCTGACCTGGCACGGCGATAGTCCCGGGCAGACGGAGGTGACGCGGTTGCCCGTCAAGAACCCAGTCACCGGCGCGCCGGAAACGACCTTCTTGCTGCGGACGGAGCCTGGCCCGCGCGCCTGGTTTGTCGCCCAGGCCGCGCGGGTGGACGACGCGACGGCGCTGGCGCGGCTGGCCGACCCCCAATTCGACCCATGGCGGGTGGCGCTGTTAGCGGCTGAGACGCCGGAGGCGGTGGGGGGCAACCTAGAAACTCTTCCCACGTCTTCCCCCCCCCTTCCTACTCAGGGAACGCCTGTGAGCATCGTGGAGGTCGCCCCCGGCCACCTGGCCTATGACTTCGACGCGCCGATGGATGGTCTGCTGGCGCTGTCTGAGGTCTGGTATCCGGGCTGGCAGGCGACGGTGGACGGCTCGCCCGCGCCGGCGCTGCGGGCGCACCTGACGCTCATGGCTGTGCCCGTCAGCGCTGGCCCGCGCCACGTCGAATTGCGTTTTGACCCGCCGCTGGTCAAAATTGGGTTGGCTGTCTCTAGTGGGATGCTACTGGTGACATTGGGAGCGCTCGCCGCCGACTGGCGAGTGAGGTCGAGGGGAGGCGCCGCATGAAGACGCGCTGGCTGGCTCTACTGCTCATTCTGGTCGCCCTGGCTCCGCGCCTGGCCGGCCTGAACCAGTTCGCCACCTGGGACGAGCTATTCTGGACCCACGCTTCATTGCGCTTCTGGCGCGCCGTCCAGTCCGAGAACTGGCCGCGCACGTATGTCATCGGCCAGCCGGGTGTCGTTTCCATGTGGCTGGGCAGCGCGGCGGTCAGCGTCAAGGGCTGGCTGGGCGGGGATGCAGTCTGGGAGACGAGCCGCGCCGCCGGCCGGCCGCGCTATGCGGCCGACGACCTGCCCATGCTGGGCGCGGTGGCCGACGAGTGGCCGACGGTCACGCCCATGACCGCGCTGTTGACGGCTCTGGCCGTGGGGGGAATCTTCATGCTCCTGCGCCGCCTGGTCGGGTCGCGCGCCGCCCTGGTCAGCGCCGTCCTGCTGGCCTTCGACCCCTTTTTTCTGGCCCATTCCAGCGCGTCACGGCCCTCGACGCCGTCCTCGCCAGCCTGATGACCCTGAGCCTGCTGGCCTGGCTCGTCTACCTGTGGGGCGGTGGGGGGCGGCGGTATCTCGTCCTGGCCGCTGTCCTGGGCGGCCTGGCCGTGCTCCAGAAGACGACGAAAAGAACATCTTCGTGCTCGGCTACATCGGTCTGACCCTGCTCGGTCGGTGGAGGGCCGTCGCCGCCTGGCCGCTGGTTCGGCAGTCCAGCCTATCCGCCCACCCCCTGTACCTTCTTCAGCCGATCAAGGCCCCACCCGCCCACTCTGCCATCCCCTTCGCTCGCCTGGTTCGCCCTCTCGTCAAAGTGGCTGTCCTACCCGGCCTGGCCTGGGCGCTGGTGGCCGCGCTGACCTATATCGCGGTTTGGCCCGCCATGTGGACCACACCAGGCCAGACGCTCAGCGCGCTCTACCAGACGCTGACAGCCTACGCGCCGACGGCCTACGACCCGACGTTTTTCCTGGGGGAGGCGACGGTTACGCCGGGGCCGCTGTTCTACCCCCTCGTCGCGCTGTTCCGTACCGCCCCACTGACGTGGCTGGGCCTGGCCGTGCTGGGTTGGCGCGCCTGGCGGCGGGAGGCAGGCGTTCCGTGGCGGACGGTCGGGGCGCTCCTGCTGTACGCCCTGCTGTTCGGCGTGGCGCTGTCGCTGTCGGCGGCCAAGTTCGACCGCTATCTCCTGCCAGCCCTCGTCCCGCTGGTCCTGGCGGCGGGTATCGGCCTGGGGGCCGTCAGTAGTCAGTATCCAGTAGTCAGTAATCAGTACGGAATACGGAATACGAAATACGCGTTACGTATCACGCATCACGCATTGCTCCTCGCCCTCCTCTTCCTCGTCCAAACACTGTCCGTCCTGAGCTTCCACCCCTACTACCTGGCGTGGTATAATCCTCTGGTTGGGGGGCAGGCGGCGGCCGAGCGAATTCTACCGCTGGGCTGGGGGGAAGGGCTGGAGGGGGCGGCGCAGTACCTGGCCGTCCAACCCGCGGCCGAGACAGCCCGCGTCGCTACCTGGGGCGCGGTCGGTCTCGCGCCCTGGTTCCGGGGGCAGGTCGTCCTGCCCGAAAAAGCTCAACCCTGGCGCGACGCCGACTACCTGGTGGTCTACATCACCGATCGCCAGCGCAATGACGCCATTGCCCAGGCGACCGCCGGGCTGACGCCCCTGTATGTGCGTCGCGTCGGTAGCCTCGACTATGTCTGGGTCTACCAGGGCCCGCTAAGGTAGAGAGAAAATATGACTGTGCCTCAACTGGGCCAGGATGCTCGCCTCCGGCCCGCTGTTCCGTCCCGCTGGGCCGCCTGGCGTTTCGACTGGGCGCTGCTTGCCGTCGTGATGCTGGTCGGCATCGGGCTGCGCTTCTACCGCATTGACAGCCTGCCGCCCGGCCTCCACTATGACCAGGCCGAGAACGCCCTGCTGGCCTGGGAGACGTACATCGGCCAGACGCGGCCCATCTTCTACACCGCCTATACGGGGATGGAGCCGCTGATGTTCTACTCCATCGCCGGCATGATGAGCCTCGTCGGGCGCACCGGCCGCGCCATCCACCTGACAAGCGCGGTCTACGGCAGCCTGACGATCCTGCTGACCTTCCTGCTGGCCCGCGAAGCTTTCGGGGGGGCACGGACGTGGCAGGGGCGCTGGATGGGCCTGTTCACGGCGGGGTTGGTGGCGACATCGGCGTGGCACCTGGTCAATAGTCGCAACGGCTTCCGCGTCATCACCCTGCCGATGTGTGAGATGGCGACGCTGTGGGCGTTGTGGGTCGCCTTCCGCACCCAGCAGCGGCGCTGGTACGCCCTGGCTGGCGCGGCCCTCGGCCTGACCGCCTACACTTACTACGCCAGCCGCTTGGTCCCCGTCGCCCTCGTCCTCTGGCTGGCCTGGCTTGCCGTCGGCGAGTGGCGCTTTATGCGGGCGCGGCTCGGCGGTCTGGCCGTCCTGCTTGTCGCCGCGACGGTCATCGCCACGCCGCTGTTCGTGTTCTATGCCCAGAATCCCGAGTACCTGTTCGTCCGCGCCGATCAGACCTGGGCGCTCAACCCTGACCTGACCGGCGGCGATACATGGGGCGCGATGCGCGACAACGTGGTGGAAGTCCTGGGCATGTTCAGCGTCAAGGGCGACCACAACTGGCGGTTCAACATCGCCCCCTGGCCCATCTTCGACCCGCTGCTGTCTATCCTGGCCGCCCTCGGCCTGGCCGTGTGCCTGTGGCGCGCCTGGCCCCGCCGCCGGCCCCCTGACGAGGATGACCCGGTTCCACCCTGGGCTGCTTACGCCATGACCCTGATCTGGCTCGGGATTATGCTCATCCCCAGCTTCCTGTCGGTGGAAGGCCGTCCCAACTCGGTGCGCGGCCTGGGCGCGCTGCCCTTCGTCTATGTGCTGCCAGCGCTGGGGCTGGTGGTCGCCCTGGACTGGCTCAACCGTCGGGTCCAGGCCCGCCAGCGCGTGGCCCTGGCCGCTGTCGTCTGCCTGGCCCTGGTGGCGGGGGAAGGCATCCGCACGGCCTACGGCTACTTCGACTATTGGGCCAACGCTCCCGACACCTATTACCACTACGACACGGACTATGTCACCCTCGCCCACCTGGCCGGTCAGGAACTCGCCGCCGGTCAGTCCGAGGTGGTGGTGGTCACCGAACACTACAAACACAACTCCATTGCCTGGGAAGCACCGGCGACCCTTGACCAGGGCCGCTGGCTCGACGGCCAGCAGGGCAGCGTCGTCTTCCCGGCCGGCCAGCGCGACATCGTCTATTTCCTGGCCCGCACGGCCGCCGAGCCAAACTCTCGCCTTAGGCGGCGGCTGCGCGATGTGGGCGCGACGTTTGAGACGGTTGCTACGGATCCGGTCGGTAAGCCGTCCGTCGTCAAAGCCGTCGTGCCGCGCGACCGCGCCCCGCACGTTGACCCGACAAGCCTGACCCTGATTGGTTTCGACAATGGGGACGACGCGCCGCCCCCCTCGCTGGCGCTGAGCCTGGGGAGCGATGCCTGGCTGCTAGAGGGGGATGTGCCGGCGGAACGGCCCCGCGATGGCCTGTTGCGCGTGGGAGCGATTTGGCAGGCCCGGCAGGCGCTGGACCAGGCGCGCACCTTCGCGGTGCGACTGGTGGACAGCCAGGGGCAGGTGTGGGGGCAGGACGACCGCCTATCCTACCTGAGCGACCAGTGGCGGCCGGGCGACGTGGGTTGGCAGCAGTTCGAGATGCGCTATGACCGCGCCCTGCCCGCCGGCCCCTACCGCCTCGAATTGGCCCTCACCGACGCCGAGCGCAAGCCGCTGCCCATCACCGGGGCGGACGGCTCGCTCAAAGGGCTATGGACGACGCTTGGCACGGTGGAGATGAAGGCGGACGGCGGCGAGGTGGACCAGGCTCAGGCGGGCCAGGACCAGGGCAGCGGCCTGCGCCTGGTGCGCCAGCCGACGCTAGACGCGGTCGTGCCGCCGGGCGGCTCCACGACGCTGGGCCTGACGTGGCAGCGGAGCGAGGGACAGCCGGCGGAGACGATGAGCCTGGAGTGGCTCGACGCCGCCGGGCAAGCCGTGGCGAGGCAGACGCTGCCCATCGCCACCACCTACCCGCCGTCCCGCTGGCGCGTCGGTGAAATCGTCAAACCGCGCTATCGCGTCACACCGCCCACGACGCTGGAGGTGGGCGCGTACCGCCTCCGGCTCCGCGTGGGCGACGCCGGGCCGGTGGACCTGGGCAAGATAGCGGTCCAGGGGCCGCCGCGCCGCTTCGAGCCAGGCCCGATCCAGCATTCGGTGTCGGCGCGCCTCGGCTCGTCCATCACCCTTCTCGGCTACGACGTGGCCCCCACACCGGCCGCGCCCGGCCAGCCTCTCCGCGTGACACTGCACTGGCGTGCCCTGGCCGCGCCGGACCGGGGCTACACCCGCTTCCTGCACCTGGTGGACGCGGGGGGCCAACTGCGGGCGCAGTCGGACAGCCCGCCGGCGGGCGGGACGCGACCGACGACAGGCTGGGTGGAGGGCGAAGTGGTCGCCGACACGGTGCAGTTGACGCTGCCAGCCGACCTACCGCCGGGCCGCTACCACCTGCTGACCGGCCTCTACGACCCGACGACACTGGCCCGCCTGCCCGCGCTCAACGCGGCCAACGCGCCCTGGCCCAACGCCGCCGTGGACCTGGGGGAGATTGAGATACAGCGTTAGGGGCGCTCCTCGTAGGCGCTCTGATACTCAGGGTGGTGTCAAAATCGTAGAGTTAGCCTAAAGAACACGCCGTCAGCGGATTTGAGGAGCAGATTGAACGGATTAAGTTCTTTCGAGGCCAGGCTTCCCCTACCATTCGATGCATCATTCTGAACACAAGAGGCTGGCTACTCAGGACGGTCCTGAGGCAGCCAGCCTCTTTTTGCCAAATTGAGCGACTTTTGGTGTGAATGCGGAACCAAACTACGGCGTTCTACGTAGTATCCACAGTACCAGGTTGACGACGACGGTGAGGACGAGACTCGCCAGGAGGCATGAAACCAGGGGGATGAAGACGGTCAGGCCGCCGCGCTGGATATTGATGTCGCCGGGCAGCCGACCAATGGGCAAGCCGAGCCGTCCGGCGCCGATGACCAGCAGGCCGACGACGGCCAGCAGAACCCCGCCGACCAGCAAAATTCGTCCTATTGTCTCAAAATCTGTCATGATGCGTAACCAACACCTAAAATTTGCGTTCTGTTATAGCAATGACTAGAGGAGCGAGGGCTGCTGGGGCGGCGGGCCGCCGTTGCGCCCCAGGTGGCTGTAGGCCAGGCGGGTGGCGGTGCGGCCGCGCGGCGTGCGGTCCAGGAAGCCCAACTGGAGCAGGTACGGCTCGTAAACATCCATGATAGTATCGGCGTCCTCGCCCACCGCCGCCGCGATGGTGTCCAGCCCGACCGGGCCGCCGTCGAACTTATCAATGATGGCGGCCAGGACACGTCGGTCAATCTCGTCGAGGCCCAGTGGGTCCACGGCCAGCAGGTCCAGGGCGTCGCGGGCGACCGAGGCGCTGATGTGGCCCTCGGCGCGGACCTGGGCGAAGTCGCGCACGCGGCGCAGCAGGCGGTTAGCGATGCGGGGGGTGCCCCGCGCGCGGCGGGCAATCTCTGTCGCCCCCGTCTCATCAATCTCGACTTTTAAAATACTCGCGCTGCGCTGCACAATGGTGGTAAGGGTTGGCAGGTCATAGTAGTCTAGTCGGAAGACGGCTCCGAAGCGATCCCGCAGTGGGTTGCTCAACATGGCAAACCGCGTGGTCGCGCCGATGACGGTAAAGCGCGGCAGCTTTAGGCGGATACTCTTGGCGGTCGGCCCTTTGCCGACGACGATATCCAGGGCGAAGTCTTCCATGCCGGGGTAGAGGACTTCCTCAACCACCTTGCCGAGGCGGTGGATCTCGTCCACGAACAGGATATCGCCCTTGCGGAGATTGGTCAGGATGGCGGCCAGGTCGCCCGGTCGCTCAATGGCCGGCCCCGAGGTAATCTTGATATTGACGCCCATCTCATGGGCGACAATCAGGCTGAGCGACGTCTTGCCCAGGCCGGGCGGTCCGTAGAGCAGGAGGTGGTCAATCGCCTCACCCCGCTTCTTGGCGGCGTCAATGAGAATCGCGAGGTTCTCTTTTACCCGGTCCTGACCTGGATAATCTTTTAGGCGTTGTGGCCGTAAGCTATTATCCAGATTTTTATCTTCGGGGAGCGCCTGAGGCGTGATGGAGCGATCCGTCATAGAAAGCATCCTTTACCTTTCCTTCTAGCACATTTGTATTATAGCTCAAAGCCGGGGAGTTGACAAAGCGCTGTAACGAGCGCCGTGGAAGCGAGGAGAAACACATGCTGACTGATGCGTCACCCAAGAGCCTGGAGCAGGAGCGCGACGAGACACTGGCCGAGATTCAGCGCCTGCAACGGTTCCTGGAGATTGACCTGGACGAGGCCGACGACGAGATTGACCCGAACCTGGCCGAACGCGAGAAGACGCTCGCGCTCATCCAGACCCTGGAACGCCGCGTCGAGATGCTCGAACGCGCCGTGGAGTCGGCTCAAAAGGGGAAATACGGGATTTGCGAAGACTGCGGCCAGCCTATTGACGCCGAACGTCTGGCAATCCTGCCGGAAACGACGCTGTGCGTCAAGTGCGCCCAGAAGCGCCAGAAGCGACGCTGGTAGCGGGCGACGAAAGACTAAAGACGAAGGACCAAAGATTACACAGGATAGTCTTTGGTCCTTCGTCTTTAGTCTTTCGTCCTCCGTCCTTCGTCTCCATCCGATTTGTCTATTCCCCCGTTTTAGGCTAACATGAAGCAGCCGTTTCACTGGAGGCCGCCGGCCTCCAAGCCCACCGAGGAGGGCGCGTGGCGCACGCTCAAGTCTACCCATCAGCGCACCCGCTGGTCAAACATAAACTCTCGCTGCTACGGAGCACTAAAACCGAGCCGAAGAAGTTCCGCGAGTTGGTGCGCGAGATTTCCATCCTGCTGGCCTACGAGGCGACCGCTGACCTGGGGCTGCACGAGACGCGCGTGACGACGCCCCTGGCCGAGACGCCGGGGTGGGCGCTCTCTGAGAAGATTGGCCTGGTGCCTATCCTGCGCGCCGGGTTGGGCATGGTCGAAGGCATCTGGGAGATGATGCCCTCGGCCGAGGTCTGGCACATCGGCCTCTACCGTGACGAGCAGACGCTTAAGCCCGTGACATACTACAACAAGCTGCCCATCGAGCCGAGGGTGTCCGTCGTCCTGGTGCTGGACCCCATGCTGGCGACGGGCGGCTCAGCCGTGGCGACGGTGGACATTCTCAAGAAGTGGGGCGCCAAACGGATCAAGTATGTGGGGTTGATCGCCGCGCCCGAAGGCATCGCCCGCCTCCAGGAGGCTCACCCCGATGTGCCGATTTACCTCGGAGCCATTGATGAGCGACTGACGGGCGAGGGCGACCCCTGGCCGCACGGCTACATTATGCCAGGCCTCGGCGACGCCGGCGACCGGCAATTTGGCACTGGGTGAGTATGTTGTTAGCCGCCGCTCTTGTTTTTACAACCGCTGTGCTCGTCGCCTGGGCGATTATGCCCCTGGTGGGCCGTCTCGCCCGCGTGGCGTCGGCCGTAGATGTGCCCAGCCAGCCCAAGCACGTCCATCGAGGGGTGATTCCCCGCTGGGGCGGCCTGGGGCTGACGCTGGGCTTCTTCGCCGCATCGGGGGTCGCCTACCTGGTCCACGTCTGGGGCTGGGTCCCCGCGCCGCGGGATGGCTACGACTGGTGGCGCCTCGAAGGCGTCCTCATCGGCGCGTTATTGGCCCTGGCCTTTGGGATGCTGGACGACTGGCGGCCGATGCGGCCCGGCCCGCAATTCCTGGCCCAGTTCATCCTGGCCTGCGTCGCCATCGGCCATATTGTGTGGATTGAGGTTTTTGGCAACCCGCTGACGGCCCAGCCCGGCGACCTGATTACTCTACCTCCCTGGCTTACCCTCCCGTTTACCGTCGTCTGGATTGTCGGCATGATGAATACCGTCAACTTCCTGGACGGCCTCGACGGCCTGGCGGGCGGCGTCGCCCTGATCGCGGCGCTGCTCTTCGCCGCCCATGCCTACACCCTCGGCCAAACCACCGTCGCCCTGTTCGCGCTGGGGCTGGCGGGGGCGTGCCTCGGCTTCTTGCCCTGGAACTTCCACCCCGCCCGCATCTTCATGGGCACCGCGGGCTCGGCCGTCCTCGGCTACTGCCTGGCGACGTTCGCCATCCTGGCTCCGGCCAAGGTCGCCACGGCTCTGCTGGTCCTGGGCCTGCCCATCCTGGACGTGGCCTGGCTGGTGGTGACGCGCCTGCGGCGAGGGCGGTCGCCCTTCAGTGGCAGCCGCGACCATCTGCACCACCGACTCTACGACCTGGGCCTATCGCAACGGGCCATTGTCCTGGTCTACTATGCATTTGCCCTGACCGGCGGCGTCCTGGCCCTCGTCTTGCCGGTGCGACTCTACAAAGTCTATGCCCTGGCGATTGTCGCCGGGATTGCTCTCCTGGCCTTGTGGCTGGTAGACCGCCCCACCCTCCGCGCCCGCTTCCACCGCGAAGCTCCTGATGCCTGACACCCCCCTTCTGCCCGGCGCCCAGCCCTTCCTGTTCTCCGGTAACGCCGTGGGGTGCCTGCTCGTCCACGGGCTGACGGGCACGCCCTATGAGATGCGCGAGTTGGGCCAACGCCTCCACGGCGCGGGCTACACGGCGATGGGCATCCGCCTGCCCGGCCACGCCACCCGCTACCAGGACCTTGACCCCATCACCTGGACCACCTGGTCGGAGGCGGTCGAAGTCGGTTACGAGACGCTGGCGAGCCGCTGCGACCGTGTCATCCTGATGGGCCTGAGCATGGGCGCGGCCTACGCCTTCATCACCGCCTCGCGCCGTCCGGTCTCTGGCGTCGTGGCCTTCTCGGCGCTGTGGGACTTCCCGCGCTGGCAGGTCAGGGCGGCCCGCCTGCTGGCCCGGCTGCGCCCCTACCAGCGCAAGCGGCGCGGCAGCAGTATCGCCGACCCGGCGGCCCGCGCCCAGCACCCCACCTATGACCACATGCCCATGCGGTCCGTGCTTCAGTCCGACCTGGCGCTGGCCGCGATGCGAGCGACGCTGCCCAGTGTCACCGCGCCCGCATTGCTGGTCCACTCGCGCCGCGACCCGGTCGCCCCGCCCGCCAACGTGCCGCGCCTCCTGGCGGCGCTGGGCAGCGCGGACAAGCGCGTGCATTGGGTGACACGCAGCGAGCATATTGTTACTGAGGACTACGACAAGGAAGAGGTGTTTCGAGTGGTATTGGAGTGGGTAGCTGGGGTACTCTAGCGAAAATAGACGCGCTGGCCGCGCACGCGGCTGATAAGCTGGTAGAGGATGTAGACCACGACGCCCACCATGATGTCCACGGCCAGCGTCAGGCTGAAGGCGAAGAGGAGCACGTCCAGCCCGCGCTGCAGCCAGGTGATCATCTCAGGCGTGACCTGGAGGGTGCCCTGTACCAGCACCACAACCGCCGCCAGGACGAGCAGGTACATGGTGACGGCGAACCAGCCGCGCCGGTCCGACTCACTGGGCATCAGGCTGTTGCTGACGCTGAAGACCAGGTACAGCCAAAACCAGGCATCCTTGACCTGGAACAGGGTGGACAGGTGGGTGAAGACGCCGATGATACGCGTGGTGGGCGGCGGCGGGACCGCGCCAATGGCCTGACCAAACCCTCGGTTCGCCAGCAGCACAATGGCGAGCGTGCCAAAGAAGAACGGCGCGGCCCCAATCAGGCTGCTGCGGAAGGCGTCGGACCGTCCGACCATGACCGACCCCATGACCACCTGGACTTGGCGGCCCCGCGAGACAATGCGCGACGGCCCGAGCGAGAACTTGCCCGTCGGGACGAGGAGTAACTTGGCGGTCAGCCAGTGGCTGGCCTCGTGGAGCAGGATGCCGGGCGCGAGGACCAGGAAGCGCAGCCAGATGGCGCGGTAGTCATTGCCTAGCAGCAGGACGCCCACCGCGTGCAGGTGGAACATCCCCCAGCGTTTGACGACCACGCCCGGCAGGTAGATGAGGGCCAGCCAGAGGACCGCCGTAAAGACATCAAACATGGTTGCGGAATGAAAGAGAATCTACGAATGAACACAAATTCACACGAATAAGCATAACCTATTCGTGTGAATTTGCGAACTTTCGTGGATTCAACAGGCCTAGACCGCCGCCTTGACAATCGCGGTGAAGTCGGGGGCCTTGAGGGAGGCGCCGCCGACGAGCGCGCCGTCAATGTCGGGCTGCGAGAGCAGCTCGCGGGCGTTGGCGGGCGTCACCGAGCCGCCGTACTGTATGCGGCTGGCCTGGGCCACGGCGTCGCCATCC
>JAHCIP010000009.1 GCA_026129165.1 Anaerolineae bacterium
ATCAGGTAGTCCACGCCGCCCGCCGTGCCCGTCTCGCGGAACATGCGGACGCTGAAGTCGTCCTTCAGCTCGCGGTAGGCCGACTTAGTTGCCTCGCGGAAGCGCGCCTCGTCGGGTAAGGGCACCTTGCCTGTGCCCCGCGCCACAATCGCTTTCAGCCGCTTGGCGCCCATGACCGCGCCCAAACCGCCGCGCGCCGCGATGCGCCCCTCGTCGTTGACAATGCCAGCCATGGGAACCAGGTGCTCGCCCGACGGGCCGATGCAGCAAATGCTAGACCGAGGCTCGCCCAGTTCGGCCTTGAGTTCCTCCTGGGTTGCGTAGATGTCCTTGCCCCATAGCTCCCGCGCATCGCGCAATTCGGCCTGGCCGTCGCGGATGACGAGGGTGACGGGGTGTTGGGCGCGACCGGTGACGATGATCCCATCGTAGCCGGCGTAGCGCAGTTGCGCGCCAAAGCGGCCGCCCGTGTTGGCCTCGCCCCAGCGTCCGGTGGCCGGCGACAAGGCGACCACCACGTGTCGACCACAGGCCGGCGCGGCCGTGCCGACGAGCGGCCCGGTCATAAAAATCAGCGGCGCTTCGGGGCTTAAGGGCGCCGTCGCGGCGTCCGTCATATCCCACAGGTAACGCGCCGCTAGGCCGCTGCCCCCAATAAAATCGGCGGCGTAGTCCATATTGAGCGGTTCGTCGCGCACCAGCCCCGTCGTCAAATCAACCTTGAGTAACTTCCCCAGATAACCGTACATAGGAGCCTTCCCCAGGAAACAGGTGATGCGTAATACGTATTTCGTACTTTAACGTATCACGCATCACACATCACGAACTACGCATTACGTACGACGATGCTTACGCCTGGACCCGCTTCGAGCGTTCCTCGTCGGCAATGACGCGGCGCAGCAGCTTGCCTACCTGCGACTTAGGCAGTTCCGACCGGAACTCCACCGCGCGAGGAACCTTGTAGTAGACCAGTTTGTCCTTGCAGAAGTCCATAATCTCCTGCTCGGTCGCCGACTGGCCGGCTTTGAGCTTCACAAATGCCTTAACACGCTCGTTGCCGTCGGCGGTCGGGATGCCGATGACAATGGCCTCTTCCACCGCCGGGTGCTGCGTCAGCGCCTGCTCCACTTCGTTGGGGTAGACGTTGAAGCCGCCGACCAGAATCAACTCCTTCTTGCGGTCTACGATGCGGAAGTAGCCTTCCTCGTCCATGGTGGCGATGTCGCCCGTCATCAGCCAGCCATCTGGCGTGACCGTCTTGGCCGTCTCCTCCGGCTTGTTCCAGTAGCCCTTCATGACCTGCGGACCGCGTACCCATAGCTCGCCCGGCTGGCCGACCGGCTGCTCCAGCCCGGTGTCCAGTCCGACAATCTTGGCCTCGACATCGGGGAAGGGGATGCCGATGCTGCCTTCCTTGCGGCGGCCATACACCGGGTTACAGTGGGTCACGGGAGCGGCCTCGGTCAGGCCGTAGCCTTCGACTAGGCGGCCCCCCGTAATCTCACCAAACTTCTCCTGGACCGACATGTGCAACGGGGCCGAGCCGGAGATGCAGGCCTTGACGCTGCGCAAGTTGTACTTGGCCACATCTTTATTGTTGATAATCGCGCTGTACATGGCTGGCACGCCGGGGAAGAGGGTGATTCCCTCCGCCTGGATGATATCCATCAGCAGGGGAATCAGGCGCGGGTTCGGGGTGATGATGATCTCCGCACCGATGTGGACGCCGTAGATCATGGCGATGGTCATGCCGTAGACATGGAAGAAGGGGATGGCGGCCAGCATTTTCTCGCCGCCCAGCTGGCAGGACACCAGCCACGCCTTGGTCTGGAGGACGTTGGCGACGATGTTGCGGTGGGTGAGCATGGCGGCCTTGGGCACGCCCGTCGTGCCGCCGGTGTACTGGAACAGGGCTATATCGTCCGGGCCGACCTGGACCTGAGGCGCGGTCTTGTGCTGGTCGAGCAGGGCGTCGAAGCTGTAGACTCCGTTGCCCAGCGCCGGCTCGTTCCACTCTTTTTCCTTCTTCTGCTTGCTTTTGACGAGGATGCTAAAGGGGAAGCTGGTCGCCTCGTGGATATAGGCGAGAATGACGTTCTTGACCTTCGTTTCCGCCTGGATGGCCTTCAGGCGGGGATAGGCCATGTTCCAGATGACCATTGTTTCCGCGCCCGAGTCCACCAACTGGTGCTTGATCTCAGGCGAGGTGTAGGTGGGGTTGAAGTTGACAACGGTGGCCCCAATGCGCGCTGCGCCGAAAAAGGCAATCACAAACTGGGGCGCGTTGGGCATCATGAGAGCGACGCGGTCGCCCTTACGCACGCCCATGTCGTACAGCGCCCCGCCGAAGGCATTGATGGCCTGATCGAGCTGGCGGTAGGTCATCTTGCCGCCGACGGTGAGCCGTCCCCCGGCAATGTAACTCAGGATGAACTTGAGGGCCGTCTTGTCCGGATACTTCTGGCACGCCTCGTTCACCAAGTCGTAGAGTGAGATGTTGGGGTAGGTGAGGCTCGCCGGCACACCCGGCTCGTAGAATTTGGTCCAGGGCTTGTCCATGAGCGTGTCTCCTTTGACTATTTCACCAGCAGGTAGTCCATGCCCTTCTCTTTCACCAGCGCCCGATACTTGTCATACAGCGGCTCGATGGCCGGCAGCAGCGCCAGCACCTTCAGTTGCGATCCCTGGAGCTTGATGTCCCCCTTGCCCAGCGCCGCGAGCAGGTTGACCTTCTTGTTCCAGAACAGGTTTGCCATGTCCGAGGTCATGGTCATCACGATGTCGGGTTTGAGCGTCGTCGGTCCCTGGTAGACGTCAATGAGGGCGCCCGGCTGGGTCGGCTTCGCCTTCGCGTTGACGGTCGTGACGGCTTCAGGGTCCGTGTAGTGGAACTGAATGATGACACCCGACTTGGCAATCTTGGGCGCGACGGTGGGGTCCGTCTTGGCGCGGTCCATCAACTCACCGATGGTGGCGTAGACTTCCTCGGAGCTTTTGAATTTGGGCATGTGTCCTCGCTGGCAGACTTTCGTAGTCTATAGTCAGCTTGTAAGGGTCGTGGAAGCTATACTTCGATTATAACGAAAATACCGCACTGCGTCAAGACCGGGCTAAGCCAGCAGAAGGATTTTGACGCACTGCATCAAAAATCAATGCCGCACAGGTAAGGAAGGAGGCGCCCGAGGCACTAAGTAAGTAGATATGACGCAATGCGTTATAGAAACAGGGAGCCGCTTGACACGCATGACGCAGTGTGTTATAATAAGGTTGATGTTTGACGCACTGCGTTAGCATCGCCATTCCAATCATTATTGAAGTATTTTCTAGACCGCCGCCCTATGCGCGGCAAGGAGATTCGTAATGCCCACTAAGATGAAGAAGGCTATGGTCGAGGCCGAGGTCGAGCCGAAGATGGAGAAGGCCGAGGCCGTGGTAGAGAAGGCTGAGATCAAGGCCAAGAAGGCGACGAAGGTCGCCGCGACCAAGGTCGAGGAAGTGATCGAGGAGACGGCGGACGGCAGCCGCCGCTTGCTCAAGGTCCAGTTCCCCAAGCCCGTTCGCACGGTGTATCTGGCCGGGCTGGGCGCGGTGTCGATGGCCCAGGACGAGACCGAGACCGTCTTCCACAAGCTGGTCGAGCAGGGCACGGAGGCCGAGAAGGAAGGCCGCCAGTGGCTGACCCGCATGATGAAGCGGCAGCGCAAGCAGACCGAGAAGGCCGCCGACGAGGTTGAAGTGCGTGTGGAAGGCTACACCGACCGCCTCGAGGAAACCGTCGAGAAGATTCTGAACCGCTTGAACATCCCCACCAAGGACCGTGTCGAGCACACCGTCGAGACGGCGCTGTCGAAGCTCAACGTTCCCACCAAGAACGACATTGACCGCCTCTCCGCCAAGATCGCTGAGCTGTCCGATAAGGTGGATGGTCTGAAAGCCGTCAACAACGGTCACAAGGTCGAAGCGTAGGCCGCCTGACCTCCTAAGACATAGACCATAGACAGACGGAGGGCGGGGGATAGGCATCCTCTTCCCTCCGTTTGTGGTGTTGGGGCCGCGCGGGGCTAAAGCACCGGCGCTAGGCGCACAAATTTATTTGACGTGCTGCGTCAAGAGTCTATACTTGGAAGTGGAGCGACCGCATAGTGGAACCTGAGACTATCAGCGGCGCGGGAGGCCCGACTATGCGCGTCATTAAGCGCTATCCTAATCGCAAACTGTATGATACTGAGGCCAAAGCCTACGTCACCCTGGATGGCATCGCGGAGTTGATTCGCGGTGGGGCCGATGTGCAGGTTGTTGACCATGAGACCGGCGAAGACCTGACGACGGTGACCCTATCGCAGATTATCCTGGAACTGGAGAAGCGGCAGGGCAACGCGCTGCCGAAGAATGTCCTGACCTCGCTCATCCGCACGGGGGGCGATACGCTGGATATGTTCAAGCGTTCCTTCTACACCTCGCTGGGCGCGATGCGCCTGCTTGAAGATGGCATCGAACGGCGGGTGGACCTGCTGGTGCGGCGCGGCCAGATGTCGGAAGACGAGGGCCGCCAACTGCGCGAGAGCCTGCTCAAGAGCCACCTAGAGCCGGACGGCGAAGGCACGGAGAGCAGCAATCGCGCCGTCGACGCCGCGCTCGATCGGCTGAATATTCCGACGCGTACTGACTTCAAGCGGCTGAGTGTCCAACTGGAGGAACTCACGGCCAAGCTGGACGCGCTCCTGCATGTGGAGACGAGGGAGCATCCAGCGGGCGCCACAGAAGATACGCCTGAGAAACCGAGATAAGACTGAGGTAACGAGGAAACGCATCGCCCCCAAGAATGGCCGACGTTGTCTGTTCCGCGAAAATGTCCTATTTATTGGGTTACCCACGAACAATCTGGAGACCATGGTGTCCCAAACACTCAGCCTGATGCCCAATGTCAAGACGGCGCTTGTCCTGGCCGGCGGTGGTTTGACCGGCGCGGTGTACGAGATCGGCGCGTTGCGCGCCATTGATGACCTGCTGGTGGACCTGGATACCTCGCGGTTTGACATCTATGTCGGGACGAGCGCGGGCGCGATGATCTCCGCCTTCCTCGCCAATGGCATCACCCCCGCCGAACTCATGCGCGGCCTGGATAGCCAGCACCCTCGCTATCGGGGGCCGCGCCGGCGCGAGATCTTCTCCCTCAATGTAGACGAGTGGGCCGAGCGTGTCCGAGACCTCCCCCGTACCCTGCTGGGCGCGTCGTCTCACTACCTCCGCCACTGGCGCGAGATGCGCCCCCTCGACGCGGCCCTCTCCTTGACCGAGGCCATCCCCACCGCCTTCTACCACAACCTGGGGCTGGCCCGCTATATCCAGGACATGATTACCCTGGCGGGCGGTAGCGACTCGTTTATGGACCTGGACCGCGAGTTGTACATCATCGCCACCGACCTGGATAGTGGCGACCGAGCCGTGTTTGGGGAGGGCGACCTGGCCGATGTGCCGATTTCGATGGCGGTGGCCGCCTCATCCGCTGTCCCCCTGCTCTACCGCCCGGTGCGTATCAAGGACCATGATTATGTGGACGGCGGCGTGCGTGGGATGGCGAGCCTCGATGTCGCCATCGAGCACGGCGCGAAACTCGTGGTCGTCGTCAACTCGGCGGTCCCCCTGGACAACAGCCAGCACAGCCAGCGCAGCCAGGTCCCCTTTCTGAACCCTAAGAGCCGGCGTCTCAGCGACAAGGGAGCGCCGGCGGTGGTGGCGCAGGTCTATCGGACGCTGTTCCATGCCGGGCTGTCGTACCATATCAAGCAGGTGGCTCGCCGCCACCGCGACGTGACGATTATCCTCATCGAGCCGGAGCCAACCGACGGCTCCATGTTCTTCTTCAACAGCATGCGCTACTCGGCGCGGCTGACCGTCGCTCAGCATGGCTACCAGTCGGTGACGCTCAATCTCACCCAGGACTATCACCGCTACAAGGATATTCTGAGCCGCTTTGGCATTCGTATCTCACCGCGCCTGGTCGCGCAGGAGTTGGAACGCATGCGCGAGGCGGGCAACTCTGAGGAGGCCATCCGCGAGGTCATGGAGGATGAGACATCGCACCCGCCCAGCCACCCGACGCCTGTGGCGGTTCCCACGCCTTCCACCCCGCCGCCTGCCCCTGTCTCGCCCGATGGTCGCGTCGCGCCCGTTTCGGCGACCGAGCGCCTTGACCAGGTCCTGCAAAAACTGGAGGCCAAACTCGACGCGCCGGCAGGGCGCAAGCGCGCGTCGGCGTAGGGGCCGACCTAACCCCCCGGCCCCCTTCCCTGTCAAGGAAGGGGGAGGTAAAGCCCCTCCCTTGCTAGGGGAGGGGTGGGGGAGAGGTCATAGCCTCCTATCACCCTATTATCGTCCGAAGGGATGATAATCTCCCTCTTGACACTCCACCCTGGGCCATGATATACTGCGCCCAGGTTTCTTTATGTTGGCCTTGCGGGGCCACACTGCAACGAGACGAAAGGAGCTAGAAATTATGCAAGTCAGTGTCTTCCTCTCGCTCTCGGAGTGTGTCGTGACGAGTCTTCACTAGCGCGACCGCCCGATTTCGAGGATGACGGTTTGGGCTTGTCCCGAACCACGCCGCCCCTGGACGCGTGTATCCACGCGGCGACATACGCCAACGCCCAGGGTAACCACAAGGGTTACCCCTACTCCGTGTTTGGCGTGATATGAGGGTCATCCCGATTCGCGGCGGTTCGGTAGAACGAACTCGGCCACGGGCGCACTCCTGCCCCGTGGCCGATTGATTCAAGGATGGTTGTGACTGTCACCTCTGTCATCCCCAACATCGTGAGGGATCTGCTCCGAGAACGCTTGCAGAGCAGATGCTTCGCTTCGCTCAGCATGACATTCCAAGAGGTTTTGGTTTCGGCATATGCCACTTCTGGCATAGTCGGCCCAACATGACATTCAAACCATCTTTGGAAACGTAGGAGAGGCATCTCTCCTGTGGGTCGGTCATGGGTATGCCCATGGCCGACCCTTTTTTATGTCGAATTGGAGACAGGCGTTGAAGACTAACTGGAATACGACGACGACCAACTTACTCACCTATCAGCGGAGCACTCAACCGATGCACAACTACGCTCACCTGCTCGATGACTACGAAGACGACGACCAGCCGCGCTATCGCAAGCCGCGCAAAAAAGCGGCTAAAGCGCCCGTGGCTCTTGCCGACCCAGAAGTCGGCTACCAGCACGAGTTCCGACCCACCTTCCCGCCCGACCCGACCAAGCATGAGTACCAGTGGGTGGTGGACTATCTCAAGGACTTCTATAACGACCAGCTCATCGCCGACGTGCTGCACCGCGTCAAGGGCGGCAAAGAGGCCAATGTCTACTGCTGCGAGGCCCACCCGGTGACCGGCGTGGACCTGCTGGCGGCCAAGATCTACCGCCCGCGCGAGTTCCGCAGCCTGCGTAACGACGCGGTCTACCGCCAGGGCCGCCGCGTCTTGGGGGGCGACGGCAAGCGGGTCAAGAGCGACCGCGAGCTACACGCCGTCGCCAAAGGCTCGTCTTACGGCAAGCGCGTCGCCCACACCTCCTGGCTGGCGCACGAGTACGAGACACTCCAGGCGCTGTACGCCGCCGGGGCAGATGTGCCGAAGCCGTGGGCCGTCGGCAGCAATGCCATCCTGATGGAGTACCTGGGCGAGGCGGGCGTGGCGGCCCCCACGCTCCAGGAGACGCGCCTGGCGCAGCATGAGGCCCGCCCCTTGCTCGACCGCGTCATCCACAACCTGGACCTGATGCTCCAACAGGGCCGCGTCCACGGCGACCTGTCGGCGTTCAACATCCTGTATTGGGAAAGCGACATCCACTTGATTGACTTCCCGCAGGTGGTGGACATCCGAACCAACCACGAGGCCTGGGACATTTTCTACCGCGATGTCGAGCGCGTCTGCCAGTACTTCGACCGCTATGGCGTCGCCCCCAACGCACACCGCCTGGCGACCAAGCTCTGGCGGCGCTACGTCCCCGAGGACGACTTCGAGAAGCACAACTTGCTGGCTCTGGCCGAGACGATGGACGAGGGGGAAGACTAAGTGACGACGACAGCCAGTTTTCAAGACTACCGCCGCCTGCTGACGACGTACCTGGCGCCACAGCGGGGCCGCCTCGTCCTGCTGGCGCTCCTGCTGTTTGGCGGGGCGGGGCTGCAACTCCTCAACCCGCAGGTGGTACGCGGCTTCATTGACGCGACCCAGGCGGGCCAGGGCGAGGCGGCCTCCCGCACGGGCCTGGTGTTTATCGGCGTGGCCCTGCTCCAGCAAGTCTTCCGTCTCGCCGGGGGCTACCTCGGTGAGACGGTGGGCTGGCAGGCCACCAACCGCCTGCGCGCCGACCTGACGCGCCACCTGCTCCGCCTGGACATGGGCTTCCACAAGACGCACACGCCGGGCGAACTCATCGAACGGGTGGACGGCGACGTGACGACGCTGACCAACTTCTTCTCGACCATGATTCTCCACCTGCTGTGGAACGCCCTGGTCATCCTGGGCATCCTGGCCCTGCTCTTCCGCGAGGACTGGCGCATCGGCGTGGGGCTGGCCGTCTACGCCGCTGCCGTCCTGGTCGGCCTGGGGCTGCTGCAGGGGTGGGGCGCGAGCCGTTGGCAGGCCGCCCGCCAGGCGCGCGCCGAGATGTCGGCCTTTGTGGAGGAACGCTTCCAGGGCATGGAGGACATTCGGGGTAACGGTGGCGAGGGCTACGTCATGCACCGCCTCTACCCGCTGATGCGCGGCGTGCTGGAGCGCGAGTTACCGGCGCGGTTGATCGGGACGGGCGCGGAGATGACGACGCGCTTCCTGTTCGTCCTCGGCTACGCGGTGGGGCTGGGCGTGGGCGCGACCCTGTACACTCAGGGCGCGGTTTCGTTGGGCGTGGCCTTCCTCATCACCCTGTACATCGGGATGCTGGCCGAGCCGCTGGAGAACATCCGCTACCAGGCGCAAGACCTCCAGCAGGTCGGCGGGAGCCTAGAGCGCGTCCTGGGCCTGCTGGCGCTGACGCCCTCCGTCCAGGAGCGAGCCACCGCCGTCCTGCCCGCCGGCGCGCTGGCCGTCGCCTTCGAGGATGTCACCTTCGAGTACGACGACGGGGTGGTCGTGACCGAGGACGGAGGACGGACGACGGACGACCGCTGCGCGAGGCAGAAGGTGGTAGGCAGCCGGCAGCAGGCGGACGAGATACCGACTACCGACTACCGACTACCGACTACGCACTACGCACTACGGACCATCGCCTTCGAGCTAGCGCCCGGCGAAACCCTTGGCTTGCTGGGGCGGACGGGCAGCGGCAAGACGACGCTCACGCGGCTGCTGTTCCGCCTCTACGACCCGACCGAGGGGACCATCCGGCTGGGCGGCCAGGACATCCGCGCTGTCGCCCTGGCCGACCTGCGCGGCCGGGTGGGCATGGTCACGCAGGACGTGCAGATCTTCCAGGCCAGCGTGCGCGACAACCTGACCCTGTTCAACCCACGCCTCACCGACGCCGAGGTGGGCGCGGCGCTGGACCAGTTGGGGCTGCGCGAGTGGGTGGCCCGCCTGCCACAGGAGCTGGACACGCGGCTGGGCGCGGGTGGGTTGGGGCTGTCGGCGGGGGAGGCGCAATTGCTCGCCTTCACGCGCGTCTTCCTCAAGGACCCCGGCCTGGTCATCCTGGACGAAGCCTCGTCCCGCCTGGACCCGCTGACCGAGCGCCTCCTCGAACGCGCCACCCAACGCCTGCTCGCCCAGCGCACGGGCCTGGTCATCGCCCACCGCTTGCAGACGGTGCAACATGTGGACTGGATTCTGATTCTGGACGGCGGGCAGGTGGTGGAGTTTGGGCGGCGGGCCGAACTGGCCGGCGACAGAGGCTCGCGCTTCTCGCAGCTACTACAGACCAGCCTGGAGGAAGCCCTGGCATGACGACCTCTATCCCTACCGCAACCACCCCCGCCCAAATGCGGACCTGGCCCTTCGCGGGCCGGCTAATGCGCTACGCCTGGCTGCCCTTTACCGTCCACTCCGTGTTCCACCTGCTGTTCTACGGCCTGCGCGTCGTGCCCGGCCTGATTGAGAAGCGTGTGTTCGACCAGATTACGGGCGCGGCCCCGGCCACGCTCAGCCTGTGGACCCTGGTAGCCCTCTATATCTCGGTCGAGGTGGGGCGGCTCGCCACCTCCTTCGGCAGCGTGTGGGGCGGCTGGACGTTCCGCTATCTCACCGCCGCCCTGCTGCGCCGCAACGTGATGGCGAGCCTGCTGCGCCGGCCGGGCGCGGTCGCCCCGCCTGTCACTTCGGGCGAGGCGCTCAACCGCTTCACCCACGACGTGGGCGAGGTGACGGACTTCCCAACCTGGCTGCCCGATGTGGGCGGCAAGGCCGTCACGACGGTCATAGCACTGGGGATTATGGCCTCCATCCAGCCGACGCTGACCCTGGTGGTGTGCCTGCCGCTGCTGGTCACGCTCGTGGCCGGGCGGCTGGCCTGGGCGCGGTTCCTGCGCTATACCGCCGCCGAGCGCGAGGCGTCGAGCGCGGTGTCCAGCTTCCTGGGCGAGATTTTCGGCGCGGTCCAGGCGGTCAAGGTGGCCCACGCCGAGGGGGATGTGGTCGCCCACTTCGACCGCCTCAACGAGACTCGCCAGCGAGCCGAGGTGCGCCAGCACTTCTTCTGGAACTTCATCCGTTCGTTCTCGGACAGCACCGTGGCGCTGGGCATCGGCCTGACCCTGCTCCTGGCCGGCCAGGCGATGGCGAGCGGGACGTTTACCGTCGGTGACTTCGCGCTGTTCGTGTACTACCTGTGGTTCGCGGCGGAACTGGCCCAGGACATGGGAACGTTCATCGGGGACTACAAGACGCAGGAGGTGTCCATCCGCCGCCTGACAGAGATGATCCAGCCGGAACCGTCGCCGGCCCTGGTTGACTATGCACCGGTCTACCAGACCGGCCCGCTGCCCACGCTGCACTACACGACCAAGACGCCCGCCGACAGGCTGGACTACCTCGACGTGCGCGGGCTGACCTACCACTACCCCGGCTCAGACAAGGGCATCGCGGACATCCACCTGACGTTGCCACGCGGCGGCTTCGTCGTGGTCACCGGCCGCATCGGGTCGGGCAAGACAACGCTGTTGCGGACGCTGCTGGGTCTGCTGCCCAGAGAGGGCGGCGAGATACGCTGGAACGGGCAGGTCGTGGCCGCCCCGGCGACCTTCTTCCAGCCGCCCCGCGCCGCCTACACGCCCCAGGTGCCACGCCTGTTCAGCGAACTGTTGCGCGACAATATCCTGATGGGCCTGCCATCCGACCGGGTAGACCTGGACGGGGCGGTGGAGCGGGCGGTGCTGGACCCGGACCTGAGCACGCTGGAGCGCGGGTTGGACACGCTGGTGGGGCCGCGCGGCGTGCGGCTGTCGGGCGGGCAAGTGCAGCGCGCCGCCGCCGCCCGTATGTGCGTGCGCGACCCCGAACTGCTGGTCTTTGACGACCTCTCCAGCGCCCTGGACGTGGAGACGGAGCGGCAGTTGTGGGAGGGACTAGGGGCCGTGACCTGCCTGGTGGTGTCGCATCGGCGGCCCGCGCTGCGCCGCGCCGACCACATCATCGTGCTGAAGGATGGGCGGGTCGAGGCGGAGGGGACGCTGGACGCCCTGCTGGCGACATCCGAGGAGATGCGGCGGCTATGGCGCGGCGAACTGGACGGAGGCGAGACTGAATGAAGAAACTCGACGCGGGCCTGGTCTACATCGTCCTCAGCGCCATGATCGCTCTCGCCAGTGGGGCCATGTTCACCGTCCTGAGCGTGTATTATGTCACGACGGTTGGATTGAACCCGTTGCAGTTAGTCCTGGTGGGGACGGTGCTGGAAGCGACCATCCTCCTGTTCGAAGTCCCCACCGGCGTCGTAGCTGACACCTACAGCCGCCGCCTGTCCGTCACCATCGGGATGTTCATCCTGGGCGCGGCGTGGCTGCTGGAAGGCTCGATTCCGCTGTTCATCGCCATCCTCGCCGCCGAGGTCGTGCGCGGGGTTGGCGAAACGTTCCTCAGCGGCGCGCTCGACGCCTGGCTGGCCGACGAGGTGGGGGAGGCCAACGTCGGGGCGGTCTATGTGCGTAGCGGGCAGGTGGAACGGCTGGTCGGGATGGCCGCCATTGGCGTCGGCACCGGCCTGGCGACGCTGCACTTGAACTGGGCCGTCTTGTTTGGCGGTCTGGTCTACCTGCTGCTCGGCGTCTTCCTGGTCCTGTGGATGCCTGAGACCGGCTTCACCCCTGTCGAGCGCCAGGCGCGGGGGCCACTGGCTGACATGGCCCATACCCTAAGGGCGGGGTCGCGCGTGGTGCGCGGCCACTCGCTGCTGGTCGCCCTGCTGGTGGGCAGCGCGGTGTGGGGCGCGGCCAGCGAGGGGTTTGACCGGCTGTGGGAGGCCCACCTGCTGACCAACTTTGTCTTTCCCAGCGTCGGTAACTTCCAGCCTGTCGTCTGGTTTGGCATCCTGAACTTCGCCGCCAGCCTGGTCGGGCTGGGGGTCACGCGCCTCTTTCAGTCGCGGCTGGAGGCGGTCACGCAACAGCCCCACCGCGCCGCCCGCTGGCTCGTCGTCACCAAAGTCCTCGCCAGCCTGGCCGTCCTGGCCTTTGCCCTGGCCGGTCAGTTCTGGCTGGCCGTCGCCGCCCTGCTCGTGCGAGGCGCGCTGATGGCGATTGGCGGCCCGATCCACCGCGCCTGGCTGGTCCAGACCATCCCAGCCCCGGTGCGCGCCACCGTTCTGTCCATGAATGGCCTGACCAACGCCTTCGGCCAGACGGCGGGCGGTCCTGGCGTGGGCGCGCTGGGCAACACGCGCGGGCTGCCCGCCGCCCTCGTCGCGGCCAGTGTCCTGTTCTTGCTGGAAGTCCCGGTCTACCTGCGCGCGCTGCTGCCTGGGCGTTCGGCGGTGACGGATAGCCCTGTACCGGCCGAGCCGGCCGCTCAATAGAACCGCCCATTTTTATGGCAAGCGGACAGGGCGCAAACCCTGTCCGCTTGCGGCATTTAGGGCCCCAGGCCAGAACTTATTGCAGTAATTTTCGCAACGCTTTATACTTTCTTTACAATTTAGAAGGCCATCGCCTACAGTCGGATAGTCTCATGCCTCAACAGCGGTGTACGGACAACTGAAAGGGGGGAGCGGTGTCTGCTATAGACACACAGGTCCGCGCGGTCACCACAACCCGGACCGGCCTGGTTTTGCTGGTGGATGACGAAGACCAGATTCGGAAACTCGTCTCCATTGCGCTGCGCCGCGCCGGTTACGAAGTCATGCTGGCCGTGGACGGCCTGGATGCCCTGGCCCAACTCGCTGAAATCACACCCGACCTGATCGTCTCCGATGTGATGATGCCCAACCTGGACGGGTTCGGCCTGCTGGCGCGGCTGCGTGAGAACGCCATCACCCGCACGATTCCCGTTATCATGCTCACAGCGCGCGGGGCGACCGAAGATATTGTGGCGGGCCTGGGGTTGGGGGCCGACGACTACCTGGCGAAGCCCTTCCAGATGAGCGAACTGGTGGCGCGCGTCCAGGCCAAAATCGCCCGCCCGCCTGTCCCCAGCGACCTGCTGCCCCACGACCGCCAGACGGGCCTGCTCAGCGAGCGGGTATTCTGGCAGGAGGTGGAGCGCGAGAGCACACGCGCCGAACGAAGCGGCCGGCCGGGCAGTGTGGCTGTGGTGCAATTGAACGAGCTGGCGCAGCTACGGGACCGCCTGGCGCAGCGCAGCGTGGCCCAGATTGCGAAACAAATCGCCCAACTGCTGAGTCGGGATGGCTCGCCCCTCGAAGTCTACGGGCGTCTTGACGATGACCAATTCGCCGTTTTGATGCCCGATAGCGAGGTCGCCGAGACCCGCCAGCGCCTGGAGACCCTGACCCAACGTATCGTGCGCCACGTCTTCCAGGCGGGTGAGGAACGCTTGCGGCTGACGCCCATTATCGGCTATACCCTGTTCTCGCCTGGCGTCCCCGTGGACACGCTCGGCGCCCAGGCGTCCACGGCCCTCAGCATCGCCGCTTCCCACCTGGACCTGGAGCCGCAGCAGTATACACCCGCCATGGACCGCGCGGTGGCCCAGCGCCAGGCGGCGGCGCGTGTTCCCTGGTGGCCGCGCGCGCGCGAACGGCTCCGCCTCCCGTTCCAGATCGCCCTGACTCTTATGATAGGGCTGGTTCTGCCATTCTTGCTGTACGCCGGTCTAGATGCGGTCGGGCTGGACATCACCCCGGCCATGTACCTGGTCGTGGTCGTGGCTCTGTTGCTGACCGGCTGCCTAATCTGGGTCGAAGGGTTCCGCGCGCTGCGTGTCATAGACCCGCCCCAGGACCCGGCGACCCCCTATCCGCCCGCCAGCGCCATCATCGCGGCCTACCTGCCCAATGAGGCCGCCACGGTGGTTGAGACGGTCGAGGCGTTTCTGCGGATTGAGTACCCCGCGCCGTTGCAGATCATCCTGGCCTACAACACGCCGCGCCCCCTGCCCGTCGAGGGGACGCTGCGTGAGATCGCCCAGCGTGACCCGCGCTTTGTCCCCTTCCGCGTGGAGGGCAGCACGTCCAAGGCGCAGAACGTCAACGCCGCGCTGGCCGAGGTGACGGGCGAGTTCGTCGGCGTGTTTGACGCCGACCATCAGCCCGACCCCGACAGCTATAGCCGCGCCTGGCGCTGGCTCTCGGATGGCTACGACGTGGTCCAGGGCCACTGTGTGGTGCGTAATGGGGACGAGTCGTGGGTGGCGCGCCTGATCGCGGTCGAGTTTGAGGCCATTTACGCGGTGGCCCATCCCGGCCGCGCCCGCCTGCACGGTTTCGGCATCTTCGGCGGCTCCAACGGCTACTGGAAGACCGACCTGCTGCGCCAGACGCGCATGCACGGCTTTATGTTAACCGAGGACATCGACTCGTCGCTGCGGGTGACCGAAGCAGGCCACCGCATCGCCTCCGACCCCCATCTCCTCTCCCGCGAGCTGGCCCCGGTGACCGTCAAGGCGCTCTGGAACCAGCGCATGCGCTGGGCGCAGGGGTGGTTCCAGGTGTCCATGAAGCACGTCGGGCGCGCCTTACGGTCGCCCCACCTGACAGCCCGCCAGAAGCTCGGCCTGCTGCACCTACTCGGCTGGCGCGAAATCTATCCCTGGCTGGCGTTCCAGATGATCCCGATTGTGGCCTATTGGGCCTGGCGGGCGGGCGGCCTGGACAAGATTGATTGGTTTGTCCCCATCTTTATCCTGACGAGCCTGTTTACCCTGACCGTTGGGCCGGGGCAGACGCTGTTCGCCTACTGGCTGGCCGTCCCTGAGCTACGCCAGCGGCGCAACTGGTTCTGGTTCTACCTGCTCATGGCGTCCCTGTTCTACACCGAGTTCAAGAACATGATCGCACGGGTGGCGCAGGTCAAGGAGGCCATGCACGAGCGCCAGTGGAAGGTCACACCGCGCGCGACCACGCCGCAGCGGCAAGCCTAATGGAGTATCCAACGGCGCTCGTCCGCCATCTGTTTAATCGCCAGGGACGGCTGGTCGAGCGCTATCCCTGGCGGGAGCACCAGCCATGACTGCCAATACTAGCCCGACTGCCTCACCCGGCGGCCTATTCCTCGGCGTCGAGGGCGACACGACCCTCAACCATCTTTCCTCTTTCGCCGCGCACAGCTTCACCTCCTTTGAGGAGGCGGTGGAGGCGACGCTGCGCTTGATCACACGGCAAACGGGGCTGCAACGGAGCTTCCTGGCTCGCGTCTCCCTCGAGACGGGCCAGCATGAGATTCTGGCGAGCTATGACGAGCAAGATGGGACCAGTCGTCCATTGAGTGTTAGCCCGCTGGCCCAAACCTACTGCAGCCTGGTGGCGGGCGAGGCGAAACCCGCGCCGCTCCCCGTGGAGAATACGCAGACCGATGCGCGACTGGTGGATCATCCGGCGCGGCAGGCTTTCCCCGACATCGGCAGCTACCTGGGCGCGCCGGTGGTGCTGCGGGATGGCAGCCTCTTCGGCACGCTCTGCGCGACCGACCCCGCGCCGCATTCGATCCCCTCGGATAAAGTCGAATTGCTGGTCATCCTCGCCCGGCTGCTGAGTACCGAGATAGACCACGAGCGAGAGTTGGCTGAGTTGAGACGGCTGTATGATCTCAGGAGCAATTTTGTGCATATCGTCAGCCACGAGTTCCGCACGGCCCTGACCGGCATCCAGGGCTTTAGCGAGTTGCTGCGTGACGCCGACCTGACGCCGGCGGAGGTGCGCGAGTACGCGAACGACATCAACATGGACGCGCAACGGCTGGCGCGGATGATTAACGAGATGCTGAACCTGGAACGCGCGGCGCGTCAATCAGGTCAAAGTTCGTCAGGGGTGTAGACTTCTCCGCTTCAGGGGGGACATCATGGCTGTCATTGTCTTTTGCGAGGACGATCCTGGCATCCAGAAGCTGATCCGTTCGGCATTGCGCCGCTCGCTCCATACGGTCGAGATGGCGAACGATGGGGTCGAGGGGCTGGCGCTGATTGAACGTGTCCGCCCCGCCGCCGTCTTTGCCGACATCACCATGCCCGCGATGGACGGGATTGCGTTGTGTCGGGCGCTCCGGGCGCGGCCCGACCTGGCCGCGATTCCGTTTGTCGTCATGACCGCTTCGACCGAGCCAGAGAAGCTCCAGACCTGTCTGGCCGTCGGCGCGACAGACTATCTCACCAAGCCTTTCAATCTGCCTGAGCTACGTGCGAAAGTCGAGCGCTACGCCGCTGACGCCGCTCAACCCGCCCAGGGCTAGACCTCGCGGGGCTGTCCAACCCTGCCTCATCCTCCCCTGTTTATAACTCTATGGCTACACGAAAGACAATCCCACCCCCGGTGACGGCTGACTTCCGGGGCCGCATCCCGCCGGACCTGACGCGCATCCTCATCGGATATGGCGCGCTGGACGCCCAACCCACGGGCCTGCGGCTGGTCGTGGAGCCGACGCCCGCCGGCCGGCTGTCCGACGCCGAACTCAATGACCTGCGCGGCCGGCCGCGCCGCGACCTGCCCTGGCGACCGCCGCTATCGCTCGAAGTGGAGGCCATGGCCTCGTACCCGGCGGACGGCCTGGTGGGGACGGCGGGCTTTGGCTTTTGGAACGACCCGTTCGATCCGGCCCAGGGGACGGCGGCCGCGCCCAACGCGCTGTGGTTCTTCCACGCCTCGCCGCCGGCCCAGATGCCCTTTGTCCCAGGCGGCGCGCCCAACGGCTGGAAGGCGGCCAGTCTCAACGGCGGGGCCGTACCGGAACCGCTGGTCGCGCTGGGAACGCGGCTGCTGCGCGTGCCCCTGCTCAACCGCGTCCTGTACGCCGTGGCGCGGCGGGCGGCGGTGCGGGCGGCGGAGACGGTGCTGACCTCGCGGCTGGACGAGGTCCACACCTACCGAATCGAGTGGGGGCGGCGCAGCGCCGACTTCTTGGTGGACGAGGCGCATGTCCTCCGCGCGATGCAGCCGCCGCAGGTTCCCCTCGGCTTTGTGGCCTGGGTGGACAATAATTGCGCCAGCGAGACGGGCGCGAGCGACCTGACGTGGCAGCGGCTGGCCGTTCCCCAGCGTCAATGGTTGGAGATTCGGCGTGTGACGATTACCCCACTGGGGGTGTGACCCTCTTCATAGCCCTTCTGGACAATAGCCCGTATGCTGGAGCAGGCAACCCCCGCCTGGGCCTCCCCCCAAGCTCAGGCCCCCACGGGGGGTTGCCTCTCCATGGGTCGTGGGCAACTACGCCTGGGGCAACCACGGGGGGTTGCCCCTACGGTCGAAACACTTCCAAATTCCCAAACACCACCACGCCCGTTCCCGCGCCATCCAGGCTGGCGGTCGCGCCGATGTGGCCGGAGGCGAAGGAGCGGTCGGTGAAGGAACCGACTTCGACTCCGTTGACGCCCAGAGTGATCTGGGGGCCAACCGCCTTGACCGTCAGGTGGTTGAGGGCCTGGCCGGGCTGCACGCGCACCGAAGGGGATGGCTCGATGAGGGCAGTGTACTGGCCGCGCAGGACCTTGCCGAGGCGGAAGCGGCCCTCGCCATCTACCTCAAACGAGTAGTAGTTATCGTCGTCCTGGTGGCGAAATATCACGCCGTAGCTCGTCTCGGAAGGGCCGTCCAAGAGGCCGCTGTCTATTTCAAGTCGAAAATCGTCAAAGACTCGGGGCGCCGTGGCCCAGACATCCCGGTCGGGGCCAGTCACCGTGAGTGTGAGGCGGTTGCGGTCCAGCGCGACCGCTGCCTTCTCGCCCTGGAACAGGTTCCAGCCAGTGTCGTTGTTGCGAAACGTGTCGCGGAAGAGGGGCTGAGGGGCGGGCGTGGCTGGCGCAGCCGGGTTATTAGCGCGACTGAATTGGCTGACCAGGGGCAGCAATACCTCAGCGCCGGTCATACGCAGCAAGGTGACGCTGACCAGGCACAGACTGAGGGAACACACGAGGGCCGTGCTACACCCGATAAGCAACCAGGGCGCAAGGCGAGATGGGCGGGTTGTGGGAGGAGCAGGGTTTGGGGCCACGAGCGACTCTCCCTGGGCATGGACAGCCATCGAGGTAGCCAAATTATACGCGAATTGATCCACCTCCGCCAACTGGACAGAGGCACAGTCGCGCAGAGAATTTGACCAACCGCCCGATTGGGACTAAAATTTACGGGTTACAGACGAGGCTCGCCCGCTGGGGGCCTCGTTATGTCTGCCCATAGACTTGTATTCTCCCCGGCCGACGGTAAGAAGTGACGCCCGCCGACATCGGAGAATTGTATTTTAGCGGTAAGGAGATTTTGGGACCATGCCACCTCTTCCAAAGCGAAAGCATTCGAAAGCGCGCCGTGACTGGCGGCGGTCGCACGACGCCCTGCCAGGCATCCACCTGATCGAGTGCGAGAAGTGCCACGCGCTGCACCTGCCCCACACCGTCTGCCCGGAGTGCGGCACCTATCGCGGCATGAACGTCATTGATGTCGAAGGCGAAAAGAAGTCATAACCTCGATACGCGGGGCTGAAGAATAGTCCGAAGCCCCGCGCGACCTTTTAATAACCACCCCCCATGACAGCCCAACCTCTTGCCTGGCTCTTCCCTGGTCAAGGTTCGCAGACGGCGGGGATGGGCCGCGCCCTGGCCGACACTTCGCCGGCGGCGCGGGCCATTTTTGACGCCGCCGACGCGACCCTCGGTTTTTCCCTCTCCTCCCTGTGTTTCAACGGCCCCCAGGCCGATCTCGACAGTACCATCAATACCCAACCGGCCCTGCTCACCACATCGGTCGCCGTGGTACGCGCCCTTGAAGAGGCGTCGGGGCAGCGCGGGCTGGCCCTGTCTGGGCCTATGTTCTGCGCGGGCCACAGCCTCGGTGAATACTCGGCCCTCGTCGCGGCAGGCGCAGTAGAGTTCGCCGATGCCCTGCGGCTGGTGCGCGAGCGCGGCCGGCTGATGGAGAAGGCGGGCGAGGCCCAGCCGGGCGGCATGGCGGCGCTCATTGGCGCGGACGACGCCAAGGCCGAGGCGGTGGTAGCTGACTTGCCCGGTGTCCAGGTCGCCAACTTCAACGCGCCGGGGCAGATTATCGTGTCGGGCGCGGCCGAGGGTATCGCTCGCCTGGCCGAAGTCGCCAAGGCCCACGGTGTACGCAAGGTTATCCCCCTAGCCGTGTCCATCGCCGCGCATTCCGCGCTCATGGGCAGCGTGGTGGACGAGTTCCGCGCCGCTGTCGAAGCGACGCCCATGCAGCCACCGAGGATGCCTGTCATCGGTAATGTCCACGCCCGGCCGTTGGGGGATGTGGCGGCCGTCCGCCGCGAACTGGTGGACCAGTTGACGGCGTCGGTACGCTGGACAGCCGGCGTTGAGTACATGGCGGCGCACGGCGTGACGCGGTTTATCGAACTCGGCCCCGGCGCGGTGCTCATCAACATGGTCAAGCGCATCCTGAAGGAGCCAGAGGTCCGCGCCGTCGGCACGCCGGACGACATCCAGGCGTACCTGGATGCCACTACGCCATCCTAGGCCAACGGAGCCATTCGCATGTTTAACCTGAACGGCAAAATTGCCCTGGTCACGGGCGGGTCACGCGGGATTGGACGAGCCATTGCCCTGGCGCTAGCGGCGCAAGGCGCGGCCGTCGTCGTCAACTACCAGAGCAACGCCGACGCGGCCCACGCCGTCGTCGAGGCCATTACCGGCCAGGGCGGGCGGGCACTGGCGGTGCAGGGCGATGTCAAGGACGCCGCGACGGCTCAGGAGATGGTCAAGGCGGCGACGAGTGAATTTGGTCGCCTGGACATCCTGGTGAACAACGCTGGCACGACTCGTGATATGCTGCTGCCGATGATGAAGGAAGAGGACTGGGACACTGTCCTGGACACCAACCTCAAGGGCGCGTTCCTGGTCACGAAAGCGGCCATACGGCCTATGATTCGGCAGAAGAGTGGGCGCATCATCAACATCACGTCCATGGCGGGCGTGGCAGGCAACGCGGGCCAGGCCAACTACTCGGCGGCCAAGGCGGGCCTGATTGGCTTTACCAAGTCGGTCGCCAAGGAGATTGGCTCGCGCGGCATTACCGTTAACGCCGTCGCGCCCGGCTTCATCCCCACCGACCTGACGGCCAGCGTGCCGGCCGACATTATCGCCCGCGCAGTGGAGATGTCGTCGCTCAAGCGGCCGGGTACGGTCGAAGACGTGGCGGCAGCGGTGGTCTTCCTGGCCTCGGACGAGGCGGGGTGGATTACGGGTCAGGTGCTGGCCGTGGACGGCGGATTGGTGATGTAATGGACGGCGAGACCACAGGCGGGGAAGGAGGCGGCATGACCGAGAATCTAGGCACTGTCACCATCGCGCCTCAGGTGCTCGTGACCATCGCGCGACTGACGACCGAGGCCGTGCCCGGCGTCGCCCGCATGGCCCCCGGCGCGGTCTCCGGCACGACGCGCCTCCTCAACCGGGCGACGACAGGCGAGGGCGTCCGTGTGTGGGTGGTAGACGGCGCGGTGAACGTCGAGGTGAACGTGGTCGTCTCGCGCGAGGCGAACATGCGCGCCGTCGGGACGCAGATTCAGCGCGACGTGGCGCGCGCGGTGGAGCACATGCTGGGCATGCCCGTGCGTGAGGTGAATGTCAATATCCGCGATGTCGCCCCCACGTCGGACGAGACAGGCGGGTGGGCGTGAAAGCCCGCCGCCTGGCGCGGTCCCTGGCTCTCCAGGTGTTGTACGAGGTAGACCTCGCCGGCCACTCGGCCCAACAGGTAGTGGGCCGCCCCCTGGACGAGCAGCCCGAAGAGTTCCAGCCGGCCATGCAGCAATGGGCCGGCGAGGTGGGCGAGTTCGCCCAGCGGCTGCTTGACCTGACGCTAGCGCACCAGGCGGAGTTGGACGGCGTGATTCGCCGCATCGCGCCCGAGTGGCCGGTGCAGCAGTTGGCCGTCATTGACCGCAGCATCCTACGGCTGGCCCTGGTCGAAATGATGTACCTGGACACACCCCACAAGGTCGCCATCAACGAAGCTGTCGAACTCGCCAAACGCTTTGGCAGCGATAGCTCGCCCCGCTTTGTCAACGGCGCCCTCGGCGCGTTTGTCAACCAACCCCACAGCTAACCTGTCACATGAGTGATCCAGCATCTTATACTTGTTAGTCATGAACCCAGCCCGGCGTCACGTGCCCGCAGGATCGCTTCGGCGCGGTCGGCCACCTGGAGCTTGGTGAAGATATTCGAGACGTGGTTGCGGATTGTCTTCTCGCTCAGCATCAGCCGTTCGGCGATGGCGCTGTTGCCTAGATGCTGCGCCATCAGCGTCAGGATTTCCAGTTCGCGCTCCGTCAGTTCGGGGAACGCCGCATAGGCGCTTGGGCGTCGCGCTGCGAAGTAACGCATCAGCCGGCGGGCGATGGCCGGCCCGAAGATGGCCTCGCCGCTGTGCACACTCCGCACGGCGCGTAAAATCTCCGCTTTGAGCGCCCCCTTCAGCAAATACCCCCGCGCGCCGGCCTGAAGCGCGGCAAACACCGAGTCGTCATCCTCAAACATGGTTAGCATCAGGATGCTGATGTGTGGACTGGTGACCAGGATGCGTCGCGTGGCCTCGATGCCGTTCAGCCCAGGCATCTGGAGGTCCATCAGGATCACGTCGGGTTGAAGCCGCGCCGCCAGCCTCACGACCTCATCCCCCGCCGCCGCCTCACCGGCCACCAGCATGTCCGGGGCTGTACTTACCAAGGCGCGCAAACCACTGCGGAAGGCCGTGTGGTCGTCGGCGATGAGGACTTGGATACGCTCGTCCATCAGCCCCCCGCCCTGGTGCGCGGTTCGGAGCCGAAAGGCAGCCGGGCGTGCACCACCGTTCCCCCGTCCGGCCCCGTCGTTATCTCACACGTTCCCCCCACCTCGGCGGCGCGTTCTCGCATCGAGGACAGGCCCACGCCATACGGTCGGGCGTCGGTCATCCCCTGGCCGTCATCGGCCACCGTCACCACCAGGGCCGCCCCCTGTACGGCCAGGCTCACACGGCACCGCCGCGCCTGGGCATGGCGCACCACGTTGGTCAGCGCCTCCTGGGTGATGCGATAGGCGGCTACTTCGACGGCGGCGGGCAGCGGAGGGAAGGCTCCAGACGTCTCCAGTGAGACGTGCAGACTAGCCGAGGTTAGCTGCGCTGCCTGAAGGTTTAACGCGCCCACCAGCCCCAATTCATCGAGGGCGGGCGGGCGCAACTCGTAGACCAGACGACGAATATCTCCCACCGCCCCCTGCACCTGGGCCGTGATCTCAGTGAGATACGCTTCGGCGCGGGCAGGGTCCGCGTGGACGACGTCCCGCGCCAGGTCGGCCTGGAGCGCCAGGCTTGCCAGGGACGCGCCCAGGCCGTCGTGTAAGTCACGGCGGAGGCGGCGGCGTTCCTCCTCGCGCAGCGTGACCAGCCGCTCGCGGGCGCGCTGCAAGTCCTGGGTCAGACGCACGGCGTGCGCGGCTACTCCCGCCTGGTGCGCAATCTGTTCCAACAGCCGTCGGTCCGCAGCAGTTAGTGGTTCGCCGGGCGCGCGCGGCCCTACGCTGAGGTGGCCGATCAGTTCGCCGCGATAGGTGAGCGGGAGGCTGAGGGGGGGCAAGACGCTGCCTATCAGCGCGTCGCGTCTCGCCGGCGGCTGCGAGGCCGGCTCCGACTCTGAAACCAACTGGATGGTCACGTCGGGCAGTTTGAGCGTCTCCCGAATGGTCTGCACGATGGTGGGCAAGACGGCCTCCGGCGACAGAGCGGCCTCCAGGCGCTCGCCAAGTCGCGCTAGCACTGTATAGGGGTCATCCCGTTCACCGTAGACCAGCCGGTTGACCCACCGCTGCAGATGGTCGCGCAGGGGCTGGAACAGGACGGCGACCAGCCCAGTGGCGAGGAGAGACACCAGCAGGCTACCGCTGGCCTGAAATAGCGTACTCAGCGTCCCCACCACGCCCACGTACAACCCTATGACGAGGGCCGAGAGCGCGCCATAGACGAGGGTGCGGTTGAGGAGGAAGTCAACATCCCACAGCCGATAGCGGCCGACGGCGACGGCCAGCGTCAGGGGAATTACCGCCATCAGGCCGGGAAACACCAGGAAGACCAGATCGCGAAAGTCGTGCAGGGTGGTCCAGAAGGGATTGGTCGGCGTGTGGTACACCAGCCAGGTCAGCGGAGCGAACAGCAGCGCCAGCCCTACGCCGATGGTCAGGCCGCGCAAGAGGATACGCGATTGCTGCTGCTCCTCCGGCGTCGCGCCGTCGGGTCGGCGTAGGGCCTGGGCCACTATGCCCACCAGAGGAATTAAGACGCCATAATGGAACACCAACCCCTCCGGCGTGCCGTCGCCGGCCCAGCTTAGCCCAAATCCAATCAAGAAGATGCAAACCAGGAAGCCGACCCGTAAGGTGACCATCTCCAGGCTGAGACGTTTCGCAAACAGGGGCAGCCTGCCATTGGGGAACAGGGCGAGGGCGTACATATAGGCCACACCCGAAATAGCGTGGATCGGGTTATGGAGCGCGTCCATGGGCGGCCAGACCAGATAGGCCTCGTGGGCCTGAAGGTTAAAGACTGCGGCCGTCCCCACCATGCCAATCGCCAGCAGGCGCGCCACCAGGTGGTCCGGGCGCAGCCAGACCAGCCACAGTCCCAGCGCCAGGTTCAACAGACTGAATCCTGTCTGCCATACAATGGGAGCGAGGGGGGTGACTCGATAGCGAAATACCAGCAGCTTTTGCCCCATGTCGCCCCAGCCGGCCAGATGCGCGTCCGTCAGATAGCCGAAGGCGACGAGGACCGGCGCCAGCCCCAGCCCGAGCCAGGCGATGGCGACCAGCGTATAGACGGCAAAGCCGCCCCGAAAGGCCAGGCTGCCCAGCCGCGCTTGCCAGCGGCGTAGGCTCAACGACGGCGGTTGGCTCACACTCACGTCGGCCACAGGTTTCCCCCAGCGCAGCGGATCATAGGGTCAGTATACCACACATTAAGGGTCTCCTCTCAGCGGCGTGCCCTCTATTTCACGGTTGTGTCAAAGTCCAAGGTGTTGGGAAAGGCAACGGGCTGTCAACGGATTTAGACACGGATTGAACGGATGAAGCCTGATCGCAGTAACATTATCCGTTCAATCTGCTCCTCAAATCCGTTGACAGCGTGTTCTTGGGGCTAACCCTACGGCTTTCACGCCACCCTGCTCTGTATTTACGGACCTGAACGCCCGCCGACCTCTGATGCTGTCCACGCTGTGGGAACCCCCTGGTGGTCTGTCCGCGTCACCAGCCATGCCTGGACCATGCCACTGACTAGCAGCGCGGTCAGCATCCCCAGACCGACGACGACGCTCATCGTCGGCCGCTCTGGAAAGTCGGGGTGGCCCACGCGCCAGTTGGCGGCGTACATGATGGCATCGAGAACGATGAAGCTGGCGGTTCCGCTGAGGCCACTCATCAGCGCCAGCTTGAGGGCCAGGGCTTCACTGCGGAGCGCCATACCCAGGGCCAGCCCCAGCGGGCCGATGAACCCTGCCATGCCCAGGCTCCAGGCAGCGACAAAGAAGAGGTGGATGTTGGGGATGCTGGTCGCCTCGCGGGCGCCATGCTCCGTGATGTGCCCTTCAAACGTCCCCAGTAGCGCCAGCACCGTGGGGAAGGCCAGGCCATAGGCCGCGCCAGCGCGCCAGGCGAGGGCGCGGGACGCGACGCCCACCAGCGGCCCCACGATGCGGCCCCACACCGCCCCGCCTAGCATGGCCACCGGCAATACGACGAGGATGAAGGCCTGGCCGCCGACCTCTTCCATAGACCTGTGCCAGACCGTGGTCACGAGCCACTGGACGATGAGAGCTACTCCAATGGTCACGCCTAGCGTCAATAGCACTAGACAACCTGCGGACGCCAGCCCGACTAACGCTAGCGTGCGGAACGACGCCTTGTTGGACATGCTAACCTCCAAGCCCTATACCGATGGTAGCCTTCATTCGCCATACTCTCCCACCGGATCATCACGCCGCAGGACGACGAAGGGCTACCCCCGCCAATGTCACCGCGCCGCCCAGCAGCCCGATAACCCACCATGCCACCAGTGTCCCGCCTGTGCGTGGCAGGGCGGCTGCCATTGCCACAATCACCCCACACGCGACGCGCGCCCCAGAGTTACCGGCCGGGTCCGTCTTATTGTCGTCAAGACCGGCGTGGATGACCAGGGCGCTGCCATCGGCATCCAGCAGTGAGTTGACGCCCTCAGCCAGTGTGACGAGGCTGCTGGTCGCGGTTAAAGCGCCCGTTCGGTCCGCGCTAATGGTGATATTGGGCGGGTTGCCCAGGTCGCCCGCGTGCGGCCCCTCCGGGTTGTCATGGCCGTGTTTCTTGGCTAAGGGGTTGAAGTGGCCGCCGGCGCTGGCGAAGTCCGGGCCTTCACACTTGCCCACGGTGTGGAGGTGGATGCCATGTTGACCCGCATCCAGGCCGCTGACCTGGACACGAACCTGCACGCCGCTGGCCTGTTGGGTCAGTGTCGCGCTGCCCACCACCTGCCCGCTAGCGTTCTTGAGTTCTGTCGTGGCTTGTTGGCCTTGTGCCTGGGCGTGGCCTGACCAAAGAACCAGGGCCAGCGCAGCCATGACCGCGTACAGTAAGCCATACCGCATGAGCGTCTCCTTGTGAAATAGTGACTGTCACGCGCAGAGGTCGCCTCTCTAGTATACACGCGGCCTGTCCCGGTCGACGGGGACATTGTCCCAGGTGTAGCGGGGGGATTGGGGTCAGTCTCATTTTGGCCTTTGGGCCGATTTGGCGGTAGAATAGGCCAATGCCCCAGACTACCCTTCACCGCCGCGCCCTGCTGCTCATCCTGGCGGCATACCTCGTCCTGGCGACGGGGTATGCCGTCCTGACCCCACCCTGGCAAGCCCCGGACGAACCCGCCCACTTCAACTACATCCGCCACGTCTGGGAGACGCGGTCGCTGCCCGAACTGCGGCCCGGCGACTACCCGGCCGACCTACTGGAAGAGCTAAAGCGGCGTAAGTGGCCGCCCGACCTCTCGGTCGATACGCTGCGCTACGAGAGCCACCAACCGCCGCTGTTTTATGCCCTCTCCGCGCCGGTCTACGGTCTGGCCCAGACGCTCCACCTCGGCCTGCGGGGCACGGTCATCGCGCTACGGCTGGTTTCCGTCGTCCTCGGCGTGGGACTGCTGCTACTGGCCTACCGCATCGCCCGCCGCGTCCTGCCAGAGGCCCCCGCCCTGGCCCTGGCCGCGACAGCCTTTGTCGCCTTCCTCCCCATGCACCTGGCCGTGACAGGGGCCATCAACAACGACACACTGGCCGAACTCGTCCTGGCCGGCCTACTCCTCCTGAGCCTGGCCCGGCTCGAAGGTCGCATTCCCCAGCGGCAGTGGATGATTCTAGGCGCGCTGCTGGTCGGCCTGGCCCTGCTGACCAAGACGACAATTTACCTGTCGGCGCTGGCTCTCCCCGCCGCCGCTGAGCTAGGGGGTTGGTGGCGGCGCGGGCGCTTCGGGCTGGCCCCGGCCATCTCGGTCCTGCTCAACATCTATGTCGGCGCGCTGGTCGTCGCTGGCTGGTGGTTCCTGCGCAACCAGGCCGTCTATGGCGCGGGGGACTACTTTGGCTGGGGCCGCCACGACTCGATTGTGGTCGGCCAGTTGACGACGCGGGAGTGGCTGGCGCAAGTCGGGCTGGCGCGAGGGCTGCGGCTGGCGGCCTCCACCCTGTTCCAGAGCTTCTGGGGCGTGTTTGGCTGGCTCGGCGCGCCGTTCCAGAACGAAGTCTATTGGGTCCTGTACGCCGTGACGGCTCTGGCTGTTGTCGGGCTGGCCTTGTATGCCTGGGGTCATCGCGGCTGGCCGCGCCCTGCCTTCTGGCTGCTCGGTCTGGTCATCGGGCTGGCGCTGGCCGGGCTGGTGGGCTATAATCTAAAATTCGTCCAGCACCAGGCGCGCTACGTGTTTCCCGCCCTGATTCCGCTGGCGCTGCTGTTTTGCCTGGGGCTGCGCGAAGTCTGGGCCCGCGAGCATGAACGGGTCATGGTGAGTCTGACCAGCGTGGCCCTGGCTGGCCTGGCGGTGTACGGCCTGCTAGTTGTGATTCGCCGTCAACTTTGAGAGGGACTTATGGACTTACTACGCCGACTATTTGGAGGCCAGCCCGCGTCCGACAAGGACGAGGGCCTGTACCTGTACGTGCGCTGCGGCAACTGCGGACGCGCGCTGCGTATCCGTGTCAACAAACGCACCGATCTTCTGACGGATTATGACAAAGGCGGATTTACCCTGGTCAAGGAGATGATGGACGACAAGTGTTTCCGCCTCATGCGCGCCGAGATGGCCTTCGACCGGGCCTACAACGTTACCTCACAGCGCATCGAGGGCGGCACGTTTATCACCCGCGAGGAATACGAGGCGGGAGTCGAGAATAAGGAGTAGGATATGCGGCGTGGGTGGCGGCGACTGACGCTCATTCTAATAGCCCTACTGCTGGTTCTGGGTGTGGCAGGGGGCGGGGCGGCGTGGTGGGTGGGCATGCGGCCCTTGCCGCCGACGCGGGGGACGCTGCAGCTGCCTGGTCTCACCGCGCCCGTTACCGTTCTGCGCGACAACTGGGGGGTGCCCCATATCTTTGCTCAGAACACCCTGGACCTGCTGCGGGCGCAAGGCTATCTCCAGGCTGGCGACCGCCTGTGGCAGATGGAATTCCAGCGGCGTGTGGGCCACGGCCGGCTGAGCGAGGCGCTGGGCGAGGCGACCATTAGCACGGACAAATTCCTCCGCACGCTGGGTGTCCGCCAGGCCGCGCAGGCCGACTGGGACGCCATGGACGCGGAGTTACGCAGCTACCTGGACGCCTACAGCCAGGGCGTCAACGCCTACCTCGATACGCACCGGGGCAACCTGCCCATCGAGTTTACCCTGCTGGGTGTCACGCCTGAACCGTGGACACCGGTGGATAGCCTGGTGTGGGGCAAGATGATGGCCTGGGACCTGGGTGGCAACTGGGAAACCGAACTGCTCCGCGCCCGGCTCGTCGCCCTCCTCGGCGCGGAGGCGGCCGCCGACCTGCTGCCCGACTATCCCGACGCCAACCCGCTGATTGTCCCCGACGACGCGCGGTCGTACCGCGACCTGGGCCAGCCCGATGTCGCCGCCGTGACCGCCGACCTGGGGCGCTTCCTGTCGCCTATTCGAGAGGGTTTGGGGAGCAACAACTGGGTCGTGGGGGGCCGCAAGACAGCCAGCGGCAAACCCATGCTGGCGAACGACCCGCACCTGGGGATCCGCCTGCCGTCCATCTGGTGGGAGGTGGGGCTGCACGGCGGCGGGTTCGACGTAGTGGGCGCGAGCCTGCTGGGCGTGCCGGGCGTCATCATCGGCCACAACAACCGCATCGCCTGGGGGATCACCAACGTCGGCCCCGATGTCCAGGACCTCTACCTGGAACGAGTGCGCGGACTGACCGACGGCCGGCCTGAGTACGAATACCAGGGCCAGTGGCTGCCGCTGACGATGCGCTACGAGACGATCCAGGTCAAGGGCAAGCCCGACCTGACCCTGCGTGTTCTGAGCAGCCGTCACGGCCCCCTCATCAATTATGTCGTGTCCGGGCTGGAGCAGCCCGTCGCTTTCCAGTGGACGGCCACCAACGAGCCAAGCCAACTCTTCCGCGCCGTCGCCAACGTAGACCGCGCCCAGAACTTCGAGCAGTTCCGCGCCGCGCTGCGCGACTTCGCCGTGCCCGCCCAGAACTTCGTCTACGCCGACGTGGACGGCAATATCGGCTACCAGATGCCGGGTCGCATCCCACGGCGGGCACGCGGCCAGGGACTGGTCCCCGTGCCTGGTTGGACAGGCGAGTACGAGTGGACAGGCTACATCCCCTTCGACGAGTTGCCCTACAGCTTTAATCCACCCGAAGGCTTCATCGCCACAGCCAACAACAAGGTCGTTGGTGACAGTTACCCCTACTTCATCAGCGCGGAGTTTGCCGCACCCTACCGCGCCCGTCGCATCTCGGAGACGCTGGCAGCCGGTACGCGCCTGACGCCTGACGACATGAAGGCTCTGCAGGGCGACACGCTGAACTTGTTCAATCAGGACCTGGCCCGCCTGATGCTCACGGTTCAGCCACAAGGCTGGCTTCAACAGGAGGCGCTCAAGACCCTGGCCGCCTGGGATGGCCGCATGGACATTGACAGCGCGGGCGCGTCGCTGGTCGAGGCGACTTACCTGGAGGCGCTGAAGCTGGTGGTCGGTGATGAAGTCCCCCCGGCCCTGCTCGACAGCTATCTGGGTCAGAACAATCTGCACCACCTGTTCATGGCCCGCTTGCTGGCCCAGCCCGACTCGCCCTGGTGGGATGACAAGGGCACGGCCGGCCGCGAGACGCGGGATAGCCTGCTGGCGAAGGCGTTTAGCCGGGCGGTAGACAGTCTGGGCAAGCAGTTTGGCGATGTGCCGACGGAGTGGAAGTGGGGGCGGCTGCACACAGCGACCTTCCGCCACCAGCCACTGGGCGAAAGTGGGATCGCGCTATTAGAGAGGGTGTTCAATCGCGGGCCGCTACCGGCGCGGGGGAGTGGCTTCACGGTCAACGCGGCGGGTCTCAACTACCGCCAGCCGTATGCGCTCAGCAGCCTGGCCTCGTATCGGCAGGTCATCAACCTGGCCGACTGGCGCGACTCGTGGACGATGCACACGACGGGCCAGTCGGGCCAACTCTTCAGCCCACACTACAGTGATATGATTGGCCCGTGGCAGCGCGTCGAGTACCACCGCATGTTCTATACCGAAGCCGACCTGCGCGCGGCGAAGGCCGACGAACTCACGCTGACGCCTTAGTGGGTGTGAAAGCACAGTCAACAGCGCCAGAGCAGATCCTTCGCTGCGCTCAGAATGACCCTCCACCTGTGCCCCGTAATTTTAGTCTCGCCGTCTGACCAGTGGCCCGGAAATAGGGCAAGACGTCGTGGCCGAGGACCTGGATGGCAGCGAGTGGGTCGGGGCCAAGGGGCGGGCCGAAGCTCAGATGGTGCGCGCCGGCCGCGACCAGCCCCTCCAGGCGTGGAATCAGGTCAGCCGCCGTGCCCACCAGCCCGATCTGGAGCATCTGGTCCGTCACCAACGCGGCGGCCGCGTCCAGGTCGCCCTCGGTCTGAACCAGGCGTTCTATCTCCTCGAAGTCGGCATGGGTCAGGCCCAGGCGCGACAGGATCAACGGGCTGAAGGCATGGCCGTAGTAGGCAATCTTGGCGCGCAGCGCGGCGCGGGCGGCCTCGCGGTCGTCGGACACTGAACACCAGACGCACGCCGCCACGTCCACCTCGGCCAGATCACGGCCGGCCAATTTAACCCCTTCTTCGATATAGCCCAACACCTCGGTGAGATGCTCCGGCGGAAACAACAGGGGCAAGCCGCCATCGGCCTGCTCCCCCATCAGCCGCAGCATGTGGGGACTCATGGCTCCCAGGTAGATAGGCACACGGCGCGTGGGGAAGCGCAGGTAGGCCTCAGGGGTCCAGGCAGAGACGGAGGAGGGACGTTGGTTACGTAGAAGGGCGTCGAGGGCGGTCAGGCTGTCGCGGACAACGGCCAGTGGGTGGCGCTGCGCGATGCCGACCCAGCGCAGGAAGTCGGCGGCTCCCGCGCCAAAGCCGAGCAGGGCGCGGCCACGGCTGAGTTCGTCGAGGGTCGCGGCGGCCATGGCTATGTCGGCGACGTGCTGGGTGTAGGGGTTGACGATGCAGGTACCAATATGAATTCGCGTCGTGGCCTGGGCCACCGCGCCGAGGATGGTCCAGGCGTGCCGCCAGAACAGGTCGTGGCTCACCCAGAACTGGTCGAAGCCAGCGGCTTCGGCGGCCAGGGCGAGCCTTACATACTCTTGAGGCGGAAGGTCATTATTGAAGCGCAGAGAGAATCGCATGGTTATTTGAAGCCCCCTATCGAACTCGCAGCCATTCCACACCAAACCGCGCGCGACGGCGTAACTTCGCGGCTGGCGAGGCGTTATTACCCGTACCACCGAATGCCTGATTGGGTCCTCGATGACCCATCTTATGATCCAGGGCCATCCATACCCAATCTATCTGAAGGAGTCATCCATGCGTGCCAAGTCAGCACTCGACTCGCCCCTCGCCCAGGCCGCCGCGCTCTACCTGGCCGGACTGTTGATGTACGGTGCGCTGCGCCGGCCTCGTCCCGCCGCCCCCGACGCGGGCCACCTGCCACGCCGTCCCGTGGGTCAGGCTCCACAATCCACTCCCCCCGCCCCAGCGCCCGCCCCGCGCCAGACCGCGCCGCCCCTGCCACCCACGCCGGCCCATAACGCCCCCTTGCTCCGGTTGGAGCAGCCTGTGCGTGTCGAGTGCGGCGGCATCATCTACGAAGGCTTTATCCAGAGCATTTATATCGAAGGCGGCGCGGCGCGTCTCGGCCTGGTCGACTCACTGCCTGAACCGCTGAATGAAAACCTGTGGACGTGGGACGACGAAGGCGACAGCGACGGTCGTTGACGTTGGCTTAGAGGCTTGCGCTATTATCCATCACTATCATCTGACAATGAAAGAACGCGGGACCAGGGATTGTACTCCTGAGTCCCGCGTCGTCGTTTGTTCGGATGCCACTTACGACCGAGGTGTGCGCCGCTGCGCCAGCCACGCAAAGGGGGACTGGCTATTCCCCTGGCTTTCCTCTGGACCAGCGCCAGGCAAGCGCTGATCCGAGGCAGGGGGGGCTACGTCGGCCATCGCGCGGTACTCGATACCGGGCAGGGTAGCGTCAAAATCCTTCGGCTGGACAGGCGGGGGGGGAGGCACCGGCTCCTTGTCCGGAATATCACGCGGCATCCCGGCCGCATAGAGCATGTCATCGCTGATGGGTTTGTTGAGGCGATTGTTGCGTTCAGCCATGCTTACCTTCTCCCGTAGGGGTATGAACTCGATGGTTCAAGTAGAGCGGCCAGGAACTTGGTCCGTAACTCACTATCGAAGATGAGCACAATGCCCATCATCACCAGCCCCAGGAGCGCCTGCCAGATGACGGTCAACACGTTGACGCCCGTGGCGTCGGCGGCTGGCTCCGGCTCGGCCGAGCGTGTCGTGACCAGCAGCCGCAGCGGCTCATCGTTCGGCCCCAGCACAATCGTCGCATCATCGCCGAGGTTGAGCATCGCCAGTGTCGCGGCGACGTTATCCCGCCGTATATCGGTATCGTCGCCCGGACTGACCGTGAGTTCGCCCTGGTTCGGAACACGGATGACAAGACTGGTGTCGTCCTTCTGAACAATGCGCCCGCGAAACGTGCGTACACCGGCCAGGGGTACGGTTGCCGTCGGTACGACACGTGTTCCATCGGCGCCGGGTGTGGGAGTGGCGGTCGGTGGGGTAGGCGAGGCCGTGAGACCGGGCAAGGTGGCGACGCCAGGCGCGGTCGTCACTCCTGGCAAAGCCGGCGCTCCAGGCAAGCCGGTGCCCGCCGTAGCGAGGGCGGTCACAAGGGGGGCAGCGCCCCGCGTCCCGACCACTGGCGGTATAGTAGGGGGCAAACCCCCCGGCCGTTGCGTCTGAACCGGCAGCGGTGTCTGAAACAGCGGCGTTATCTGGACCGGCGCCACTGTCTGTACAGGCGGCACGATCTGGACCGGGGATAATGTCCGGATGGGAATCGGCGTCTGGGTGGGCGTCGGTAGACCTATTCTAGCGGTAGGCGTCAGCGTTGCCGTGTCCAGCGGCCCGGTCTGATAGCGTAGGGCGATCAGGCCGGGGTTGGCTAATGGCTCAGCCCGTAGGGGAAGGGCTTCTCCCCCCGAAGGTCCGCTCCAGTCGGCCCAGACCAGGCTCAGCGCCGCCAACACCACCAGCAGCGCCACCCGCCGCCTCATCGGCCCCTCCACGTCGCACCCCCGAATGTCACTCTGAGCGAAGCGAAGGATCTCGTCTTGGAGGCGTGAGATCCTTTGCTTCGCTCAGCATGGCAAATGGTTCTTAACCTGGCGCAGCCTCTCTCCGACCCGGTGTTCTCAGGGTGGTGAATCACGAGGCGCCATCGTCCGAGGGTTGGGGCTGCTGACGCGGCCGGCCGCGCCGCGCTGGCGGCGGGCTGAGGCGGAGCCGGCGCCGCATCTCCAGCACGTCCACTTCGTTCTGGAGGCTCTCCAGGAGCCGATCCAGTTGCGTGCGGCGGCGTTCCAGGTCAGCCGGTAAGGCGCGGATCGCCATGCCCGCCTCGCGCTCGGCCTCCACGTCGCCAATCCAGGCGTCCACTAGGCCCTTTAACTCACTGCGCAGTTTGGCCTGGTAGGCGGCTGCCTGCTTGGTCTTGATGGCGTCCAGTTTCGCCAGGGTTTCCTTGATCAGGATGTGATCGTCTACACTCAGCTCACCCTGCCGCCGCTGGACTTCCAGGGCATGCCAGACGACGGACGAGATGGACAATATTGCGTAGGGAAGGTTCTCTGAGGTCAACATGCGGACATCGGCAAAGACATGGGGGCCGTCCAGGTAGTCGGGCAGCCGTTCCACCATGACCTGCAACATTCCCAGCGTAATCGAGGCGTTGACATTACTGAAAGGCATTCGGGGGTTTCCTCCAACCGTTTATGTTACTCGCAACGCCTCACCTAGTCAAACTCTTAACGGCCTCGACGATGTGGGACGCGCTGATGCCTGCCGCGTCCATCAGTTCGGCGGGCGTACCGGAGGTGGGCATCCCCTGGACGGCCAGGTGAACGACGCGCAAGGCGGTGGACGACTGGCCTGCCTCGGCCTGCGTTAGCGCCTCGACCACCGCGCTGCCCAACCCGCCCTGCGGCCAGTGGTCCTCGACCAGCACTAGTCGGCCTTGCGTGGCCTCGACCGCTGCACGCAGCGTCGCCAGGTCCAGCGGCTTGACCGAGTACAGGTCAATGACGCGCGCGGCGACCCCTTCCCCCTTGAGCTGGTCATACGCCTTAAGCGCTTCGTGGACGGTGATGCCAGCGGTGACAATGGCGGCCTGGTCGGCGTCGGACTGGCGTAGCGTCTTGCTGCCGCCGACGGCGAATGTCTCGTCCGGTCCGTACAGGGTGGGGCCGCCGGCGCGCGTAGTGCGTAGGTAACTGATGCCCGGCTGATCGGCCATGAGCGCGACGAGGTGCGCCGTCTGGCCGGGGTCACACGGGTAGAGAACCGTGCTGCCGTGGATGGCGCGCATCATCGCCAGGTCTTCGAGGGCCATCTGCGATGGGCCGTCCTCGCCGATGGAGACGCCGGCATGCGAGCCGCACAGGCGAATATTGGCTCGCGAGATGGCGGCCATGCGGATAAAGTCATAGGCGCGGCTCAGGAAGGCGGCGAAGGTTGAGGCAAACGGGACGTAACCGCGCACCTGGAGGCCGACGGCCGCCGCGACCATCTGCTGCTCGGCGATGAACATCTCGAAGAAACGGTCAGGATACGCCTTCTTGAAGGTTTCGGCAAAGGTCGAGTTGCTTACTTCTGCGTCGAGGACAACCACGTCCGACCGCGCCGCGCCCAGCGCCTTGAGACCGTCGCCATACGCCTGGCGCGTCGCCACCTTCTTGTCCTGGCCGTACACCGGCAAGTTCACTGCCTTCTCTCGCTGCTCAGGGGTGGGGGAGGGGGTTTTCGGCTTGGCGACCTGAATGGTCATATGGCGCTGGCCGCCGAGCGCCTGGATGGCCTTCTCAGCCTCTTCCGGGGGCAGCGGCTTGCCGTGCCAGCCATTCTGGTTCTCGATGGCCGGCACGCCTTTGCCCTTGACCGTCTTGGCGATGATGAGCGTGGGCTGTTCGCGCGGTTGAATCGCTTCGGCGTAGGCGCGGTGAATCTGGTCGGTGTCGTGACCATCAATCTCGACCGTATGCCAGCCGAACGCCTGACCGCGGGCGGCGTAGGCATCGGCATTCCAACCCAGGTCGGTCTCGCCGCGCTGGCCGAGCCGGTTCATGTCGAGGATGCAGGTCAGGTTGTCCAGCTTGTAGTAGCTGGCCTTGTCAAACGCCTCCCACACCGACCCTTCGGCCATTTCACTGTCGCCGTGGAGCACCCAGACACGATAGGGCAACTTGTCGAGGTACTTGCCCGCCAGGGCGACGCCGACGCCAATGGGCAGGCCCTGGCCGAGTGAGCCGGTCGCCACGTCCACCCACGGGATGGCCGGCGTCGGATGGCCCTGGAAGATGCTGCCGAACTCGCGGTAGGTCATCATCTGCTCGTCGGAAATGACACCGGCGGCTTTATACATGGCATACAGCAGCGACGAGGCATGCCCTTTGGAAAAGATCAGGTGGTCATTCGTGGCCGCGTGCGGCTGGTCGAAATCATAGTGCAGATACTGGGTCATCAAGACGGCCATCAGGTCGGCCGCTGACAGGGCGGTGCTGGGGTGGCCGGAGCCAGCCTTGGTGCTGGTGCGGATAGAGTCGACGCGGAGCTGCTGCGCCAGGTCGTGCAGGTTCACCGTCATCGTGGTGGGGATACGCTCTGTCCGAATTGCCATCGCTTACCTCCTTCGGTCATTGTCAATCTGCTTCAACTATAGGCCAGACGCGGCTAACAGACAAGTGATTGGCCTGCGGGGCTGAGGCGCCCAGGCGATACCAACGAACATGCATGCAGTCGTGATGTCTCATGCCGATTCCTCCATCTGGACGTCGTTCCGGTGGAGGACGGTCTTTCACCCGGATGGGTGTGGACAAGACGAGGCGCCACGGGTACACTTGTTCTTACCGGGAGGCCTTGAATGATCTCTGCGCCGGCAACGGGTGAAATTGCTTCGTTAACAGCCCGGTGTCTCCACAAGCGCAAGACTCGGACCACTATAGAGAATGGGAAGTATGGGAATAAGGAGTTTAGCCGACTGGTTCGCGCTCTGGCGGAGGCTGGTCGGGGCAGCGGTGCGTGGGCAGATGCAGTACCGCATCTCGTTTATCCTGCAAGTCGTCACCCAGTTCGGCCTGTGTGGCCTGGACTTCGTCGCACTGTACTTCCTACTGACCCGCTTTCAGGGTCTCAAGGATTGGACGCTGCCCGAAGTTGCCCTACTCTACGGCCTGGCCGCCATGAGCTTTGGCCTGGCCGAGATGTTCAGCGGCATCCTGGATAATTTCAGTAGCCTGATGAAACGCGGCGAGTTCGACCGTTACCTGATTCGTCCGCTGCCGCTCATGTTCCAAATGATGACGGCGGAGTTTGTGCTCCGCCGCCTTGGCCGCATCGCGCAAGGGCTGGCCCTAGTCTACGCTATTGTCAACCTGCCCGTCCACTGGACCGCCACCGACTGGACCCTGCTCGGCCTGACGCTGGCGGGTGGGACGCTCTTCTGGTTCGCTATTCTCGTCGCGGGCGCCACGTCGTGCTTCTGGACCGCCGAGACTTCCGAGGTCGCCAACATCTTCAGCTACGGCGGTATCGAGATGCTCAGCTACCCCATGAGCATCTATAACGAGTGGTTCCGCAAGTTCTTCACCTTTGTGGTCCCGATGGCCTTCATCAACTACTTCCCCGTCCTCTGGCTCACCCGCCGCGCGGACACCGTCGCGCCCGTCTGGGTGGCCTGGCTCTCCCCCCTCGTCTGCCTCGCGGTCTTCCTGATCTCCCTCCGCGTCTTCAACTGGGGCGTCAAGCACTACCAGAGTACGGGCAGTTGACCCTCGCAACAATCCGCTTTCTCAAGGATAGGACAGAAGATGTAAACCCGTGACGAAGCGGTAATCACGCTGGTTCTTGGTAGCGAGGGGGATGTTGAGCGAAAGCGCAGTTGCCGCGATCAGAGCATCCGCCAGTAGCAACCCGTGACTAAGACGGTACTGGCGGATGAGATCTACTGCTCTGTCAGCTACGAGTTCATTGAGCCTCACAACCTCAAAGCGCTGCAGAAACCTCTCCACCCTTCGCTGTTCCGTTCGGTTTCGGCAACCGATAACCAGTTCTAACTGAGTCACAGTGCTTATGCCGACAACTGACTGAGCCATTCCCCTCTGCAAGAACTCAACAGCCTCTGGTACGCCACGCGACGTGTCAATCAGAATATCGGTGTCGAGGAGCAGGTCAGCCACGGCTGCGCGTCCATTCCCGTTCGCGAATAGACCTCACCCACGCGCTACTATCGGCCAGATCCTCCCGGTCCCGCCACATCCCCACGAATGGGTCCTCAGACAGAGACGTTTTGCTCTCTAAAAGCTCTTTCTGGATCGCAACATGACGTTTCGCCAGGGCTTCAATCAACTTGTCTACCTCACGCCGAGCTTCTAGTGGTAAGGCAGCATATTCGCGCCATAGGGTAGTTTGGTCCATCCGTTAGCCTCTCCTTCTTTGCGAGACAGGTCACGTCTTCCCGCTTTAATATGATCAGCTACGTCTAACTCAACTTATCTGATGATGTCTCACTGTCTTTGTCCCGCAGCGCGGAGAGGGCGGCCCAGCGGGGGTCGGTGGCTGGCTCGTCGGCGTCGTCCATGCTCGTCGGGACCGGCTCGCAGCCTTCCGGGTGCACGGGGGCCAGCGGGACGGCCAGGAGCAGACTCTGGCGCACCAGTTCGGTGATGTCGAGGATATGGTGGCTGTCAATGCGGGTGTCCGAGTCGGCGTCCTCTGGTACGGGAATTTTGTGGCCCGTTTCGACATCAATCGTCGGGTAGTACTGCTCCTCTAGCTCCATCTCCACCGGTACCGTGACCGGCTCCAGGCAGCGCGCGCACGGCACACTCACCTCGGTCTCCAGGTGGCCTGTCACCAGGATGCCATCGGTATCCCGCATCAGGCTCACCTCGCCCGTCAGGGGCGCTTCGATGGTCATGTCCTCCGCGCTAAGCTGGCGGATTGGCTCATTCATCTGGAAGCGGCGCACCGCGCCGGTGTGTTCCTTCAAGAGTTGGGCGACGTGGAATTGCACGCGGCCTCCTTCTTCCCTTATTCCTTATTTCCTATTCCCTCTCCGCCTTTACGCCGTTCCTCTCCGCCACGTTTGAGGAGGGCGATGCCGTTGGCGAGCGTGCGCTGGTAGTTGGCGAGGTTGCGTTCCAGGTCGCGCAGCACGTCCAGGGCGTAGGCGTCCGCCGACGAGCGCGTGTGCTCAGCATCGTCGGCGGCCTTGGCGCGGATTCGAGCCGCCTCGGCCTCAGCGGCCTCGATAATCGCCTGGCGCTCCTGCTCGACCCGCTGGAGAACCGTCTGCTCGCCCACCATTTGGTCGGCGCGTTCCTGGGCCAGTTTGACAATGCCCGCCGCCTTTTCCTCACCTTGCGCGATAAGAGCGTCGCGTTCCTGGAGGAGGCGCTGGGCATCCCGAATCTGGGCGGGGATGGTGGTGCGCAACTGGTCAACGAGGCGGAGGATAGCCTCTTCGTCCACCATGAGTTTGTCGGTCAAGGGCAGCCGTGAACTGTCCTGGACTAGTTTTTCGAGCCGATCCACCAAGAAGTCTATATCGCTCATTGTGATTGACGATTGACGGATGGGTTTGTCAATCGCTCCATGAATATTAAGTGACCCGCTGGGAAGCCGGGATAACCATTTGGGTAACGCTATTGAGTTCGGCGGCGCGTTGCCGTAGCAGAGGGATGACAGTGGCAGGCACGAGGTGTTCGAGCGGGCCACCCAGTACGGCCACATCGCGAGCGATGGTCGAGCTGATGAAGCCGTACTGGGGGCTGGTCATCAGGCAGATCGTCTCGATGCCGGGGGCGAGCTTTTGGTTGGTTTGGGCCAACTGGTGTTCCCACTCGAAGTCGGTGGGCATGCGCAGGCCGCGCACCATGACTGACGCGCCATAGTCCCGCGCGAAGTCCACTGTCAGACCGCTATAGACGACAACCTCCAGGTTGGGGACATCGGCCAGCGCCAGGCGGGCCATGTCGAGGCGTTCCTCGGCGCTGAACATGAGCTTTTTGTTGGGCCGGTCATAGACTCCCACAATGAGGCGGTCGAAGAGCCTGGCCGCCCGCCGCGCGATGTCGGCATGACCCAGGTGCATCGGGTCGAAACTGGCCGGATACACAGCAATACGCATTAGCTTAGATCTCCTTGCCCTGACCAGAACTTGTCGACAGCCGCGCGCAGGCCGCGATGCTCTGGGGCCGAGATGTCGGGGTCCTGCTCGAAGAGGCTTTCGGCTGCCCCACGCGCCTGTTCCAGGGTCTGCACATCACTCAGCTTGGCGACCGCCAGGTCCGGCAGGCCGCTCTGCCGGGTACCGAAGAACTCGCCCGGCCCGCGCAGCTTTAAGTCCTCCTCAGCCAACTCGAAGCCGTCCTGGGTCCGTTCCATCGCCTCCAACCGGGTCTTGCCGTCCTCACCGATGTTCTCGTCGGCGACGAGCAGGCAGTACGACTGATACTGACCGCGGCCGACGCGGCCTCGGAACTGGTGGAGCTGGGCTAGGCCAAAGCGGTTCGCGCCCTCGATGAGCATCACCGTTGTGTTAGGCACGTCAATGCCGACCTCGACCACCGAGGTGGACACCAGGATGTGCAAATCCCCTCGGTAGAACTCAGCCATCACGGCTTCCTTCTCGGCCGGGCGGAGCTTGCCGTGCAGCAGACCCAGGCGAAGGTGCGGGAAGACCTCCTGTTGCAGTCGTTCATACTCCTGGACCGCCGCCTTGACCTCCAGGTTCTCCGACTCCTCGATGAGGGGGCAGATAATAAACGCCTGGCGGCCCTGCTGGATCTGACCTGCCACAAACGAGTAGGCGCGCTCGCGCTCGCGCGGCAGCACCCACTTGGTCTTGATGGGCGTGCGGCCCGGCGGCAACTCGTTGATGATGGACAGGTCCAGGTCACCGTAGACGGTCAGGGCCAGCGTGCGCGGGATAGGCGTGGCCGTCATGACCAGCAGGTGCGGGACGGTCCCTGTGCCCTTCTGGCGCAGGGCCGCCCGCTGGCCGACGCCGAAGCGGTGCTGTTCGTCCACAATGGCGAGACCCAGGTTGGCGAACTCGACGCCCGACTGGATGACGGCGTGCGTGCCGACGACAAAGGGCGACTCCCCCGACGCGACGGCCTGGTAGGCGGCCTCGCGCTCGGCTTTGGTCAGGCTGCCGGTCAACAACTCGACGGGCGGCGCGGACTGGCCCGTCGTCTCGGCCCAGGTTCTGAACAGGCGGCGCAGGCCCTTGGCATGCTGCTCGGCCAGGATTTCGGTAGGAGCCATGAGCGCCGCTTGCATCCCGTTGGCCCAGGCCGCCACCATCGCCGCCGCCGCCACGACCGTCTTGCCCGACCCCACGTCTCCCTGGAGCAGGCGGCTCATGGGGCGAGTGGAGTTCATGTCCTTGCGGATTTCGTCCAGCACGCGCTGCTGTGCCCCCGTCAAGCTGAAGGGCAAGGACTGAAGAAAGCTCTGGTAGACGTCTTCAGACAGCGGCAGCGCCCGACCCTCGTTGGACTGCCAGAGCCGACGTTGGCGCAGCACCCCCAACTGGATGACAAAGAACTCGTCAAATGCCAGGCGGTGGCGGGACTGGGCCAGCCTGACCTGGTCGTCGGGGAAGTGGACCTGGCGTACTGCGTCAGCCAGCGGCATGAGCGCCTGAGCTTCACGGATACCGTCGGGGAGAGGGTCGGTTAAACGGGACGAGTAGGCGTCCACGACGCGCTTGAGGGTGGTACGCATCCAGCGCGGGCCGATGCCCTGCGTGAGCGGATAGACCGGGACGAGGCGGGCCGTATGCACGAGGTCCTGGTCCAGCGGCTCCCACTCTGGCGACTGCAAGACGAGCTTGCCCAGGTAGGCGTCAATGCGCCCGCTGAGGACGATCTGGCGGCCGGGGCGCAGTTGCTGAAGCAGGTAGGGCTGGTTGAACCACGTCGCCTGGATGTACCCTGTCGCGTCCGACAGGACGCATGTGGTGATCATCATGCCCTTCGGCGAGCGGCGGTTGGTCGTGTTCTGCACCGTCCCTACGACGGTCGCTTCCTCGCCGTACACCAGTTGGTGAATCGTCTTCAGTTGGCTGAAGTCGTCATAACGGCGCGGAATCAGGAAAAGCAGGTCGCGGATGGTCTGAACCCCCAGGCGGGCCAGGTGCTTAGCGTAGACCGTACTGATGCCTGGAATCTGCGTCACCGGCCCATCGAGATCGCCCGTGGGGGCAATCGTAGCCTGGGGGCCGCGCCGGATCGTCGGCGCACGGGGCAAGGGGGGCGGGTCGGCGACCGCGACCGGGGCCGCGGCCAGGGAGGGGATGCCCTCCAAAGCCTCACTGGAACCGCCTTCGCGGCGGCTCTTCGCCGTGAGCATGGGCGCGGCTTCCGATTCGGGGCCAACCGGGCGGTTGGCGGTCGAGATAGGCAGGGGGGGGATGGAGAGACGTCCGGGCGGGCGCTCGCTGGCCTCCGTCGGCTCCCCCCCTCTGGAAGCAGACGGAGGGGCCGTGGGCTTACGAGGGGCCGGCGTTGAACCACTCGGACGTGGCGGGCTGGGGCGGTCCTTGTCCTGGGCTGGCCCGGCCTTACCCCCTCGATCCTCTGGCCGGGCTGTCTTGGGCGCGTTCTCGGCGGTGCGCGGGAATGGGGTGTTTGGCTGGCGAGCCTCGTCGCGGCCTCCGCGCTTCTCGCCAGGTTTCTCCTCGGCTGGCCCTGGCTTCGGGCCACGGCCCTGCTCATTGTCGGCGCCGCGCTGAGGCGTGGGGCGGAGCGCGGTCTTGGGTAGGGGACGCCCTGAGTGCATCGCGTCGTCGTCGTCGTTGTCGTCGTCCGGTTCCGTTTCGGGGCGGCGCTTGCCCCGCGCTGCGTCAGGAACTTCGCGGTTGGCAGGGGAAATTGACCGGGCTGGCGGACGCCCGGCCGCATTCTTGCGTTCCGCCTCGGACGGGGAGGCGGTCTGGGGGGCGCTCTCCTCGCGCCGCCTCTTGGCGCTCGTGGAGCCGCCCTCTGTCTGGAGCAGCGCCTTGATGGCGGCGGCGCGCTCCTCGGGCGAGCGTGAGCCGTAGGCGCCTAACGCGGCGTTTACCCGTTCCACCAGGGCCGCCCCACCCGGCTCGGTCATCGCTGTCGTGGCCCAGCCGGGTAAAAACTTCTCTAGCCCGCCAATCACGGCGCGGTTCTTGTACCCGTTTTTGCGTTCCAGGTCCAGTATCTTGGCTAACCGTTCAAATGCCGATGCCATGCGTCATCCTTTGAGGCCATTTCCTATGATATTGATTCTAACTCAGGAAGGCCGCTGGGTCAATTAGCGCGGCAATTGGGAGGAACTGGAGGTTACTCGGCCAGTAGCGCCGCGACGCCGACAGCGCCCGGACCCGCGTGCACGCCCACGACCGGGCCAACCTCGCCGATGATCATCCTGTCCTCTGGATGATGGTCGCTCAGCCGGCGGCGGACCTCGGCGGCCAGTTCGGGCGCGGCGGCGTGCAGCACGGCCAGATCCGTCGCTGGTCCCGCCGCCTTGACCAGCTCTACCAGCCGGTCGAGGGCTTTGCGCAGCGTGCGGACGCGTTCCGCTGAGTGGACGGCCGAGTCTTGAATGACGAGGATGGGCTTGAACTGGAGCAGGGAACCGACCAGGGCCTGGGCCGCGCCGATCCGCCCGCCGCGCTGCAAGAATTCGAGCGTGTCGAGCAAGGCCCAGACGCGCACGCGCGGCGCGAGGCGGTCGCACAGTCCCACAACCTCCTGGGCGCTGGCTCCGGCCTGGGCGGCACGTGCGGCGTGGACGGCCAGCCAGCCCTGGCCCATGGTCACGCTCCGCGTGTCGAAGAGGTGGACCCGCCCCTCGAATTCGTTCGCCCCAAGGCGGGCCGCATTGTAGACGCCGCTCAACGCGGCGGCCACGTGGAGGCTTACGACCTCTCCGCCGTCAGCCAACCGTTCGGCGTAGACCTGGGCGAACTGGCCGGGCGCGGCCGTCGCTGTCGTGGGCAGGTCTTTACTCTGCGCCAGGCGGGCGTAGAACTGGTCGGCGCTCAGGTCTACGCGGTCGCGGAAGCCCTCGGCCCCGAACTGGACGAGTTGCGGCACGACGGTGATACCCAATGATTGCGCCAGGGCAGGTGGCAGGTCTGCAACGGAGTCGGTAACAATATTGATGGACATAATGATTGTCCGAGAATCAGGTCGTCTCGAATTGGAGGATGCGTAGCTGCTCCGGCGGGGTTCGTGTACTCAAAGCTAAAATCTCGATGCCAGCGACCCGCCCAGCGGCGGCGAAGTCGAGAATAATGCCTGGTTCGACCTCTTCAGACTCGACAACCTCGGCTTCGTCCAACCGAAAATAGAGGACATCCAAAGCCGTTTGCAATAGGACCATAGCTTGACCGAGGGTTTCCTGTTATTCTACCGACATGATGTAAAAGTAGTGCGGCTGGCCGCCGGAGTGAAGCTCGACACGGAGGGTGCCGAAGGGCAGGGCGGTCCGGCCGCGTTCCTCCTCGGGGAGGAAGATGGCGACGGGGAGGTCGTAAGCCGTCTTGAGTTCAGCGCCCACGGACTCCGCGAACTGGCGGGCCTGGTCGAGGCTGACATCTGAGCCGTAGTAGACGGACAGCACTTCGTAGTCTTCAATGCCCAGCTGGCCGAAGACCTCCATCGCCACCGTGACCTCGTCGCCGCCAGCGGCCGTGACCTCATCGTTGAGGATACCCAGGATTTGACCCTCCTTCACGTCAAGATCATCAATGCGGACACTCCGCACGGCGCGCGCCAGTTCGACAGTCTGAACCGCGCTAATCGCTTCGGTCATACTCGCGCTGTTGGCCGCCAAGTCTACGTCATGCCGAATAGCGAGCATGGCGCTGATGCCCTGGGGAATCGTCCGGCTGGCGATGACATGCACATTCTTCGTGGTTAGTTCAGGAACTTGCTGCGCTGTCAAGATGACATTCTTGTTATTGGGCAGCACGACTACATCCTGAGCGCCCACACTGTCAATCGCCGTCAGGAGTTCCTGGACGCTGGGGTTCATTGTCTGGCCGCCGGCGATGATGCGGCTCGCGCCCATACTCTCGAAGATGTGCTGGAAGCCCTCGCCCGGCGCGACGGCGACGACCGCGAAATGGTGGAGGGTCTCTACCTTCGGCGCGTGAGGTGGATGGGTCTTCTCTAGCCCGGCGGCTGGCGCACTGGCCCCCGCCGTTGCGCCTCGCGCGCGGAACTCGCGGTTTTGTAGGTCCATGTTCTCGATCTTGACCTTGACCAGGCTGCCGTGTTGGGTCGCGTAGGTCAGCGCCGCGCCGGGGTCCGGAGTGTGGATGTGGACCTTGATGAGTTCATCGTCGCCGACCACCACCGCCGAGTCGCCCAGGCGCAATATATCGGCGCGGAACTGGTCGAAATTCAGCGCACCCTCCACGATAAACTCGGTGCAGTAGCCGTAATCGCCGAGCGCGTCCTCACCCTCGCTAAAATCCATCGTAAACGCGGGCGCTGCCGCTGTTTCGTCCACCGTTACCCCCGGTACCGTATAGGCAGTCTCGCCGCGCAGGTAACGCGCCATGCCTTCCAGAAAGAAGTAGTAGCCCTTGCCGCCCGCGTCCACCACTCCCGCGTCGCGCAGCACCTTCAGCAGGGTAGGGGTCTTTTCGACCGCCTGGCTGGCGGCATCCAGCGCCACTTCCATGACGGTGCGCGGATCGGCGTCTTCGTCGGTCAGCAGCGCCGCCTCGCCCGCCTCGCGAGCCACGGTTAGAATCGTCCCCTCGACGGGTTTGGTGACGCCCTGGTAGGCGAAATCGGCGGCCTGGCGCAGCGCCTCGGCCAGATCGCGGCCTTGAAATTCCGCCTTGTCCTTGAGCGCGCTGGCGTAGCCGCGCAATAGCTGGGATAGAATGACGCCGGAGTTGCCGCGCGACCCAAACTGCGCCCCACGATACGTTTTCTGAGCAATCTCACCGGCGTGGCGGCCGCCATTATGGGCGACCTCTTCATAGGCCGCGCGAGCCGTGAGGAG
>JAHCIP010000090.1 GCA_026129165.1 Anaerolineae bacterium
CGCACGTCGCGCACGCACGAAAGCTATGGTGAACTGGTTTGGCGCAAGTTCCGCAAGAGCAAAATCGCCATCGCCGGTGGCCTGATCGTTGTCGGTTTGTTTGTCCTGGCGATCTTTGCCGACTTCTTTTCTCCCTATGATCCGGTCAAGCTAAACATGACTGAGGCGTATACCCCCCCAACCCAGCTTCACTTCTTCGACTCTACCGGGAAGTTCCATTTCATGCCGTTTGTCTACAAGCGCGAGCAGGTGCTCAACGCCGACATGACCTCGACGTGGACTGACAACTTGAAGGTGCGCTACCCGGTCGTCTTCTTTACCAGGGGGTGGTCCTATAAGCTGCTTGGCGTGATCCCGACCGACATCCACCTGTTTGGCGTTGCCGGCGACGCAAAGCTCTTTCTCTTGGGCACCGACCGCTTCGGCCGCGATATCTATGGCCGCGCTTGTGTCGCCGGTCGTATCTCGCTGACGATGGCGCTCTTTGGCACGCTGATCAGCGTCGTGGTGGGCGCCGTGGTTGGCGTCTTCTCCGGCTATTATGGCGGCGCCGTCGACAACTGGACGCAGCGCTTTGTCGAGTTCGTGCAGTCGTTCCCGCAGCTGCCCCTGTGGATGGCGTTGGCCGCCGTCATTCCCATTTCGTGGGACCAGTTTGCAGTCTTTGTCACGATGTCATTTATCTTCGCCCTGCTGAGTTGGACGCTGCTCGCACGCGAGGTGCGCGGCAAGGTGCTGGCGCTGCGCGAGACGGACTTTGTGCTGGCCGCCCAGGAGATGGGCGCATCCGATCGCCGCATCATGTTCCAGCACCTGCTGCCCAACACCTTCAGCCATATCATCGTCGTACTGACGCTGACGATTCCCACGATTATCTTGGCCGAGAGCTTCCTCAGTTTCCTGGGCATCGGTATCCAGGAGCCGCTGGTAAGTTGGGGTACAATGATGCGTGACGCCCAGACGATCCAGACCCTAGGTTTCAACCCCTGGATTGCCTCGTCTGTCTTTTTTATTATCGCCGCCGTGCTGGGCTTTAACTTCCTGGGCGATGGGCTGCGCGACGCCGCCGACCCATATTCGATGAGTTGACTATGGCAGACGAATATATACTCGAAGTCAAGAATCTCAAGCAGCATTTCCCTATCCGCTCCGGCTGGTTCCAGCGGGTGACCGGCCATATCAGGGCCGTAGACGGCGTGAGTTTTGCCGTTAAGCGCAATGAGGTGTTGGGGCTGGTAGGTGAGAGCGGCTGCGGCAAGACGACCGTCGGCCGCACGATCCTGCGCCTTTACGCACCGACTGCTGGCGAGGTCTGGTACCGCAACGCCGCCGGCGAACGCATCGACGTGGCTCATTTGTCCTCAAAACAAATCAAACCACTGCGCCGCGAGATGCGCATGATCTTTCAAGACCCTTTCAGCTCCCTCAACCCGCGGCGCACTGTCAAGGAATTGATCGGCGAGCCCCTGGTCATCCATAACATTGCCAAGGGCAAGGCGATGGAAGAACGTGTTGCGGACCTGATGGCGGAGGTCGGCCTCGACCCCAACTACATGGAACGCTATCCGCACGAATTTTCGGGCGGCCAGCGCCAGCGTATCGGCATCGCCCGCACGCTGGCGCTAAGCCCGCGGCTGATCGTGGCCGACGAACCCGTGTCGGCACTCGACGTGTCGGTGCAGGCGCAGGTGCTCAATCTGCTGCAGGGTCTCAAGGAACAGCTCGGCCTCACCTTGATCTTTATCGCCCATGATCTGTCCGTCGTCGAACATATTTCTGACCGCATCGCCGTGATGTACGTCGGCAAGATCGTCGAGATGACAGGGGCGGAGCGCCTGCTGCGCCATCCGCTGCATCCCTACACCGAGGCGCTGGTTTCGGCCGTGCCGCCCGCCGACCCCGATATCAAGACGCAGCGCATCATTCTGCAGGGCGACGTGCCCAGCCCGGCCAATCCGCCTTCCGGCTGTGTCTTTCATCCCCGCTGCCGTTACGCCCAGGATGTCTGCAAGCAGCAGGAGCCACAGCTGGTAGAGGTGGAACCGGATCACTTTGCGAGCTGCCACTTCGCCGCCGAATTAAACCTCGTCGGTATCGGAGGTTGACCGTGGAAACTATGTCGCCTGCGCTTGCGAAACCTGGTGTAGGAAGCCGCATCGCTGCCTTGCTCGGCTATGCCGTGGTGCTGATCCTCCCCCTGCTCGTCCTGCTGTTCGGGCGGAAACACCGCTTCGTGCTCTTTCATGCCTGCCAGTCACTTAGCATTACGCTTGTCGCCCTTGTGGTTCCCCTGCTCTGGTTTGTGAGCGGTTGGCTCTTTACCTTCTTTTCAGTGCAGGTACCGCTGCTCTATATCATTCCCATTGGGCTCATCCTTTTGCTTCCTGTGTGGCAGCGTCGCAGCAAGGCAGTACGGTACTCTGAGCAAGGATCGTGGTTTGGCATTGCGCTTACCCTGATTGTGGCAATCGCCCTGATCTATATGTCGTGGCTGGCGCTGCGCTTCCTTGCCAACATCATTCTGCCTTTAGGTGGGCCGCTCATGCTCATGAGTGGGTTCTCGATCGTGATTGCGGCCTACATTGCCATCATGGTGGCCTGGATTGCCGGCGTCATCAATGCCCTAGCCGGTCGTTGGAAACCTGTGCCGCTTCTTGGCGGCTGGGGCGAGCGGCTGTACGATCGTCTGACCGCCCCGCCGGTTTCACTACCTGTTGCGCCCCCCATTGCGACGCCTACTGGGCCATCTCCTTCGTAACAACCTATTCGTATCTTGGATTGGAGTTTCGCAATGCCAAAAATCACATTCATCGGCGCCGGCAGCCTGGTGTTTACGCGCCAGCTGACCAGCGACATCCTGCTCGCTCCTGCGCTGCAGGACAGCACGATTATGCTCATGGACATCGATCCCCAGCGGCTCGAACAGGCACGCTCGATCGTGCAGGCCACCGTCGACCGCCGCGGCCTCAAAGCCACGGTTAAGGCCACGACCGACCGCCGTGTCGCCGTCGAGAACGCCGACTACGTCGTGACTACCTTCCAGCAGGGCGGGCTCGACGCCTATAAGCTGGACATCGAGATCCCCCAGAAATACGGCGTCGAGCAGTGCGTCGGCGACACGCTGGGGCCGGGCGGCGTCTTCCGCGCCCTGCGCACCATCCCCGTCCTGCTCGACCTGTGCCGCGACATGGACGCCGTCGCCGCGCCCGACGCCCTGCTGCTCAACTACGTCAACCCGATGGCAATCAACTGCTGGGCAGTGGCTCAGAGGACGGGCCGCCCCGTGGTAGGGTTGTGCCACAGCGTACAGGGCACGAGCGAGATGCTGGCTGGGTGGATTGACGTGCCCTATGAGGAAGTCAACTACGTGTGCGCCGGCATCAACCACCAGGCGTTCTTCCTGGAGTTCCGCCAGGGGGGCGAAGACCTCTACCCGCGTCTGCGCGAGGCGATCAAGCGACCTGAGGTGCGCGGCTCGGAACCGGTGCGCACCGAGATGATGGAGCACTTCGGCTACTTCGTGACCGAATCCAGCGGCCACGCCAGCGAGTACCTGCCCTACTACCGCAAGAACCGGGCGATGATCGAGACGGAGCTTGTCCCACGCTTCACCGACCCCGACCGAGGCTGGTACGATTTTGGCCGCACGGGCGGCTACCTACGCCACTGCCAGCAGCGCCTGCCCCACGCCATGCAAGAGTTCCAGGCGCTGGTCAGCGGCGACAAATCCCTGCCCACCGAGCGTACCCATGAGTATGGCAGCTTTATCCTGGAAGCGATGGAGACGAACCGCCCGGCCAAGATTTGGGGCAACGTTCCCAATACTGGACTTATCCCTAACCTACCCGCTGGCTGCTGCGTCGAGGTGGCCTGCCTGGTGGACGCCAGCGGGATTCAACCCACCCACGTGGACCACTACCCGGCCCAACTGGCTGCCCTGAACCGCACTAACATCAACGTCCAGGAGCTAACGGTCCAGGCCGCGCTGACCGGCGATGTGGACGCCGTCCACTACGCCGTGGCCCTTGACCCGCTGACGGCGGCGGTCTGCACGCTGCCCCAGATTCGGGCGATGGTGGATGAGATGCTCCACGCTCAGTCGCGCTGGCTGCCCCAGTTCTCGGCTCTACAGCAGTAGAGCACGGATTAGGAGCATGGGCGGATCGGAGTGTTTAAATCCGTCCATCCTCTTAATCCGTGCTCTATATTGCCGTTCTATTCTCGTCACCGTCACTCTACCACGCCGTCCAGCCCCCATCCACTACAATATTCTGCCCCGTCACATAGCTGCTCGCCGCGCTCGCCAGGAAGACCACGGCCCCCTTGAGTTCGCCCGGCCGGCCCATGCGACCCAGCGGGACCTTCTCGCTCAGGCGGTCGGTGAAGCCGGGGTTGGCGTCGTTGACGCGCGGCGGCGGGAAGGGGCCAGGGCTGATGGCGTTGACGCGGATATTGTCCTTGGCCCAGTAGACGGCCAGGTGGCGCGTCAGGTGAATCAGGCCGCCCTTGAGGGCGTGGTAATTGGGCGGGCTATTGACCTTGTAGCCCTCGTACACATCGGGGTAGCTAGCGACCAGACCGTACATGCTGGCGATGTTGATAATCGAACCAGGCGCCTGGCGGCTCCTCAAGTGCTGGGCCACGGCGCGGGCCAGGATGAAGTAGGCGGTGACACCGGTATGAAAGGCGCGGTCAAAGTCCTCGGCTGTGGCGGTGTCAATGCTCGGCGCGGTCGCGCCATAGGCATTGTTGACCAGGACATCCACCCGCCCCAGGCGACTGACAACCTCGGCCACAAAGCCATCCAGCGTCTCGGTGTTCTCCTGCGCCAGGGCCAACCCCAGGTGGCCCTCGCCGGGCAGGCTGGCCGCGAACGCCTCGGCGCGCTCCCCCTCGCGGCTCGTCACGACGACCTTCGCACCGGCTTCAGCCAGCGCGCGGCTCATGGCGGACCCCAGCCAGCTTGGCCCGGCCGTGACAATCGCCACCTGGCCTTGCAGGCTCAGCAGGCTTTGAAGGGTTTCCTCTTGAGAATAAATCTCGGCATACGTGGACAAAGGTAAGCTCCTCCTGCAAAAGTGCCAAGGCCCTACTTCGGCCCGCTCGACACCCGGCTGCGCGGGTTGAGCGCGTCGTTGAGGCCATCGCCTAAGAAGTTGATAGCGAGAGTCGCGACGGCCAGCACCAGGGCGGGCAGCATGACCAGGTAGGGCCGCACGCGCCACTGGAACATGTTATCATTGATCATGCCGCCCCAACTGGCGGCTGGCGGCTGGATGCCCAGCCCCAGGTAGCTCAGCGACGCCTCTAGAATCATAGCGCTGGAAAAGCCAAAGGTGGCGGCGACGATGATGGGGCCGAGAGCGTTCGGAACAATGTGGCGCATGAGGATGCGCCCGCTCGACGCGCCGACCGACCGCGCCGCCTCCACATACTCGCGCTCGCGAATGGAGAGAATCTGCGAGCGGATCAGGCGGGCATAGGTCGGCCAGGTCACAAAGGCGATGGCGCTCATGGTGACGAGGTAATTGATGACCAGCGAGCCTTTGAAAACCTCAAGGCCGGTGGAGGTGTACATTTGCTTGAATAGATTCGTCACCGATTTTTGCAGGGTCGCGTCAACCAGAATCGCCAGCATAATCGTGGGGATGGATTGAGTGACGTCCACAAGTCGCCCGACAATCCAATCCACCCATCCGCCGCGATAGGCGGCGATACCACCCAACACGACCCCCAGCACCGCCGCGATGCCTGTCACCACCGTTGCCACGAGCATGGCGGTCTGCGCGCCCCACATCAGGCGGCTCAGAAAGTCGCGGCCCAGGTCATCCGTGCCGAGCAGGTGCTCCCGACTGGGCATCTCGTTGGCGCGGCGCAGGCTTTGCTGCTGGTAGGAGTACGGCGCGAGGGAGGGCCCGGTAATCGCCAGCGCCACGAAAAACAGAGTCACAAACAGGCCCATCATGGACAGCCGATTGCGAATCAGGCGGTTGAAGGCGTCGCGCCAGAGGTTGCGCACCTTGATTTGCGATGGGGGCAGCGCCGCATCCAGACGTCGTGCTACACTCGGGTCACCCAAACCTGTTGTCGTCATAGCTCACTCTTTATAGTCGGACGCGGGGGTCAATAAACGGATAAACAAGGTCCACCAGCAGGTTCGCCACAATCACCAGCAACGTACTGAAGATGGTCGTCCCCAGAATCACCGGGATGTCCAGAAGTTTGATGGAGTTGATGACCACTTCCCCAAACCCACCCAGAGTGAAGATGCGGTCAATAAAGACCGAACCGTGGATCAGCGCATTGACGATGAGACCCAAGGAGGTGACAACGGGCAGCAGCGCGTTGCGCAGGACATGCGATGTAATAATCACCCACGTCTTAAGCCCCTTGGCCTGCGCGGTGCGGACGTAGTCATGGCTCAGCACTTCGAGAACCGCCACCCGCGTCTGGCGGATGACATCGGCCAGCGGCGCGGCCGCCAGCAAAGCGATGGGCAAGATGGTCTGCTGATGGAACAGCCCTTTCCAGCCCAGCGGCACATCCAGCAGTTTAAGCTGCAGAATGAGGACAATCATTAGCATCGGCCCCAGGACGAAGACGGGAATGGTACGAAAGACCATTGACGTCCCGACGATGGTGTAGTCCACCCAACTGTTATGTCGCATCGCGGCCAGGACACCGAGTGGAATACCGAGCAGGATGAGCACGGCGCCCGCGGCCAGCCCAAGGGTCACTGAGATGGGCAGCGCCTGGCGAATCATTTGGGTAACCGGCAGCTTGGTGGCAATGGACACGCCCAGGTCCCCCCGCAACACCTTGCCCATGTAGTCCACATACTGCTCCCAGTAGGGCCGGTTCAGGCCGTACTGGTTACGCAGGCGCTCGAGGTCCTCGGGCGTCATGTTCGACAGGTTCTCATTGTAGATGAGTACAATGGGATCGCCCGGCGCGTAGAAGCCCAGCGTGAAGGTGAGCATCAGGACGATGAAAATGACCGGGATGGTCGTCAGCAGGCGATTGAGAAGGTAGCGAGCCATGACTCTATCCTATACAAGGTTGCGTGATAGGTGATGCGTGAGGCGTGATACGTGATGCGTGATGCGTAGTCCGTATCCAAGAACGAGAAAATAAGGATTACGAAATACGCATCACGCATCACCTCTCGCCGGGTTAACGCTTGGCGAGGTAGGCGAACGGCGGCTCGAACCAGCCGTAGGGCACGATGAACGGGTTCATCTTGACGTTCTTGACCCACGGCTGCACGATGCCGAAGTCACCACTCTGCCGCCACAGGGGGATCCACATGTAGTCGTCGAGGAACAGCGTCTCAGCCTGCTGCACCGTCTTGCAGAAGTTGGGATCCTTGCGGTCCATGGCCGTAATCTGATCGGCCAGCTTATCCAGCGCCTCGTTCTTGTAACCGGCCATGAAGCGCGTGGCGTGGATAGCGTTGGACTTGAGCATGCTCATCCACAGGCCATCGTCCGGGGGCCGGGCGGCAATACTCTGGCGGTCGACGTTGACCAGCTTCTCATCCGGTCCGAAACCGGCGGGCTGCTCCTTGAACTCAACGTCGGTGATGCCCAGGTTAGTGCGCCACATTTCCTGGATGATCTGGAGGGCCTTCTTCTGGGTGGCGAGGGCCGAGTTGGAGGTAATACGCAGCTTGCCCAGCTTCTCGGCGCTGCCGTATTTCGACGCGGCCAGTTCTTCCTTCGCTTTCGCTGGGTTGTACTCGAAGTACTTCTCGTTTTCGGGCGAGTAGCAGCCCAGCGACAGTTCCGGATGCAAGAAAGACAGCCAGGGCTTCTGGGTGCCATCGGTCGCGGCGGTCGCCAGCTCCTTGAAGTCAATGGCGTGGATGAGCGCCTTGCGCACGTTCAGATCGTCCACGGGCGGTACATTCCAGTGGAAGCTGGAGTAGATACCCACCGGCAGTTTCATGTCAACCGTGGTCGAGCCTTTGGTGCGTTGGAGCAGCTTCTGCCGGGTGCCGACATCGGCGAATGAGTAGCCAAAGTCGGCCTGCCCGCGCTCCACGAGCAGTTCCCAGGCCGACTGCTCCTCGGCCACCGTCACCTCAATCCGCTCGATGAACGGCTTTTCTCGCCACCACTTCGGGTTACGCGATAGGACAATCTGACGGCCCGTGGTATCCACGCTCGTCACCTGGTAAGGGCCGTTGACAAGCGGATTGGGCTTGGTCAGATACTGCGGGTCGGCCTTGAGTTTCTCGGCCGGCACGATGCCGGTGCTGAAGACGGCCACCTTGTGGTTGAAGAAGCGGTCAGGGCCGTTGAGCGTGACTTCCACCGTCTCGTCGTCCTTGGCCACCACGCCGCTAATCGTGTCGGCCTTGCCGTCCGCCAGGTCCTTGTAGCCTTTGATGTCACCCAGGTTGCTGCCGATAAAGGCGTTGACCTTGTTGGCGGGCGCGGCGACCCACTCCCAACTGTCCTTGACGTTCTTGGCCGTCACCTTGCTGCCATCGGACCAGACCGCCTTGGGGTCGAGCTTCACCGTCCAGACCGTGAAGTCGCTGTTGGGCGTGACTGACGCGGCCAGCAGCGGCCGCAAGTTGAAGGCATCGTCGTGGAACGTGAGGCTCAAGAATTCGGTGGACCCCACGTTCTGGCCGCCCCAGCGGCCGCTCCAGGGGGACAGCGGCTCCTGCGAGCCAAAGCCCTGGATCGCCATCTTGAGGACTTGTTCTGTGGCCGCGTCCGCCGGCAGCGCCCCGGCGGCCGGCGCGGCGGCCGTGGTAGCCGCTGGCTTGGCGGCGGGCGCGGCGGTGGCCTGAGCCACAGGCGCGGCGGTGGGTTGAACGGGGGCGGCCGTTGGCTGAACGGCTGGCTTCTGCTGCGCGGCGGGTGCGCTTGTTGGCGCGGTCGTGGTCGGGGCGGCTGGCTGGGCGCACCCCAGGATGGCAAGCGCAAGCGCGACGAAGGCCACCAGGCGGATAGACCTTCTAGAGATCAGCTTTGATGTGGAAGGCATGCTTTCTCCTCATTGATATGAGCGGATATGAGCGTCGTCGGTGGTCTTGGGGGCACAGGCGGAGCACGCAGTGTGCTCCGCCTGCTCTTAACCAGGTCTAGTGCTTGGCGATATAAGCGTATGGCTCGCCAAACCAACCATACGGGGCGAGATAGGGGCTGAAGTTGAGATTCTTCACCCACGGCTGGACGATGCCGAAGTCGCCGGCCTGGCGCCACAAGGGAATCCACATGTAGTCATCGAGGAAGGTCTTCTCCGCCTCGTTGATCTTCTTACAGTAGTTCGGGTCCTTGCGGTCCAGCGTGGCGATGTCCTTGAGCATGGCGTCGAGCTTGTCGTTCTTGTAGCCGCCCATGAAGCGCGTGGCGTGGATGGCGTTGGAGGCGAACTGGGTGATCCACAGGCCATCAATGGGCGGGCGGGCGCTGATGCTCTGGCGGTCCACGTTGAGCAACTTCTCATCCGGCCCAAAGCCCGACGGCTGTTCCTTGAACTCGATGTCGGTGATGCCCAGGTTGGTGCGCCACATCTCCATGATGATCTGGACCGCCTTCTTCTGGGCCGCCCCAGACGAGTTGGAACTCACACGCAGCTTGCCCAACTTCTCGACGCTGCCGTATTTCGAGGCGGCCAGCTCTTCCTTGGCCTTCTGGGGGTTGAACTCGAAATACTTTTCGTTGGCCGGGTCATAGCACTTGTCGAGCAGGTCGGGGTGGGTCGCGGCCAGCCAGGGCTGTTGCGTGCCCTCGGTCGCGGCGTTCGCCAGTTCCTTGAAGTCAATGGCATGGACAAGCGCCTTACGCACGTTGAGGTCGTCGTTGGGCGCGACATTCCAGTGGAAGCTGGAGTAGATGCCGATGGGCAACTTGTTCGCCAGTTCCTTGGCCCCAGGCGTGCGGGCGATGAGCTTGCGGCGGGTGGGAATGTCGGCGAACGAGTAGGCGAAGTCCACCTGGCCCTTTTCGACCAGCAATTCCCACGCCGACGGCTCCTCCGCCACAATGAGTTCAAGACGGTCGAGCAGCGGCTTGGCGCCCCACCAGTTGGGGTTACGGTTCATCACCACCTGGCGGCCCGTCGAGTCGATGGACGTTACCTGATAGGGGCCGTTGACAATGGGGTTGGGCTTGGTCAGGTACTGCGGGTCCGCCTTGAGCTTGTCAGCCGGCACGACACCCAGCCAGTAGATAGCGAGACGGTGGTCCAGATAACGGTCGGGGCCGGTCAACTGGATTTCCAGTGTCCCCTCATCCTTCACCACGAGGCCGGCGATTTCCTGCGCCTTGCCGTCGGCCATGTCCTGGAAGCCCTTGGCGGCTGAGAGCGCCCAAGCGGTGTTGCTTGACGTCTTCTGCGCGGGGGCTGTGACCCACTCCCACGAGTCCTTGACATTCTTGGCCGTCAGCTTGCTGCCATCCGACCACTTGGCGCGTGGGTCAATCTTCATCGTCCAGACGGTGAAGTCGCCACTGGGCGTGACCGACGCGGCGAGCAGCGACTTGACGTTGAAGTCCACATCGTGATAGACCGGGCTCAGGAACTCGGAGAATGCAACGGCCTGGCCGCCCCAGCGGCCGCTCCACGGCGCGAGGGGTTCCTGGGAGCCGAAGCCCGACCAGGCAATCTTGAGAACCTGCTCGGTTGCGGCGTCGGCGGGCAGCTTGGGGTCAGCCGAGGCGGTGGAGGGCTGGGCGGCCTTCGGCGCTTCGGTCGCCTTGGGCGCTTCGGTGGCCTTCGGAGCCTCCGTGGCCTTGGGCGCATCGGTCGGTTTCGGGGCTTCGGCGGGCTTCTGTTCAGCGGGTTTTTGGGCAGCGGGGGCTTGGGTGGGTTGCGTCGCGGGCGCCTGTTGGGTGGCAGGCGACGAACACGCGGCGAGAACAGCGAGGGTCGCCAGGACGACCAGGCTCAGGGCCAGGACGAGCCGACGAGACGTAGGGACTCGAGCCATGTGGTTCTCCTCCTGTGATAACGGGGTCCCAGTGCACACGTAGGGCGGGACCAATGGGGGAACATCCTACCATAGTTCTTGTAGAGTGTCAAATCAATTGACAAGATTCAGTCTGTATGTTATACTCATGTCGACAACATACACTGCAACCCTGGAAGTGAACCGTGTCCCCAATCTCTCAATCCTCTTCCCCCTCAACCGTGCCCCAGTCGCTCGCTGGCCGTGTGGCCCTGGTCACGGGCGGGGCGCGCGGCATTGGACGGGGCATTGCCCTGGCCTTAGCCGAGGCTGGCGCGGATGTCGCTCTCGCCGACCTGCTTGAAGAGCAGGCACAGAGCGTGTCCCGCGAGATCGAGGCGCTTGGACGACGCGCCCTCGTCGTGCGGACCGACGTCACGGACCGCGCCCAGGTCGAGCGAGCCGTCCAGGCCACCGTCGCCCATTTCGGCCGCCTGGATATCGCCGTCGCCAACGCCGCCCGTTCTATTCGGCGGCGCTTCATCGAGCTAAGCTGGGATGACGCCTGGGCCACCTTCTCCGTCACTCTGTTCGGCGTCTGGCATACCTGCCAGTTCGCGGCGCAGCACATGGTGCGGCAAGGCGAAGGCGGCAAGATTATCATCATCAGCTCGATTATGTCCGAGTTAGCCACCGCCGACTCCAGCGCCTATAACTCGGCCAAAGCGGCGCTCAACGAGTTTGGTCGGACCATCGCCAACGAGTTAGCGGAACACCGCATCAACGTCAACGTCATTCAGCCCGGCTGGATTGATACCCCCGGTGAACGGATGCACTTCTCCGAGGAGGAAATCCAGGAGGGCGGCAGCCGCATGCCCTGGGGCCGCCTCGGCCAGCCTGAAGAGATTGGCCGGCTGGCTCGCTTCCTAGCCTCGCCCGAAGCGGACTACATGACCGGCTCCATCGTCCGCATGGACGGCGGCCTCATTATGCGAATGTAGCAAAATACTTCGACTGTCATGCCGAGCAGAGCGATGCATCTGCTCTGGAAGCGTTCGCGGAGCAGATCCCTCACTCCGTTCGGGATGACAGTCAGAGATACAAGCTTTCTCGTCTATCATCAAGTATCATCGAGGTTCATATAGCATCATGCTTAAAAATACAGTTCTCGCTAAACTCCGCGACGGGCAGCCCACCTATGGCGTCTGGCTCACCCTTGGCTCGCCTGTACTAGCTGAGGAAATCGCCCCGGCCGGCTTCGACTGGGCCTTAATCGACACGCAGCACGGCTACTTCAGCCACGACAGCCTCCTGGCCACCATCCAACTCCTCAGCCACACCCCTATGGTCCCCTTGGCCCGGCCGACAGCCAATGACCCATCGCTCATAGGACGGCTACTGGACATGGGCGCGATGGGCGTGGTCGTGCCGCTGGTCAACACGCGCGAAGACGCCGAGCGCGCTGTCGCCGCCGTGCGCTACCCACCGCAGGGAACCCGTTCCGCCGGCGGGTCGCGCCTGCTGCTCTACGGCCAGGATTATTTTACCGCCGCCAACCCGGAGATTCTGCTAGCGGTGATGCTGGAAACCCAGCAAGCCGTCAACAACGCCGACGCGATTATGTCAGTGCCGGGCATAGACGCCGTCTATATTGGCCCCGGCGACCTGGCGCTTGACCTGGGTACCTTCGGCCAGCAAAGTGAACGCCACGAGGCCGCGCTCCAGACGGTCCTGCAGGCCGGTCAACGTCACGGCCTCCCCGTCGGGCTGGCCTGCGGCAGCCTGGACGTCGCGGTGCGCCGCACCACCCAGGGCTTCCGCTTCGTAGACGCCGGCGGCGACCTTCAGTTTTTCTGGCACGGCCTCCGCGAAGCGCAGCGCGGCCTGGCTGGACGCGCTTAAAATTCCCTTCCTTCCCATCCTTCCTTCGAAACAGGAAAGAAAGAGTACCCACCTATGTTTTACGGTATCTGGCCCGCGATGCTCACCCCTTTCGACCGCCAGGGCGACGTAGACCTGTCCGCCATTGACCACCTGGTTGAGCACCTCCTGAATGAAGGCGCGCATGGCTTCTACGTGTGCGGTTCGACCGGCGAGGGCTTGTTGATGAATGTCCAGGAACGGGCCGCCGTCGCCGAGCGCACGGTCCAGCAGGTGCGCGGCCGCGCGCCCGTTATGGTCCATGTCGGGGCCATCCCCACGCGGGACGCGGCCGCGCTGGCCGCGCACGCCCGCGACATCGGCGCCGATGCCGTCGCCGCCATCCCCCCCACCTTCTTCGCCTACAGCTTCAACGCCATCAAGGCCCACTATCGGGCCATTGGCGAGGCCGCGCAGATTCCGCTCTATATCTACAATATCCCGCAGGCAGCGGGTGTCAACGTCACCCCGGCTATGGTGGCTGAGATGAAGCGCGAAATCCCCAATCTGGTCGGCCTCAAGTTCACCGCGTACAACTTCTACGAGATGCGGCAGATTATCGAACTGGACAACATGACCGTCTTCTCTGGCCCGGATGAGATGTGTCTGCCCGCCCTGACCATGGGGGTCGTCGGCGCCATTGGCTCAACCTACAACCCCATGACCCGCCACTTCGTCCGACTGTACGAGGCGTTCCAGGCAGGTCGGCTGGCCGAGGCGCAGGACCTCCAGTTCCAGGCCAACCGGATCATCCGCGTCTGGACCAGCTTCCCCGGCGCGCTCAAGGTGATGATGCGCTGGCAGGGCGTGCCCATCGGCGAGCCGCGCCGACCGATGGAGCCGCTGCCCGTGGAACGCGAGGAAGAACTCGCCGCCGCGCTCCAGGCCGCCGGTTACACCTACCCCGTCGGCGTGCCTCAGCCGGCCTAAAATCAGACTATTCTCCTCCACCCGGACCTGACAGGTTTTGTAAATCTGTCAGGTCCTCCCCATGTATGGAGGCTCCATGTCACTCCTGACCCCTGACCAACTCGAAGCGTTACGCCGTATTGACACGGCCACCATCTGCAACGCCGTCGAAAAACTGGGCATCCGCCCCCCGACCGAAGGCTACACCGGCACCGATATTCGCTGCCTGCTCCCCCACCTGGGGGTCATGGTCGGTTACGCCGTCACGGCCCGCCTCGCCACGTCCGATCCGACGCGCCAGCACAGCCTGGCCCCCTACTGGCAAATGTTCGAACAGATTGAGGCGTCGCCCAAGCCGGCCGTCCTCGTGGCCGAGGAAGTCGGCCCGCGACGAACGCACGGTATGGTCTTCGGCGACGGCATGGCGACGGTCGCCACGCGGCTGGGCGCGGTCGGCCTGCTCACCAACGCCGGCGTGCGCGACCTGGCCGGCATCCGCGCCCTCGGTTTCCATGTCTTCGCGGAGGGACTGGCCGCCTCCCACGGTAACTTCGGCGTCGTCGAGGCGGGTACGCCGGTCACCATCAGCGAGGTGACGGTTCAGCCAGGCGACCTGGTCCATGGCGACGAGAACGGCGTGGTCGTGTTCCCGGTCGAGGTGGCGGGGGACGTGATTCGGCTTGCCCAGGAGATTCAGGCGTTCGAGGCGAGCTTGTTTGCCTTCTTCCGAGGTCCAGACTTCACACTCGCCGGGTTGAAGGAGAGGGTCAAGTGATGCGCTTACGCCCCTTGGGTCGCAGTGGCCTCCAGGTCTCCGAACTGGCGCTGGGAACGGTGGAACTGGGCATGGCCTACGGCATCCCCCAGCCGGGCGAGGCCCCCGTCCCCGACGAAGCTGAGGCGGCTCACATCCTGCAACGCGCGGTGGACGCCGGTATCACACTGATTGACACGGCGCGGGCCTACGGGCTGGCCGAGGAGCGCATTGGCCGCGCCCTCGGCCACCGCCGCCACGCGATTGTCCTCGCCAGCAAATTCACACTCGTTGGGCCGGACCGCGTCCCCCTACGGGGCGACGACCTGCGGCGTCACTTCTGGACCTCGCTGGACACCAGCCTGGCCGCTCTCCAAACCGACCACCTGGACGTGTACCAGGTCCACGCCTGGGCGGATCCCACGGTTCTGAATGACGGAGTGATTGTGGAGTTGTTGAGCGCGGCCAAAGCGCAGGGGAAAGTTCGACTGGCTGGACTCAGCGCCTATGGCGTCGCCCTGCCCCTAGCGGGTCTGGCGAGCGGCGGCTTTGACGTGCTCCAGGTCGCCTACAACGTCCTGGACCGCCGCATGGAGGCCGAGGTCTTTCCCCATGCCCAGGCGCAGGGCGTCGGCGTCATCGTGCGCTCGGCGCTGCTTAAGGGCGCGTTGACCGAGCGCGGCGACCACCTGCCCGACCATCTGGCCCCTTTGCGCGAGGCGTCTCAAACGTTCCGCCGTGTGGCGCGGGAGCTACCGGGCCAGCCGACGCCGGTCCAGGCGGCGCTGCGCTTCTGCCTGGCGCACCCGGCCGTTAGCGCGGCGCTCATCGGGGTACGCAGTCTGCCAGAGCTGGAGGAGGCGCTGGGGCTGACAGGCATCCCCGACCTGTCGCCCGATGTCATGACCCAGTTGGACACGCTGCCCCTAACCGACGAGGAGTTACTGAACCCAGGCACCTGGGGCATCCCGTGACCGGCGAAGCGGCCGCCCTGCTGAGCGCGTTCCTCGGCACGCTCGCCAGTGTCATCCTCAAGCGCGAGGTGGGCAAAATCTCGGCGCTGGTTGTGTCCGCCTCGCGCGGCCTGGTTGCCAGCGTCTTCTACTTCGCCCTGCTCCCCTTCTTTGGCGGCTTCGAGAGTTTCCGCGCCGTCCCTCCGGCTATCCTGGCCCTGCTGGTCCTCTCCAGCATCATTGGTCAGGTCGTCGGCGACACCCTCTACTTCCGCGCCATCGTCCAGTTTGGCGTCGCGCGGACGATGCCGATTGTCAGTTCCTACCCGCTGATTACGACCCTGCTGGCTGTCACAATCCTGGGAGAGCCACTCGGCTGGCGGCGAATCGTGGGGGTAGTGCTCGTCGTCGGGGGATTGATGGCGCTGACGCAGCAGCCGGGGACACGGGGCAGCCTCCATCGCGGGCGGCGGGTGGGCTGGCTAGAACCTAACGACACGGGCGGCCCGCCCTGGCTCATCTTCGCCCCGGCCGTCATTAGCGGGATCAATATCTTCCTGCTCAAGCCCATCACCCAATATATGAACCCGGTCATGATCAACTGCGTGCGGCAGCCGCTGCTCGCCGTCGTCATGACCGCGCTGGTCCTGCGCCGCCGCATTCCCGTCGCGCCGGACACGGGCCAGCGCCGCTACCTCGGCAGCATGTTGGTGGCGCACCTGTTGGGCGCGGGCCTGTCGTCGTTCCTATTCCTGCTGGGCATCCAATTGGCCGGCGCGGCGCGCGGCGGGACCCTCGCCTCGACCGGGCCGCTGTTCGCCCTGCTGCTCGCGCCGCTCTTGCTGGGCGAGCAGGTCAGGCTGCTCGGCGTGCTCGGCAGCCTGCTGACCGTTGGCGGCGTCTGGCTGCTTCTCTAGGGATTACGCATCACGCATCACGCATTACGTATTCCCTATTCCATTCTCCCTGTTAGAGCAAACAGCCCGTCGCCGGGGAAAACGCGCACCAGGCCACGCATGGAGATGACCACGCCGGGCGACGGGGCGTAGACCGTTTCCAGCACTCGGCCCGCCGGGTCGCGTACCTCGCCCAACACATCCCCCGCCTTCACCTCGTCCAGCAAGCCCACCTGTGACACAAACAAGCCGCCCGCGTTGGCCGCGATGGACTTGTCCAGGTCGCCCGCGCCGAGCAGATAGTGGCGCACAGGCCGCGTCTCCGGCGCGCCGTCCAGCACGCCCATCACCTTCAGGCTGTTCAGCACCCCCTGCGTAAACAGGGCGAAGTCTTCGGGGCGCACGCGGCCCGCACCGGGCGCTTCGGTGTAAATCCAGGGGGTGCCCAGGTCAGTCGCCAGCGAGACCGTGCGGCCCGCCGCGACATCCGGGTGCGCCCAGACGACCTCGGCCCCAAAGGCGAGGGCAACCTCCTGCGAGCGTCGGCCCGCCGCGCTATCGTGGTGATAGTAGCCGACCAGGGGCGGGATATGGTAGGCCAGCCCGGCGCTGTGCAGGTCAATCAACAGGTGAGCGTGGCGGATGACCCGCTCGCCCAGCCAGTAGGCGATGCGCTGGGTGATGGTGCCGTTGGGGTCGCCGGGGAAGACACGCGCCATGTTGAGGCCGTCAATCGGGCTGGACCGCAGCGCGCCCTGGTAGGCCGGCACATTGCAGATGGGGACCATCAGGACCGTCCCGCGCATCTGAGCCGGGTCCAGGCGCGCGAAGACTTCGGGGATGACCAGCATCCCCTCGTACTCGTCGCCGTGGACGCCGGCCAGGACGACCACCGTCGGTCCCGCCTCACGCCCTCGTGCGGCCAGGAGAGTCAGCCTGAGAGGCTGGCCGTCGGGCATGGTGGCCACGTCCAGGTCGAGAACGGTTTTCGTGGCGGTGGGCAAACTATCGAGTGTAAAGTCGCGGATGTGTGGCATAGGAACCTCAACCGATGGCGTGTCGGGCCGCCCGCCGGCCAAAGACCAGGCCCAGGCACAGCCCGCCCGCGTACTGCTCGTTGTGGATACCGCCCGCGTCCACCCCCGCCGCGTAGAGGCCGGCGATCGGCCAGCCGGCGCGGTCGAGCACGCGGCCGTCGCCGTCGATGCGCAGACCGCCGAGGGTGAAGGTGATGGCCGTGGTGACGCCGAGGGCATAGAACGGCGGGGTGGTGACCGGGTTGGCCTTGGCGCGGCGGGGGATAGGCAACTGAGCGGCGCGGCCCTCAGCGACCGCCGCATTGTACCCGGTGAGCGTCTGGAGGACGCCGGGGCCGTAGACGCCATAAGCTTGCAGACCGTCGGCCAGGTCCTCCAGGCTGTGAGCGACGACGGCTGGCGCGCCCAGCGCCTTTGACTCGTAGAACGTATCGGTCGGTCGCGCCCCACCGCCCCCAGGCCGCACGGCGTAGGACGTGTACACCGTGTGGTCGTAGATGAGGAAGGCCAGGGCGTCGGGTTGGCGTGCCACGGCCTGATTGTTCGTTTCGTCACCCCACGACTCATCCGTGAAGCGGTCGCCGCGCAGGTTGACCAGCACCGACTGCTCGCTGTGATACTGGGTGTAGGCGATGAAGTCGTGCGTCGGGACGACGGCCGGCGGCGCGGGCAGCAGGTGGCCGTAAAAGGTCGCCATAGCGGGGCTGGCCGCCGCGCCAATGGCCGTCGCCATGAGCAATCCGTCGCCCGTACTGCGGGGGTTGCTGCGCAGAATGAAGCGGTCGGAGTTGGGGCCAAAGTACCGCGCCCGCAACTCCGGGTTGGCCTGAAAACCGCCTGTGGTGAGGATCACGGCATCGGCGGCGAAGGTCTCGCGGGCGTCGCCCACCTTCGCCACCACGCCTGCCACTCGTCCCGTCTCATCCTGGACCAGCCGTTCGGCCATCGCCCCCGTCACCAGCCGCCCGCCCTGGCTCTCAAAGCGGTTCAGCAAGTGGGCGATGAAGACGCGCGGGCCGGGTTCGAGCCAGTAGACATGGCGGTCCGGCAGCGACGGCAGCGGGGTCAGCGTCGCGCCCTGGCCCCGCAGCCACTCGACGCTGGCCGGGAAGTCCTCGACCAGGACGCGGCCTAGCTCCGCGTCGCCGCGCGGGACCAGACGGCGGAGGTCGTCCATCGTGCGCGCGCACCACAGGGTTCCACCGGACAGGGCGAGTGAGCCGCCCGGCGTCTCGCCTTTCTCCAGCAGGGTCACCTGCGCGCCGAGTTCCTGGGCCTGGAGGGCCGTGATCAAGCCCGCCATGCCCGCGCCGACCACAATCATAGTCATGTGGCACCTCCCATAACAAGACCCGCCGATTGAAATCGGGGCTATGGAGCCTCCGTCTGATCGTCCGCCTTCGCGGACGACTCTTGCGTCGGCGTAGGCCGACGTTCGGCGCGAAGCGCCCTTCAGCCCCGACTTCCAGTCGGAGGTCATTTGATTAGCAGGCCTGCTACCCCAGTTCATCCAGCGGGTAGATGGGGCGGCGGAGCTTGGTGTGGTTGAACTGGGCCAGGTTGGCCGTCACCAGGCCAGGCGTGTCCACCTCGATAATCTCGGCGGCGATGGGTTCATACGCGCCTCGGAAAGCCACCGGCGACTTGACGACGATGATGCGCTGGTCTTCGGGGGTGATCCCCTGGCTGCGCAGCTGGTTCAAGTCGCCCGGCGGCGTGCGGCGCGTCGTCAGCAACAGAGTGACGCCCTCGACCTGGACCACGGCGCACGGCCCCATGTCCACCTCCTGCCCATAGAGCAGCGAGAAGTGGTTGACGCCCTCATTGCGGAAGCGGCCGTCGGTCAGCCGTTCGACGCGGCCCGTGACCTCGACCGGCTCGCCGTGCAGCCGGTCGGCCTTCGCCCCGACGCGCAGATTAACCGTCGCGCCGATGCCCGCCGCGCTTGCCTCGGCCACCGACTCGGCGTCGGCCAGGACCACCACCGCCCGCTGCGCCCCCGCATCCAGCAGCGCCCGCAGGATGACCGTCCCATCACCGGGCGCGCCGCCGCCAATGTTGTCGGCGACATCGGCCAGGATGACCGGGCCGGCCGGCGCGGCCACGGCTCGCCGTACCGCCTCGTCTACCGGATACCCACGATACCGCGCCGCCTCACGTTCGCCCCAGGCAACCTCGGCGCACTCGCATGCCAGCCGCCGCGCCAGCCCCTCGTCGCCCCACGTCGTGGCTATGATACTCACACCGGTGTAGGG
>JAHCIP010000091.1 GCA_026129165.1 Anaerolineae bacterium
GCGTTTGCCACGGAGCCTCCTCGTATTCCGTAGTGCGTATTTCGTATTCTCTTATCTGAGATACGCACTACGCACTACGTATTACTGCGGCGGCTGCCACTGCGCCTTGAACTGCGTCAGGGCGGCGCGCAACTGCTGGACCGTGGGCGAGGCATCGGCCCCGGCCTTCGGGTCGAACAGCCGCTTATCCGCCTCGATGGCCGAGAGCAGGGACGGGTAGCTCGCGTCGAGGAACTGGTGGAAGTCGGCCTCCCAGCGCGTCACCAGCGGCACCGGCACATCGTCCAGGAAGTCGTTGTTGACGGCGTACAGGATAGCGACCTCCTGGCCCAGGGACAGCGGCGAGTACTGCGGCTGCTTGAGCACCTCAACCAGACGCGCGCCGCGCTCTAACTGGCGCTTCGTCACCGGGTCCAGGTCCGAGCCGAACTGGGCAAAGGCGGCCAGGTCGCGGTACTGGGCCAACTGGCCCTTCATGCGGCCAGCAGCCTGCTTCATGGCGCGTGTCTGGGCGTCACCACCCACGCGCGATACCGACAGACCCGTGTTGATGGCGGGGCGGATACCGGCGTTGAACAGGTCCGACTCCAGGAAGATCTGGCCGTCGGTGATGGAGATGACGTTGGTCGGGATGTAGGCCGAGATGTCGCCCGCCTGCGTCTCGATGAGGGGCAGCGCGGTCAGCGAGCCGCCGCCCTGCTCCGCGCTGAGCCGCGCGGCGCGCTCCAGCAGGCGCGAGTGCAGGTAGAATACGTCGCCCGGGTACGCCTCACGGCCCGGCGGGCGGCGCAGGAGCAAGGACACCTGGCGGTAGGCCCAGGCGTGCTTGGACAGGTCGTCGTAGACGATGAGGGCGTCGCGGCCCGTCTCCATGAACTCTTCGCCGATGGCGCAGCCCGCGAATGGCGCGATGTACTGAAGGGCGGCCGGCTCGGACGCCGACGCCGCGACGACGATGGTATAGTCCATCGCGCCGTAGCGTTCCAGCGTACCAACGAGGTTCGCCACCTGCGATTCCTTCTGGCCGATGGCGACATAGATACAGATGAGGTTCTGGCCCTTCTGGTTCAGAATGGTGTCAATGGCGATGGCCGATTTACCCGTCTGCCGGTCGCCGATGATTAACTCGCGCTGGCCGCGGCCAATGGGGAACAGGGCATCAATGGACTTGATACCGGTCTGCACCGGGGTATCCACGTTCTGGCGTTTGACGACGCCGGGCGCGATACGCTCGATGACGCGGAACTTGGTCGTCTCAATCGGCCCCTTACCGTCTACCGGCTGACCGACGGCGTTGATGACGCGGCCAATGATCGCGTCGCCCACCGGTACCGAGGCAATACGCCCGGTCGAACGCACCAGGTTGCCTTCTTCGATCTTGGTGTAATCACCCATGATGATGACACCGACATTGTCGCGTTCCAGGTTGAACACCATCCCCAACACGCCGCTGGGGAACTCGACCAGCTCGGCCATGCGGGCCTGGGTCAGACCCGTCAGGCGGGCGATACCGTCGCCGACCTGGCGCACCGTCCCCACGTCCACTGTCTGTTGCGGCGCTTCGAAGTCTAGAATCTGGCGTCGAATCAGTTCAGTAATATCTACCATGTTGGTAGCCATGCTAACTCCTTCGTCGGGAGATAGAAGACTAATGACCAAAGACTAATGACTAATGATAAAGCATTAATCATTAGTCATTAGTCCTCACCATCTATAGGGCCTTGAGAATGGACTCGCGCAACTGACGCAAGCGCGACGCAACGGACGCATCCACCACCCGGTCGCCGACGCGGACGACCAGGCCGCCAATGAGGTCGGGGTCCACCTCGAACGCTAGGTCGAGATGGCTGCCCGCCTCGCGCATGAGCTTCTGGCGCAGCGCCTCTTGCTCCTGGGCGGTCAGCGGAACGGCGCTACGGACAACGGCTTCCGTGGCGCGAGGGCCGCCCTGAGCCAACTGGGTCAGCTCGGTGATGACCTGGTCCAGGTCGCCCAGCCCTCCCTCGGTCAGCATCAGGCCCAGGAACTTGCGCAATTCGGGGGCCGCGCCGGGCGGCAAAAACTCCGCCACCCGACTCATCTTGTCGCGAAACTCGACCGTGGGGTCGGAGAGGTACTGGCTCACTGTCGGGTTCGCCGCCACCCCCTTCTGGACCGACCCCAACTGAGTCACCAGGCTCTCGGTGACAATACGAATCAGAGCCTCGGCATAGGCGCGGGCGCGGTTGGTGTCAGTCACATCACTCTCCCGCGCGCCGCATTTCAAGTTCGCGGCTGAGGAACTCGTTCACGAGCTGGCGCTGGCGCGCTTCGTCCATCGAGCCACCGACGACCCGCTGGGCGGCCAGGATCGCCAGGTCCACAATCTGACGGCGGGCATCAGCGACGGCCTGCTCGCGGATACCATCGGCCTCGCGGCGCGCGGTGGCGAGAAGGGTCTCACGCTCGCGTTCCGCCGCGCCAATGATTTCCTCGCGTACCTGCTGGCCCTGCTGCGCGGCGCGAGCCAACTCGCTGGCGGTGCGCTGGCGCTCTTCAGCCAGTTGCTGCTGGTACTGGGCGCGCTCCGAGGCGGCTTCCTTGCGCACGCGCTCCGCCTCAGCCAGGCTGTCCTGGATACGCTGGCGGCGCTGTTCGAGCATGCGCATGACGGGTGGGAAGACCCAGCGCGAGAGAACAAACAGGATGATGATGAAGTTGATGATCTGGGCGACCAGTAAGCCCTGGTTAATACCAAGCGCCTCCATAGCCCACCTCCTTGGGAGAGAGTAGTCGGTAGACAGTAGTCGGTAGTCGGTAGACAGTAGTCGGTAGACAGTAGTCAGACGGGCTGGCTACTGACGACTGACGACTGACGACTGTCTACTGCCTACTCTCCTAGACGAACTTAAGGATGAGCGCGACGACCAGGGCGTAAATGGCGACTGACTCAGCGAACACGATGCCGAGAATCATGTTCGTGCGGATGTCGCCGCCGGCCTCGGGATTGCGGCCCAGCGCCTGGAGGGCGCCGGCCACCAGCAGACCGATGCCTACGCCGGGGCCAATCGCGCCGAGACCAATCGCCAAACCCGAACCGAGCTGAGCAGCAGCATTAGGATCCATGAGACGTTGCCTCCTTAGTGGCAGAGTAGAGCAGTGAAAGTAGTGTTATTGAGGCGAGACGAACAAATGGGGGTCGTCTCACACATACCGATTAGTGACTGGCCGCGTGGGCGATCTGCTCCGCGCCTTCCATGGCCTGTGGGGTATCCGCGATATGCGTCTCGTGGTCGTCATGGCTCTCCATCGCGCCCGCTGTGAACACCATAATCAGCACGGCGAACACAAGCGCCTGGATGAGACCGATACCGACTTCCAGCAAGCCGAACACCGACGGCACCCCCCAGGGGATAAGGAACTGCATCACGAACAGCAGCACCGTGCCGGCGAAGATATTGCCGAAGAGACGGAAGGAGAACGAGATGATCTTGGCGAACTCGGAGATCAACTCCAGTATCCCGACGAAGCCAGTGATGAGACTACTGAAGTTGAAGAACTTCTTCAGGTAGCCCCCGCCCAACTGGCGGAAACCGTTGTACTGGATGTAGACGAAGGCGATGAGGGCCAGGGCCAGGGTGAAGTTGAGGTCCGTCGCCACGCCGCGCAGGAACGGCGTCAGGACGCCCTCGGTCGGCACGCCATGCTCTTCCGTGGCCGCCGCCTCCTTCGTGCCCTCGGTGTGCGCCTCACTGATGTGCCCCTTCTCAGTCGTCAACGTGTACAGACCCGGGAGGGCCGCTGGCGCGACCTTGTACTGCTGCACCCCCGCGTCGTGGGCCGGCTCGATGATGCCAATCGAGTCGAAGCCGGGCACGCGCTCCCACCAGTTGGAGGCCAGGATCAGCAGGAACACGGTCATGGCGATGGGGAAGATGCGGGCGGCCTGCGGGCCGAGTACATCCCGCGCGAAGTTGAAGAACGCCTCAAAGAGCGCCTCAAACAGGTTTTGTAGACCACTCGGCACTTCCTTCATGTTGCGCACGGCGGCGAACCCCACAAGGAGCACCGTCAAATCGCTCAGCAGCGTCGCAATGAGCGTGTTGGTGATCTTAAACCCACCTAGCGCCAGGCCCGGAATCGGCTCGGGTTTGAGAATGATGGTCGGAAGAACTACGGGGGACACGATGCGGCTGCCAATGATGACAGCGAGCGCAACTACGATAATGAGAATGTTACGGGGGGAAAATAGTCGGCTCACTCGTTCTCGTCCTCCTTGACCGAGCTGGGTGCGGGGGGCGGGACTGCGGGTGGGCGCGTCTCTCCGAAGGTCTGGTAGACGTCGAAGGTCATGCGCACAACAAGTACCATGGCCGTCAGGCTGGCAATCAACAGGGCCACCAGGGTTCCCCAGGGCCGTGTGGCAAAGCGGCTATCAATGGCTAACCCGATGACCGTCGGGACCAGAAGGGCAATGGCCACCCCACCACCCATCCTGACGATACGGGCCAGCAGCCCTGATTGATGCATGCGCGAGGCGCCCCGCAAAGCAACTCTATGATGGGCGCAATTATAGCTGAACTACCAAATTTAGGCGAGTCTAGCCAGAGGTCCTGGACAATCAACTAGAGGCCAGGCTCGCCTAGCTAAAAGTATAGTCGGCGGCTAGTCAGACACAAGCCAAAATGACGCTCAGGGGCCACCTTGGGGTCGCGATTGGGTCGTAACTCGGTCTGACTCTCCGGACCCCATTGGCCTGGAAGACCCCGGTCCAGCGCCTCTAGTCGTGCCCGCCCCAGCCGCCTTCCTCCACCGCGCGGAACAGGTCGGTATCGCTGACGATGCCGACGAGCCGGCCGTGGTCAAAGACCGGCAGGCGGCGCACGCGGTTCTCGATCATCATGTTCGAGACCTGGCGCAGCGTCATGTCGGGCGGGATGCGCAGGATGGGCCGCGTCATAATTTCCTTGACGTTCAGCCCCTCCGGATTGACATCATACGCCACGACCTTGGAGATGATGTCGCGCTTGGTCATAATGCCCCAGTCGCCCGTGGGGTCTTCGGGCCGCACGAGCAGGCTGGAGATCCCGCGTTCACGCATCATGTGGAGCGCGTCCTGCACTGTCGCCGTCGCATCAATGACGGCGACATCCCGTGTCATAATATCGGCTACTGTTTTCGGAGTCATACAGCCTCCTCAGCTATCCTGCACCTGACAGGTCTTGAACCCCTGTCACGTGTCGTTCTAAAAGGTAATCGAGGTAGAGACGTAACCTGTCACATCTTTACCTGTGACGTCGCTACATCGCGCCCTCGATTATACCAGAGGGAGGCCCAACAGGCAAACTACGACGCAGTGCGGCACAAAAGGCGGCCAGCCCGGACAAATAAATCACTCTTCAATTTTTGAAAGTAAATCACGAGATTTATAATATACAAACGCAGAAATTTTTGAAAATACGCTTTTAATTTTTAAAAAACCCTTGACAAATTTCTAAAGCGTGGTATACTGTTCACTAGAGAGGTGTGTATGTATCCTGCATTGAGCCGTTGTCCCGTTTGCCAGGGTGAGTTAGCCGTGACCCATCTGCGCTGTCGCACCTGCGACACCGAGCTGATTGGGTCATTCCAACTGGGCCGCTTCGCGGACCTGACACCGCCGCAGCTGCAGTTCATCGAGCTGCTCGTCAAGCATCGGGCCAACGTGGGCAAGGTCGCGGAAGAGCTGGGTATCTCGTACCCCACGGCGCGCAACCGCCTCGAAGAGTTGGTGCGGGCGATGGGCTACGAGGCCGAGGAAGAGGCGATTTCGCTGGAGAAGCGGCGCGAGATTATCCAACGCGTCGCGGCGGGTGAACTGAGCGCCGAAGATGCGGCGCGGATGCTGCGAGGCTAAGCCTATGGTCGCCCTGGCCGACTCCAATTCCACCTTCCACGGCCTGCGCCGCTTCGATGTGGGCCGCGACATCGGACCGATCACGGATGTCATCGCCGTCGCCTTTGCCGACGAGCTTGGTCCTGGCGAGCGCTCCATCCTGCGCGAGTTTCGCCTGTTACAGTACGCCGCGCCCGCGCTCTGGCTGGCGTCGCGAATGACGCCTGACTTCGATGCCGTGTATGGCGGCTTCGTGTGGGTCGAAGATGACCGCATTGTGGGCACACTGACACTGAGCCGCCTGGGCCTGACCAATGACCACTGGCTCATTAGCAATGTCGCCGTGCTGCCGCAGTACCGCCGCCGCCATATCGCCCGCGCGTTGATGGAGGCCGCGGTGGACTCGGCCCGCGAGCGCGGCGGGCGGGTGGTCACCCTCCAGGTGCGCCACACCAACACAGGCGCCTACCGCCTCTACGAGAGTCTGGGCTTCCATCTGCTGGAGCAGACGGCCACCCTGGAGCGACCTTCTACCAGCCTCCCCGCTTTAGAGGCGACGCCGCTGCCCATTCGGCGCTGGGATGCCGTGGATGCCGACGAGGCGCTGGACCTCGCCCGCGTCGTCTTCCCCGAAGCGTACCAGGAATTGCTGCCCCTGCGGCGGAGCGACTTCCGCCCGGACGATGTCGAGGGGCTAACGGGCGTGCTGCTCGACTGGCTGCGGGGGTATAAGACCTATCGTCTGGCCGTCCCCGACGCCGACGAGTTCGCGGCGATGATGACCCTGCGCGCCCGGCTGCGCGGCGGCTTCCACCAACTGGAAATGAGCGTGCGCCCGCGCTGGCGCGGCTTTGTCGAACCGAGCCTAGTGGCCCACGCCCTGCGCCTGCTGGCGAGCCACGGCCGCCGCCCGATCATCGCTGAGATTCGCGCCACCGAAAACCGTGCCATTGAGGCCCTCCAGGCCGTCGGCTTCCGCCATGCCTACACCCTCGACCGCCTTGGCCTCGCCTTAGGCCCCCCTGGAATGCGTAATCCGTGATGCGTAGTGCGTAGTGCGTATTCTGAGATACGCACTACGCACTACGAAATACGCAATCGTTCTCGCTGCGCCTGCGCGTCGGCGTGGTCTTGTGCGCCCTGTGGAGGGCGAGAGATGACGAGGTTTGTTCTACGACAACGAGGAGGTTCCTATGTTTACGGACCGTTGGCAAGCGTTTATGGCCGAAGAACACCGCAAGGATATGCTGGAGCAGTGCCTACATGATCAGCATCTACGCCAGCTGCTGGGCCAGCATAAGGGCGCACCCGCCTACGGACCGCTGCTGGACCGCCTGGGCAGCCTGCTCATCACCGCCGGGCTAACGCTACGCTCGCGCTACGGACGATTGGAATTTGGGAAGTAGGAGCTTGAGATGACGACAGTGACTCCGACTCTAACCCGCTCGACAGCTGCACCGGCCGTCCAAACCAACGGCCACCATGCTGCGGCCAGCCCCACGATGGTTGAGGTGCGCGACCTGCGCAAGGTCTTCCCCAAGCGGCCGGCCGATACCCGCCCGCTGTGGCGGCGGCTGCTGCCGGGCGGCCGGCCGGCGATGGAAGAGTTCGTCGCCGTCAGCGGTGTCAGCTTCTCCATCCAGCAGGGTGAAATCTTTGGCTTGCTCGGCCCCAACGGCGCGGGCAAGACGACGACCATCCGCATGTTGAGCACGCTGCTGGAGCCGACCAGCGGCACGGCCACGATCAACGGCTACGACATCGCCCGCCAGGCCCCGCTGGTGCGCCAGAACCTGGGCGCGGTGCTGACCGGCGAGCGGAGCATCTACTGGAAGCTGACCGGCCGCGAGAACCTGGAATACTTCGCCGCCCTGTACCATATTCCGCCCCAGACCGCCAAGCAGCGCGTGAGCGAGTTGCTGGAGCGGCTGGACCTGGCGAACCGCGCCGACGAGAACGTCGAGCGCTACTCGTCGGGCATGAAGCAGCGCATCGCCATCGCCAAGGCGCTGCTCGCCAACCCGCCGGTGCTCCTCCTGGACGAGCCGACCATCGGCCTCGACCCGCAGTCGGCGCGCAACCTGCGCGAGTTGATCCTGGAGATCAAGAACGAGGGACGGACGATCCTGTTGACGACGCATTATATGGAAGAGGCCGACCAACTGAGCGACCGTATCGGCATCATTGACCAGGGCCGCATCATCGCCCTGGATACGGCGGCCAACCTGAAGCGGTCCATCAACCAGTTGGACAGCCTGCAACTGGAGGTCGAGAACTTCGAGCCGAGCCTGGTCGAGACTCTCACGCTCATGCCGACGGTCGAGAACGTCATCTCCCATTCCGGTGAGCCGACGTGGTCGCTGGCCCTGCATACCACCGACAGCCGCGCCTTGCTGCCCGAAGTGATTGCCCTGGTTGGGTCGCGTGGCGGCCAGATTCGCGCCATGCAGGTCGCCCAGCCGACGCTGGAGGACGTGTTCATCTCGCTGACCGGCAAGCAGTTGAGGGACTAAGATGCAAACCCTGGTGCAACGCAGTTTCGCGTCGGAGCTACGCGCCATCCTGGCCGTCGCCAACAAGGAGTGGACCATCTTCCGCCGCTACCCGACGTGGATCGCCGCCTTCCTGTTCTGGCCGGTTATGTTCCCGCTGGCGGCGATTATGACGGCGCGCGCCCTCGGCGGGCCGAGTGGAGCGGGCTTTGGAGCCTTCGCCCAGTTGGCCGGCACGCCGGACTACGTCGCCTACATCGCGCTGGGCAATACGGTCTACATGTGGATGAACATCACGCTGTGGGGCGTGGGGCTGACGCTGCGCAACGAGCAGATGCGCGGTACGCTGGAGTCGAACTGGCTGTGCCCCGTGTGGCGCATCTCGATGGTCGTCGGCCAGAGCCTCCAGCACCTGGCGACGTCGCTGGTCTTCCTGGCGATCACCTTTGTCGAGTTCTGGCTGGTCTTCGGCGTCCAGATCGTGCGCGGCAACGTTGGGTTGGTCCTCCTTGTCCTGGCGCTGCTCGTCCCGTGCATCTACGGCATCGGTATCATCTTCGGCAGCCTGGTCCTGCGCTTCAAAGAGCCGAACGCCATGGTGTTCCTGGTACGCGGGTTGGTGATGATCTTCTGCGGCGTGTCCTACCCGCTGGCCGTCCTACCTGGCTGGATGCAGACCGTGGCCCAGTACATCCCGCTGACCTACGCCATCCAGGGCATCCGCGACATCGGTCTGCGCGGCGCTTCGCTGGCTGAGTTGACGCCGACCCTCATGCCGCTGGCCTGGTTCGCCGCCCTGCTGCCCATCCTGGGCTTCGTGACCTTCACGGTGACCGAACGGCGCGCGCGGCGCACCGGGGCGCTAGGGCAGTATTAGGAGAAGTGAACGATGAGCATCATGTCACTCGCCCAGCCGTCCTGGCAATCTTATCTACGCGCCATCCTCGCGATTGCCCGTAAGGACCTGCTGCACTTTCTGCGCTACCCGTTGAACGCTATTTTCCAGGTGCTGCACCCGCTGATCTGGATCACGCCGGTCTACTTCCTGGGGCAGACCTTTGTGCAGGGGCAGCAAGCGGCGACCGGCTTCGCGGCCTACGTCGGAACCGCCGACTACATGTCGTTTATCCTGATTGGTACCGTCCTATCGCACTACGTGGCGACGGTGTTCTGGGGCATCGGCTTCTCGCTCAAGACCGAGATGGACCAGGGCGTCCTGGAGAGCAACTGGATGACGCCCAACCCGCGCCTGCTGATGCTGGGCGCGCGCACCATCGCCGCCTTCGTCATCACGACGATCACCGACGCCGTCTTCCTGGTCATCGCCGCCTGGCTGTTCGGGTTCCACGCGTCGGGGGATGTTGTCGCGGCGGTCCTGACCGTCCTGCCGACCATCCTGGCCCTGTACGGTTTCGGGTTTGCCTTCGCGGCCATCGTCCTCTTGATGCGCGACGCTAACACGATGGTCGATATCACGCAGTTTATGGTCAGCCAATTGTCGGGCACGCAGTACCCGGTCCAGGTGCTGCCGTGGTGGCTGCTGCCCCTGGCGCTGGCTCTGCCGCTGACCTACGGCTTCGACGCGGTGCGCGCCTTCCTGTTGGGCACCACCACCCTGCTCCCGCTCGCCTGGGAGTTGGTCATCCTGGTGGCCTTTATGATCGTCATGATCACGCTAGGCGCCTGGATTTTCGCCCGCGTCGAGCGCATCTGCCGCCAACGCGGCACGCTGAGTATGCACTAAATTGACGGAGGACCGAGGACGGACGACGGCCTCGTCACCCGCCACTCGTCACTCGTCACACCCAACGAGGAGGTTTCCATGTCAGACGGAACTCAGGAGCGTCTCCAAATCCTGAAGATGATCGAGGAAGGCAAGATTACGCCCGAGGAAGGGGCCAAGCTGTTAGAGGCCATCAAGGGCGGGGGTCGGGCGGTGTATGCGACGCCGGGGGGGATGGGCCAGGCGCAGGGCAAGTGGCTGGTGGTGCGCGTCACGGACATGCGCTCCGGCCGGCGCAAGGTCAATGTCAACATCCCCATGTCACTGGTGAGCATCGGGGCGCGCATCGGGGCCAAGTTCGCGGCCCCGGTCAAGGTGGACCTGGACGAGATTATCAACGCCGCCCGCAGCGGCCAGCAGGGCAAGATCATTGACATCCAGGACGACGCCGAGGGCGAACGAGTCGAGATTTTTGTCGAATAGGAGGATTAGGATGGACGAGCGCAATTTCTCGGTCGAAGGACCGGCCCAGGTGCATATCCAGAACATAGACGGCGACTTAGAGGTGGTCGGCTGGTCCGAGGGCCAGATCAGCGTCGTCGCCGATGAGGACGAGATGCCCGATGCCCAGTGGACCGAGGGTGTGCTGGTGGTGAGGGGCGGCCAGGACATGCAGCTACGCTTGCCAACCAACAGCCAGTTGAGCGTTGAGCGCTGCGACGGCGATGTCAGCCTGGCGAACGTCGCGACGGTCAGCCTGAAGTGGGTCGGCGGCGACGCCGAGGTCCAGAACGTGACTAACCTGAACGTAGAGTTTGTCGCCTCCGACCTGGCGGTGCGCAACGCGGGCAACGTGAGCGGAGGTCAAATCCAGGGCGATTTTGAGGCCCACCGCATCGGTAACATCAGCCTCGCGCGGGTCAGTGGTGATGTCACGCTCCACCAGGCGCAGGAGGTGACCATCACCTCGGTCATGGGTGACCTGACCATCCACGAGGCGCAGACCATCACGGCGGCGCAAGTGTACGGCGACGCGACGCTCCACATGGTATCCGGCAATGTCCAGATGGAAGTGGTGCGTGGGGATGTGCAGGTCGAGAGCGCGGAGCAGGTCAACATCGACTCGGTCAATGGCGACTTCGCCGTGTCCGAAGCGCGCGGCGCGCTCCACGTCAAGCACGTCAACGGCGACGCCCGTCTCCAGGGTCTCGCCAGCGAGGCGAGCCACCAAGTCCATGCCGACGGCGACCTGGCCATTGGTCTGACGCCGGGGCCGGTGCGCCTGGACGTGCGCGCCCACGGCTCTATCCGCTGGGACCGTTCGCTCGGTCTCAACGTCGAGATGGACAATCGCCGCCAACTGGTAGCGAGCCTGGGCGAAGGCGGCGGGCAGATCACGGCCACGACGCATGGCAGCGCGGCCATCTTCGCCGCTGGCGACGAGCGCGGCCGGCGGGGCCGAGGCCGTTGGAACGTGGCCGGGACGCCTGTGCCGCCTGTGCCGCCTGTGCCGCCCATCCCCCCGATTCCGCCTATTCCCTCTGTGCGGGTAGGGGGGCCGGGGGCCCGCACGTCGGCGTTCGGGTTCACCTTCGGCAATCAGCCCCGCCAGCGGGCCGCCGCGTCGGCTGAGGAGCGGGCCGCCATTCTGAGGATGTTGTCCGAGGGCAAGATTAACGCCGAACAGGCTGCGCGCCTGCTGGACGCGCTGGGAGGCTAAGATGATGGAAGAGCGCATCGAACAAAGCTTTGAGACCGGCCCGCAGGCCGAAGTCAGTGTCGAGAACGTGAACGGCCCCGTCACCGTTGAGGGCTGGGACGAAGCGCGCGTCTACCTGGACGCCCGACGGCGCGGTGAACGGGCGCGGGTCGTCTTTCACCACGAAGGGGCGCGGGTCGAGGTCCGCACCGAAATCGAGCCGCGTGACGGCGGATTGATGAGTTGGTGGGGGCGTGGGGAGACGGCTGAGGTCGAGTACACGCTGCGCGTGCCGCGTGATACCCGCCTCCGCCTCCGCAACGTCCACGGCCCGCTGCGCGCCGCCAACTTTCGGGGCGCGCTCGAAGCCAAGAGCGTGGACGGCGCGGTCCAGGTCTTCCAGGTGTTGGGCGAGCTGCGCGCCGAAGCGACCAACGGCTCCGTAGAGTTGACGGGGGTTCAGGGCCAGGCGCAAGCCTACACCACCAACGGCAGCATCACCCTCCGCGACGGCCAGTTAGACAGCGTCATCGCCGAGACCGTCAACGGCTCGATACACGTCGACCCGTTGAGCGCGGGCTGCGCCGTTCGCGCCCGCACCGTCAATGGCGAGTTGAACTTGAACGTGCCCAATGGCGTGGCGGCGGAACTCGAAGCGAGCGGCGTGATGCTGCGTACGTCAATGAACATCAGCCACCAGAGCTATACCTCGGGCCGCACAGCCTGGCGCGGGCGCGTGGGCAGCGGCGAGCCAAACGCCCAGGTCAGTTTTAGCACAGTCAACGGCCACGTGCGCGTCAACGGCAGGCAAGGGACGGCGCCGGCCCTCACAGCAGGCGAAACGGCGGCCCCCACGCCGTTGTCGGCCGAGGGGGGCGAAGGCGGCACTGCCGCGTGGGGAGCGGCGACCCCAACCGCCGCCCCAGCCGCCTCTGACCAGCCTAGGGATGTCATGGGCATCCTCCAGGCTATCGAGCGTGGAGACGTGAGTGTCGAGCAGGGTCTTGACATGATGAAGAAGTTGAGCTAAGGAGGGATAACCATGTGCGACGATACCCAGGCGCGGGGCCGAGGCCATCGGGTGCGTGTCGAGATCAACGGCGAGGAAGTGGACGAGCGCGTGCGGCGGGTGGTCGAGCGGGCCGAGCGCCATGTCGAGAAGAATATCAAGCCCCACCTGAAGCACCTGCGCCACCACATGCGGGAGATGGACATCCAGGGCATCGTGGACAGCGCAATGGCGCAGGCCGGCGCGTGGGCACAGGCCCAGCCCGCGGCCCCACCAGAACACCCGGCAAGCTATGCCGAGGAGCGCATGACCATCCTGCGTATGGTCCAGGAGGGCAAAATCACGGCGGAGGAAGCGGCCCGGCTGCTCCAAGCCCTCGAATAGGACCGAGGACGGAAGACGGGGGACGGAGGATGGAAGAATCGTCCTCCGTTTCTGTTAGGAGAGTTACGCATTGGGGGCGGTGGCGCAGGCTTTCCAGCCTGCGTGGGCAGACTAGAAAGTCTGCCCCACGGCGGCAGGGGCGTTAGCCTCGCGCTGCATACCAGTCCAACACGCGTAAGGCGCGGAGCGTGTTCCACCGGCTCGGCCGTCCCTCGCCCTCATCGATCTCAACCGGCATGCGGCCGGGGTACTGCGTGTCCAGCGGCCACCGGCCGTCGCCGTCGCGCTTGGACTCGACCAGGGCGATGGCTTCGGCCAGGCGCTCGTCGGGCGCGACACCGGCGCGGCGCAGGTACTCCAGCCCCCGCAGCACGTCGTAGTGCCACCAGGTGGGGAACGCGAAGCGCGTCCACGGGGCGCCGCCCTTGCGATCGCGCTGAATCACCTCGCCGGTCGACAGCCGGTGGAAGAGGCGGCGCTCGAGGAGGTACGCCTCCCCGCGCTGGCGCGCCTCGGTCACCTCCGGGCGGCTTCCTCCCGCCAGTTCGTATTCGAGCAGGGCTTCCAGCACGCAGATCGTGGTGTTAAACGACGACCGCGTCGAGCCGTTGGCCGCCTCGCAGTTCCAGCCGCCGTCGGGCAACTGCTCGCCGAGCAGCCGCTCGATGATGTCCCGCACGTCCTGGCCGAAGTAAGCGCCGACCGCCCCCACCTGCCCGTTGATGCAAGGCTCCACCTCGCCGGCGAAGAAGGCGTTGCCCTCGTATTCCTTGTCCCCTTGCCAGGTCACGTGGTCGCGGACGAGGCCCACCGCGCGACGCGCCTCAGCGCTCGCGGGATCGAGGCCCAGGTCCCGCAGCAGCATGAGGACGTGCATCGTGGAGTCCCAGCCCCGGTTCCACGCCGCGCCGCCCCAGCAGCCGTCGGCCCCCTGGAGAGCGAGCAGCCGGCCGCCCCAGCCCTCCGTCGCCACCTTGGCGCGCTCGGCTGCCACCTCCTCGGTAGGCGTATGAGTCAGGTCGCGCATCGTCTGCCAGCGGATCGAAGGGTCCGCCTCAAGCAGCCACTGTATGACCGATCGCTCTGGCTGCGGCGCTGGCGGTTGGGGTAGATGGGTCGCCATGGGCTGGTTCTCCTTAACTTCGGTGAAGAGGCACGCTGTTGGAAGTCTACTTCCACCAAAACGATTTATCTGATATATTATGCACAAATACTGAATTTGAGACATGCCCCTTTCCCCTGGGAGAGGGAGGGAAGGCAGGGCGATATGAAGCTGGCGGGGCAGACGGCGTTGGTGACGGGGGCGACACGGGGGATTGGGCAGGCCATCGCGCTGGCCTTCGCCGCTGAGGGCGCGGCGGTAGCGGTGACGGGCCGCGACGCTGAGGCTCTAAAGGCCGTTGGCGAGGGGTTGCGGCAATCTGGAGGGCGGGTCGTCACCGTGGCGGCGGACCTGGCCGAGCGCGGCGCGGTGGACCGCCTGTGGGAGACCGTCGCCGGGGAACTGGGCCAGGTGGACATCCTGGTCAATAACGCCGGCGTCGGCAGTAGCGTTGACCCGCGCCCGCTGGTGGACTACCGCGACGAGACCTGGGACCTGCTGCTCCATGTCAACCTCACTGTACCCTACCTCCTCATTAAAAAGGCCCTGCCCGGCATGATCCAGCGGCGGGCGGGGCGGGTCATCAATATCGCCTCCATCAACAGCTTCACCGGCGCGCTCCACGGCGCGGCCTACGCCGCCAGTAAACACGGGCTGCTCGGTCTGACGCGCACGCTGGCGATGGAGGTGGTCAAGGATGGCGTGACGGCCAACGCCATTTGCCCCGGCCCGGTTCACACCCGCATGAACGATATCCGCGTCGCCTACGACGCGGAGCGCCTGGGGCGCACGTTTGAGGAGCAGGACGCTTCCATGACGCCCATGGGCCGCCGCCTGGAGCCAGAGGAGATCGCACCGCTGGCCGTCTACCTGGCGAGCCGCGACGCCGCGATGGTGACGGGCCAGGCGTTTGTGATTGACGGCGGCGTGCTGCTGCGCTAGTTGGCGTCTGGCCCGCCCAATGCTATACTCTGGGTATGCAGACTGCCTTCGCCAATCCGGTCGGACTGTCGTCCGCCGCCCTCTACCCGCATACCCTGACCGAGGACGCGCTGGGCGTCGCGGCCGACCTGGGGTTCTCGGTGGTCGAGCTGTATCTGCAAACGGTCGGCGAGTATCACCCGCTGTACCTGGCAAAGCTCCAGACGCGCTGCCGCGACCTGGGCCTGCGGGTTCACGCGCTGCATATTGACGTCCGGCAGTATCCGTTTTGGTCGGAGTATCGCCGCCGCCGCGACGAGGCGCTGGCCCTGTTTGGCGAGGCGGTGCACGTGGCGGCCAGCCTGGGCGCGGTGGCCATAGACTGGCACGGGCTAACCCTGGCCGACCTGCGGGCCGGGGCGAGCGAAGACCAATTCTTCGCTCTGGCCCGGCCGCTGGGGGAACGCGCCGCCGATGCCGGCGTCGTCTTGTGTCTGGAGAATGTGAGTTGGTGCTGGATGCGCGGCCCAGCGGAGATTCAGCGGGTGCGCGAGCTAGGACTACCCGTCGGCTTCACCTTTGACCCGTTCCAGGCGGCTGAAGCGGGCGCGGACCCGGTCGCGGTGGTGCGGGCGATGGGCGACGGCCTGACCAACGTCCACCTGAGCGACTACGCGACAGGCAGCCGCCATCTGCCTGTCGGCGCGGGGACTCTCCACTGGCCCACGCTGCTCCAGGCCATCCAGGCCACCGGCTACGCTGGTCCCCTGTTCCTTGAAGCCCCCCAGGCCGACCTGGAGTCGTTTCAGCGGCAGCGGGCGTGGCTGGAAAGACTAAAGATGGATGATTAATGCCCTTCTGCTTTCTGCCTTCCGCCTACTGACCACTGACCACTGACCACTACCCACTGTTCGGAGGCTGCTATGCCCAACGTCACTGTCAACGGCCGCCGCTTGGACTATACCGAATACGATCTGCGGGTCGGCCCCATCCCCCTCATCCTGCTCGCCGAGGACCGCGACTGGTGGAAGTCCCTGGCCCGGCTCATTCCCTGGGATTACCAACTCGCCTCGTTGGCGTGGTCGGGCGACGCGGACCTCACCGCCAACGATACCATCGGCTTCGCCAAGGTCATGGGCATGCCGTGGGTCCACCTCGTCGGCTATGGAGTGGGCGCCCGAACGGCGGTGCTGGCCGCGCTCAAGTCGCCCAAGACCGTGCGCTCGCTCACGCTCATCGCCCCCTTTGCCGGCGCCCAGAGCCTCGACGACGCCCTGCCCTGGGACCGTCTGTCGCGCCTGGTCACGCCCACCCTGGTTCTGGAACCCGAAGGCTCCGCGCCGGAGGCGCAACAGGCTGTGGACCGCTTGCTCGACCTGCTGCCCAACAGCCGCCCGGACCTGGTGCGGGGCTGGCGCGATAGCCTGAACGACGACCTGGCCCGGCGGCTGGCGATTGCCATCGTCAATCAAGTCGAGACAGCCTATGATGGGACAACGCCCCTCGGCGTCAGTACCCTACGCGGCTAGTGGCTCAAGCCACCATGTAATCTGCGGTGTCAGACAAGAGTTTTGTCCTGCATACTCAGGCCCGCCGCCACGACTGGTCGGGCGAGGGCTGGCTGTCTATCAAAACCTTCTTTGGGGGTCAGGCCCGCTACGATAGTGGGGGTGGCCTGTTCGCCGTGGATGACCAGTGCTACCTGCTGCTCAACCACGGCCAGCCCTATACCATCACTGTCGCCGCCCTCGCGCCGGTCGAGTCGTTTTGCCTGTTTTTCGCGCCGGGCCTGGCCGAGGAGGTCCAGCGCAGTCTGCGGACCCATACCGAGAGCCTCCTGGATGACCCTACCCCGCCGCTTGTCCCGCCGCTCACCTGCTTCGACCGCACCTATCCCCACGACACAGCCCTCTCGCCCGCCCTGTTCGCCCTGCGTAGCGCGCTGCGGGTGGGGCCGCGTGAGACGGCCTGGCTGGACGAGCAACTGCGCCAGGTGATGACGGCTCTCCTCCATGCCCAGCAGAACGTCCTGGCCGAGGTAGCCCGCCTACCCGCCGCGCGACCGGCGACCCGCGCCGAACTCTACCGTCGGCTGCACCGCACCCGTGACTATGCTCGCGCCAGCCTGGACCAGCCCCTAACGCTGGATGACCTGGCGCGGGCCGCCTGTCTCTCGCCGACTCACTTGCTGCGCGCCTTCAAGCAGGTCTTCCACCAGACCCCTTACCAGTATCTCACCGAACTGCGCCTGACACGGGCCTGCCACCTGCTGACCCATACCTCGCTCAGCGTCACCGAAATTAGCCTCGCCGTCGGCTTCGAGAGCCTTGGCTCCTTTAGCTGGCTGTTCCACCAACGGCTGGGCCGCTCGCCCCAGGCCTATCGCGCGCAGCGGCAAAATGGTGATTTTGGAGAAGCCGACGAGGGCAAGGCGCGGTACAATAGGTCTATATCAAGCGCAGCGGAGACAGAGCGAAAGGAAGGCACAGGATGACGGACACCAAGCAGGTCTTTATGGCGGCGGTGACGCAAGGAAACAGGGCGCGGGTCACGGAGATGCTTGACCAGGATCCGACCCTCATTGAGGCGCGTAGCGACCAGGGGGTCTCCGCCCTGATGCTGGCGCTCTATTACGGCCAATGTGCCATGGCCGAGTACCTGGCGAGCCGAGGGGCGCCGCTGACGATTTTTGAGGCGACCTCGTTGGGGCGGATCGAGGCGGTGAAGGCGCTGTTAGCGGAGCAGCCCGACCTGGCCCATGCCTATTCGCCCGACGGCTTCCAGCCGCTTGGCTACGCGGCCTTCTTCGGGCAACCCGCTGTCGCGGACGTTCTGCTAGCCCACGGCGTGGACCCGAACTCGCCCTCGCGCAACGCCATGCGCGTGCGCCCCCTCCACTCGGCCACCGCCTCCGGCCAGTTGGGCATCGTACAGCAATTGCTGGCCTATGGCGCGGATCCAAACGCCGTCCAGGAGAACGACTTTACGCCACTCCACAACGCCGCTCAGAACGGCGATCGAGCTATGCTGCAAACCCTGCTCCAGGCTGGCGCGCAGGCGGAGGCGCGGAGCCGCGATGGCCGGACGGCGGCGGACTTTGCCCGTGAAGCGGGGCATAGCGAGATCGCAGAGTGGCTGATGCAATCAGGCTAGATTACGCTGCGCGCCGTACCGCTGGACCCGCCCTATTCGTTATACAGGGCGGGTCTATGGTTTGTGTAAGCCCAGGCATCTAGCGTATAATTATGATGGCCTCTTGAGTGCATCCCCTCTCCGCTGCCAGGCGCCAGTCGGAGCCGCCAACCTGATCTCAGCCCGTATACCTACTTAAACTAAATCTATCCTCCCGTATCGAGGATTTGCCTATGTCTGCGTATGATCTATTGCAGGCGCTGAGTGAAGCCCTGTATGTCCTTATCTTTATTGTCGTCGCCTACCAGGCGGCCCGGCAACGCCGTCGGGCGCTGATAGACATGGCCCTCTTCTTTGGCGTCTCAGCCATCATTGTCATTGAGGGCCGGCTGGTCCAACTACTGGGCCTGGGGCCGGATCCGCTACGCAATGCCGTCAGCGGGTCTCTGCTCATGGCGCTGCCCTACCTCTTGCTGCGCCTGGTGGATGACTTCTTCGATGTCCCTGACCCCTTGCTGCGCCTGGCCGAAGTGGGCCTGGCCTTGAGCGTGGCCGCCCTGTTCTTCTTGCAGCCCTTCCCCCCCGTCGTCACGCTCGTGCTCGTCCTGTACTTCGTCGGGCTGCAACTGTATGCCGCCTGGGCCTTCATCCGGGGCGCGGCCCAGTCGCGGGGCGTGACGCAACGCCGCATGCAGGCCGTCGCCGCTGGCTCCCTCTTCCTCGGATTGAATATCATGATGGCTGGGTTTCAGGCGGGCCTGCCGGCCCAGGCCGCCCAGTGGCGTCTCCTGGGCAGTCTCTTTGGTCTGTTGTCCGGCCTGGCCTATTACATTGGGTTCGCGCCCCCGCGCTGGCTGCGGCGGGCCTGGCAGGAGCCGGAGTTACGCAGCTTCCTCAGTCGCGCCGCCCAGCTCCCCCGCCTGCCCGATACGCCGTCTATTCTGCACGAACTCGAACGCGGGGCGGCTACCTCCGTCGGCGCGCCCAACGCGGCGGTGGGCCTATGGAACGATGAGAGCGCCGTCCTCGAATTTACCTATGACGGCGAAACCCGTCCCCTGCCGCCCGGCGAGTGGGTCGTCCAACGCGCCTTTGATTCCCAGCAGCCGATTTTTTCGGAGAATGCCAGGCAGGAAAATCCTCAGCATGCCGCTGCCTATGACCAGTACGCGGCCCACGCGGTCCTTACCGCCCCCATCACCGCCGGCGAGCGTCGGTTGGGCGTCCTCTCGGTCTACGCGCCCCACGCGCCCA
>JAHCIP010000092.1 GCA_026129165.1 Anaerolineae bacterium
CGAAGGCTGTGGGCCAAGCTCATGCGCGAGCGCCTGGGCGCGAAGGACGCCCGCTCCTGGACGCTGCGCTTCCACACCCAGACCTCGGGCGCGTCGCTGACGGCGCAGCAACCCGACAACAACGTGGTGCGCGTCGCGCTGCAAGCCCTAGCCGCCGTCCTCGGCGGCACGCAGTCGCTCCACACCAACTCACGTGACGAGGCGCTGGCCCTGCCCACCCAGGAGTCGGTCCAGATTGCCCTCCGCACCCAGCAAATCATCGCCTACGAGACCGGCGTGGCCGACACGCCCGACCCGCTGGGCGGCAGCTTCCTGGTCGAGAGCCTGACCGATGAACTGGAACACCGCGCCCAGGAATACCTGGACCGCATTGACAGCCTGGGCGGTGCGCTTCACGCCATCGAGCAGGGTTTTGTCCAGCGCGAAATTCAGGACAGCGCCTACCGCTTCCAGCGCGAGGTCGAGGCGGGCGACCGCGTCATCGTCGGCGTCAACCGCTTCCAGACGGCCGAGGACCACCACCCGGATATTCTCCGCGTCGGCGGCCAGTCCCAGACACGCCAGATCGAGAAGGTGGAGGCCCTCCGCGCCCGCCGCGACAACGCGGCCACGCAGGCCGCCCTGGCGGCCCTGGCCCGCGCCGCCGCGACCGACGCCAACTTGCTGCCCTACCTGGTGGATGCCGTCGAGGCCTGGGCGACGATCGGCGAGATTTGCGGCCGCCTGGAAGGCGTCTTCAAGCCCTACACACCCTCGATGGTGTTCTAGTTCAGGAGGAGACAGTGATTAAACGCATTGACCATATCGCCATCGCGGTCCAGGGTCTGGAAGCGACGGTGGGCTTCTTTGCCGACAAGCTGGGCCTGCCCTTCAGCCACATTAGCGACGAGCCAGAGCAACACGCCCAGGTGGCCTTCTTCCCCGTGGGGGGCAGCGAGGTCGAACTGGTCGCACCGACCGACACGACGAGCGGCCTGGCGAAGTGGCTGGAGAAGCGCGGCGAGGGGTTGCACCATCTGTGCCTGGAAGTGGACGACCTGGACGCGGTTCTGGCCCGCCTGGCCGCCCAGGGTGTCCAACTCATCAACCCCACCCCCGTCACCAACAGCGCCGGCCGCCGCCTGGCCTTCGTTCATCCCAAGGCCACTCACGGCGTGCTCATCGAACTCTACGAAGAGCAGAAACCATGAGCAAGATTGGTGTGACCATTGACGAGCAGACGTTCGAAGTCGAGGTTCGCCCGCCGCAGGGCAACGAGGGCGAGTTAAGCGTGGTGGTCAACGGTCAGAGCCTCCCCGTGAGCCTGCCAGGGCTAGTCAGCCCCGAGGCGATGAACTGGATCATCGTAGCCGGCCGGCCCTACGAAATCATCGTGGACCGTGACCTGCGCTGGCTCCAGTGGTCGGGCGGCCGCCATTCGCTGGAGGTCCGCGACCTGGAAGCGGTGACGACCCGGCCGGTCAGCGGCGACGCCCGCGTGAAAGCGCCGGTGCCGGGGTTGGTGACGCGGGTGCTGGTGACCCAGGGCCAGTCGGTCGAGGCGGGCCAGCCCATCATGGTACTGGAAGCGATGAAGATGGAGAACGAGATTACCGCGCCGCGCAGCGGGACGGTCAGCCGCCTGGACGTGACCGTCGGCCAGGGGGTGATGCTCAACCAGGTGCTGGCCGAGATTTCGTAACCCAACCGTCGAGCGCAACACACAGAGACACCTGACAGGTTTTTTTACCTGTCAGGTGTCCTATTTACGGGACTATAGTGAAATGAGCTGAACTTTCAGTTCGGGGACACGTTGAAAGTCAGTATCAACAGTGACCACCGTCAAGTTTCGGTCTAGGGCAGTAGCCGCAATAAGAGTATCAACGTCGCCAATTAAGCCGGGTCCATGTGGAGGCCGAAGCTGACGACGGATGTCGGCATAGTGTTCCATGACTGCATACGTCAGGAAGTACGGGCGGATTCCACGTAGCAAGGTCCGCAACCGCATAAGATGACTGACGGGGTGGGACAAGCCTTTAATGTACTCGGCAACCTCGCCATAGACAAGAATGCTCGTTGCTGTTTCGCGGCGTCTGAGCCAGGGCGTACAGAGAGCAACGGCCGGCGGGCGATCATGCAATAGCGCCGCGACCACAGCGGTATCGAGCAGGTAGCGTCTCATAGGTTTTCAATAGGAGGCGTAGGTGGGATGGCATGGCGGATACGGTCAAGCGCTGCGCTGGTTTCTTCCCAGTCCAGGTTCCGCCAGGCCCCGATGACGCTTAGGGCCGCTTGAACATCAGCGTCGGTTTCGGCGGCGTCCGCGTCCGAGTCATCCGTGAAGTAGTAGACCACTTCTTGACCATCCTCTTCCATGATGATACCAATTAAAGGCTGGCTGCTCTCAGCAGAGAAAGCTTGTCCGTTGGCTTGTTGTAGCATGGGCTTCCCTCCCAGACCATTATAGCACAAGCCGAAGAGGAATAGGCCCTATTGGGCAATCACGACTTCGACGCCCTGGGCGTGCAAGGCGTCCAGCATGTCGGCGGGCGCAGCGTCGTCCGTCACCAGCAGGTGAACCTCGCTCCAGTCAATCACCTTCATCAGCGAGCGTGCTCCGAACTTGCTGCTATCCATTAGCAGAATGACTTCGTGCGCCGACTGAATCATCGCCCGCTTGACCTGGATTTCTAGGATGTTAGGATCAGTGATCCCCTCGCGTAGCGTCAGCCCGGTCGCGGACAAAAACAAGCGGTGGGCGTGGAACTCGCGGAAGAACCGTTCGGCGATATGCCCCACGAATGTACACGAATCGGGCCGCAAGATACCGCCGGGACAGAGGAGCGTCGCGCTCCACGGTAGCTGCCGGCGCAACTCCTCCGCCGTCGCCAGCCCATTGGTAACCACAGTCAAATCGTCCCAATCAGCCACATAGGGGACCATCGCTGTGGCGGTGGTGCCGCCCTCGATGATAATGATGTCTCGGCTCTGGACCAGGTTTTGGGCAGCAAAACGGGCAATGCGGGTCTTTTGGTCGGTGGCGAGAGGCAGGCGCTTGTCGCGGGCCAGCAGTGGCGGCTCCACCTGTACCGTCGGCCAGCGCACAGCGCCCCCATAGGTTCGCTTGATCAACCCGCTGTCCTCTAACACCTTTAGATCACGGCGAATGGTCATCTCCGAGACGCCATACTTCTGACTGAGACGCAGAACAATATGGTTGTCCTCAAAGGTATCTATATCTTTGACAATCTTCTGACGGCGTTCCAAAGGCTTGATCATCCTGACTCCTCGGCGGCTCCCCGACCACCCTCTCCCCTACGCTGTACTCTAACTTTACCTCAAATTCTGTCAGAAGTCAACATCCTTAAAAACATAAATGTTAAAATCGAACATTTTTCTGTTGACATCTCACATTATTTGGTGTAACATATGTCTAAATCGCTGCGTCAAACTACCGTGTCGTGGGAACGCAGACCCGCAGGGGTGAATAATTACCATGCTATCATTGATACAGTCAACGTCTACGGTCCAACTGACCATTGAGCGGGGCGCTTTTATCATCACAACGCCCAACTATCGGCTCAAAACGGCAGTGGACCGTCCGTTTGTTTATCTGGATGGAGCCGATGGGGTTCGGCTCGCCGAACTCTTCGTCCCGTCCAGCATCCATACGACGGGCGTTCTCGATGATACCACGTCGTTCGGCCCCTGGTGCGCCGAGGAGGAGGGCGACAAGATCGTCCTGACCGCCCATGCCCGCAGCACCGCCTGGCAGTTGAAAGTCTACCGTTTCCACTGCTACCTGGACCGCGTGGTGTTCGAAGTGGAGGTCACGGGCGAAGGCGCCCTCACCGATGTTCACCTGTTTGGCGGCTACTATTCGGGGACGGTGCGCTGGGGGAGTGGCTTTTTCTATTCCGGGCAGCGGTTCCGCCAGGTCTTCAACCCTGAGCCAAACATGGACGAGACTAACCTGTTCTCGCCCGCCGAAGGCTCGAAGATTGACCTGATGGGCGTGCCGCTGCCGGGGCGCGGCGACTGGTTCTTTACCCCTACGCCCTTCTGCTATGCCTTCGAGCACTCCGCTGGCTGGCTGAGCGTGGGCATTGAGGCACGGCCCGGCGAGCACCAATTTACCGAGTATCGCTACCATGGACAGCGCGGCGCCTTCCACATGACCCTGACCTACGAAGGCCAGACGACAGTGAGTGGCACGTATACCCTGCCGGCTGTCGGTTTCCACTTCGCTGAAACCTTGTCCAACGCGCTGACGGCGCATACCCAGACCGTCCACAAGCAGTTGGGGCTGACCCCGCACACGCCAGCGGCCTGGTGGCGGCAGCCCATCTTCTGCGGCTGGGGCGCGCAATGCTACGCGGCGCGCGGGTTGAAAAAGGTGAAGCCCCAGGACTTCGCCCGCCAGCCGCTTTACGAGGACTTCCTGGCGAGCTTTCCGGCGCGGGGCATCGAGCCGGGCGTGGTGGTCCTGGACGACAAGTGGCAGAAGACCTACGGCGAGAATGCAGTGGACGAGGCCAAGTGGCCCGACCTGCCGGGCTTCGTGCGCCAGCAGCACGCTCTGGGGCGGAAGGTGCTCCTGTGGCTCAAAGCCTGGGACCCCGAAGGCTTGCCCGCTGATGAATGTATCCGTAACGCTGGCGGGCTGCCCATTGCGATGGACCCGAGTAACCCGCGCTGTGAGCAGCGGCTGCGGGCGCAAGTGCGGCGGATGCTCGGCCCGGACGGCTACGACGCCGACGGCTTCAAGATTGACTTCACCGCGCGTGTCCCTAGTGGACCGGGGCTAAAGCGAGCCGGGCGCGCCTGGGGGCTCGAGTTGATGAAGCTCTACCTGAGCATCCTATACGACGAGACCAAGCAGGTCAAGCCCGACGCGCTGGTGATGACGCACACGCCGCATCCCTACCTGGCCGACGTGGTAGACATGATCCGGCTGAACGACATCAATAAGAATAAGGACGTCAACCAGGCCATGATCCAGCGGGCGCGCATCGCCATGCTCGCCTGTCCCAACGCCATCATTGACACCGACAACTGGCCGATTACCGACCGCGAGACGTGGCGGGCCTACATCCCGCTCCAGGCGCGCCTTGGCGTGCCGTCGCTCTACTATACCAGTCACATCGACTCGACGGGCGAGGCGCTGGAGGATGAAGATTACCAGTTGATCCGCGATACGTGGAAGACTTACGTAGAAGCGGGGCGAGGGACGGAACATGCCTAAACTGGCGATTATTCACACCACCCCTGCCACCGTCGAGACGCTGAAAGCGTTGGCGGCTGAGATGGTACCGGGAGTCCAGGTCGTCAACTTCGTGGACGACTCGATCCTGCCCCAGTTGGCCGCCAATGGCGGGAATGTGGCCGAGGTCGCGCCGCGCATCCTCCAATACGCGCGTTTCGCGGAGGATGTGGGTGCGGATGCCATCCTCGAAGCCTGCTCGTCGGTCGGCGAAGTGGTCGCGGAGGCGCAGTCGCGGGCGGGTATTCCCATTGTCCGCATTGACGAGGCGATGGCGGAAGAGGCGGTGACTCGGGGTAGCCACATCGGCGTCGCCGCGACCATGCCCACCACGCTCGCGCCAACCACGCGGCTCATCCAGGCCAAGGCCGCCGCGCTGGGCAAAGAAGTCACTGTCTCGCAGGTACTGGTCGCCGACGCCTTCCGCAAGCTGACGGCGGGCGACCAGGCGGGCCACGACGCTGACCTGGTGGCGGCCCTCAGCGCGTTGGCCCCCACGGTAGATGTGGTCGTGCTGGCGCAGGCATCTATGGCGCGGGTGCTGCCCCGCCTGCCGGAAGACCTGCGCCACAAGTTCCTGACCAGTCCGCGCCTGGGGATGGAGCGCGTCAAGACGGCGTTAGCCAGCCGGTCCTAAATCTGTCTTTTGACCATCAGACCCTAAAGGTTTTGGAAACCTTTAGGGTCTAACCCTTGTAAGAGGATAGCTGTGTCTGTGACTCTCGTGGATGAAGCGCGGGGCCGGGCGGAGAGCCTGCTCCTTGCCAATGGCGGTGAACTGGGGCTGCTCGGCTCCAGCCAGGCGTACCAGCAGGTCTGGGCGCGCGACAGCATGATTTGCGGCCTCGGCCTCTTGCTCTGTCAGGACAGGGAAGGCGCGGCGGTCCACCGGCGCTCGCTGGCGACACTGCGCCGCTTCCAGTCGCCGCTGGGCAAGATACCCCACAATGTGGGCTTCACCAATGTCTACGACCCGGCCCTCGTCGCGCATGGGAGCCAGTTGACCGTGGCGGGCCAGGCGGGCGTCGCCGTCGAGGATACCATTCACGCTGGCTGCGTGGACGGCAACCTGTGGTACATCATCGGCCAGTACGCCGACTTTATCGTCAGCCGGGACGTAGACGCGCTACGCGAGGCATGGCCGAGCCTCGAACGCGCCCTGCTCTGGCTGCGCTACCAGGACTCCAACGAGTGCGGGCTGCTCGAAGTCCACGAGGCGATGGACTGGGCCGACCTGTTCGCCAACCGCTACAATGTCCTGTTCGACAATGTCCTCTACTACGCCGCGTGGAAGTGCATGGGCCAGATGGCTCACACTCTTGGTCTAGACGATGCCGAGTACGCGCGCGTAGCGGCGGATGTCCACCGCAAGGTCAACGCCCTGCTGTGGGTCGGCCCGGAGGAGCCGAACGACCTGGCGTGGATCGCCCAGGAGCGTAAGGAGTGGCTCTACCCGCGCAAGCGCGTCGAGACCGAACTGGTGGAGCGGCCCTTCTACCTGCCCTACATGGCCTTCCGCGACTACGCCGACCGCTTCGACACCCTTGCCAACCTGCTTGCCATTGTCTTCGGCGTGGCCGACCAGACCAAAGCCAACAAGATCCTCGACTACATCCAGGGCTGCGGGTTGAATGAGCCATACCCCGTCCGCGCCCTCTACCCCGTCCTGTCGCCGGGCGACCGCGACTGGCGCGAGTACTACCGTGTCCGCAACCTCAATCAGCCGCACCACTACCACAATGGCGGGGCGTGGCCGTTCATCGGCGGCTTCTACGTCGTGGCGCTGGTCCAGGCCGGCCGGCTAGACGAAGCGCGGCATCAACTGGAGAAGCTGGCCGACATGAATCGCCAGGGCAAGGCCGGCCCGTGGGAGTTCAACGAGTGGTTCCACGGTCTGTCGGGCCGGCCGATGGGCTACGCGGGCCAGTCGTGGTCCACGGCGATGTACATCTTCGCCCACGCCGCGGTCCAGCGCGGCCAGGTCCACGTCTTTAACCCGGCTCAAGGCTGGGGACTGGCGTAGACATGGAGAAGCTGCTCTGGTCCATCGGATCACCAACCGAGTGGTCCGCCGACGTGGTCAATAACTATGCTATGCCGGATGTCATTGATGTCATCTGGCGTGTCCCCTCCGATGGCTCCCAGCCGGAGCCTCAGTTCTGGCCCGCCTTCCACGCCAGCGAGGCCGACCCCAACGGCGGCTACCGCCCCCATCCTTACACCGTCGAGTTCAGTCTGGACGCGGTTCCGCCCGCCGCCTGCCTGCGCGTCCACTTCCTGGTCACGACGCCCCGCGTCGGCTATCTGGAGGTCCAGGTCAACGACACCTCCGCGCGCGTCTACCTCCATCCCACTCCCTACACGGGCGACGAGGTGTGGCCGCTCAACGGGCTGCATTCGTCCATCCTGGCCGGTGGTGTAGCCGATTTGGTTATTCCAGGTCACGCGCTACGCCCCGGCCTCAACCGCCTCGCCCTGACGGCCCGCGACGATGGCCCCGTCACCCGCTTCACCAACCCGCAAAAGATTGCCCGGCTCGACCGCATTGCAACGGGCGCGGGCTTCTTCTACCAGTGCCTCCAATTCACGGGCCTCTCCGGAGGGGAGTCACGTAGAGGCGCGGCTCCCTCGCCCCTACCACCCCCGTCCCTTGTGCGCGCCCTTGTGAAACCCTCCATCGTCTACCGCAAAACCGAAGACGGCTCGCTAGTCGAACACTGCCGCCTCTACCTGGAGCTTGGCCGCGACTTACCAAAGACGCGCTGGACGCTTGACCTGTGCGGCGGCGCGGCCCAGGCGCGGTACGAGTTCTGGACGCCGGCTGGCTTCGGCCACGTGTGCCACGCCTTCGAGGTCTTTGACGGAGACGGGCCGGTCCACTACCGCTTGACGGCGCAGGTGGCCGACGTCCCCGTTGAGGTGACGGGCGAGTTCGAGCGGCGGCGGAAGTGGGAGGTCTATGTCACGCCCCACGCCCACACCGACATCGGCTATACCCACCGCCAGTGGGAGGTGGCCGAGCGGCTGTGCCGCAACATAGACGCGTCGCTGGACCTGATTGCCGCGAACAAGGTCGAGGGGCGCGGGATGGCCTACCACCTGGACGCCAGTTGGGCCTTGGACACCTACCTCAAGACGCGCTCGCCCGAACGCATCGTCCAGTTGAGGCAGGCGGTCCAGGACGGCCACATTGGCGTGGCGGGCAACTACGGCGTCGTCCTGACCCAGTTTGCGGCCCTCGAAGACCTGATCCACAATCATCAGTTCAGCGCCGACTTCCTGCGCGACGTAAAGCCAGGCCCCACCTTCGACGCGAGCATTGACGTGCCCTCGCTGACCAGTTCCCTGCCCGACGTGCTGTCTGGCCTGGGAGTGCGCGGCTTGGTCCTGGCCGCTAACCAGGATCGCGGCCCGTCGCGGCTCAACGGCCAGCTTCACCGCCACTCGCTGTTCACCTGGGAAGGTCAGGCCGGCGGGCAGGTGCTGGTGTGGTGGGCCAAGATGTACTGCGAGTTACGTAAAGTCTGTGGCAGCCCCCCTGACCTAAACACCGCCGCGACGGGCCTGAGCCTGTGGCTGAACGAGTTCGAAATCGCTGACTACGGCCTCGACTCGGTCCTGCTCTACGGCCAGGAGGCCGACAACACCGACCTCGACCCCCAGCCCATTGAGTTCGTCCACCAGTGGAACGCGGCCTATGCCTACCCGCGCCTGGTCCTGAGCGACGTGGCCTCGTTCTTCGAGCGCGTCGAGGCCCAGCACGGCGGCGACCGCCCGGTCTTGCGCGGCGACCTGGGCGCGTACTGGGAAGACGGCGTGGGTTCCTCCCTGGCCGCCACGATTCAGGCTCGCGCGGCCCAGGCCGACCTGCCCGCCGCCGAGCGTCTGACCGCCCTGGCCGCCCTCCACCAGCCAAGCCTGGCCTACCCGCAGGCCGACTTCGACGCCGCCTGGCGTGAGACGCTGCTGTACGACGAGCATACCTGGGGCGCGTTCCTGTCCGGCCCGGACCCGGACGCCTTGCTCCAGGCCGACCAATGGGCCGTCAAGGCGGGCTTTGCTGCTAACGCCGAAGCCCAAGCGGCGCGGCTGCTCCACGGCGCTGTGACGCGGCACACCCTGTCCCTCAGCACCAACGGGCGCGAGGTCGTCGTCTTCAACCCGCATAACTGGACGGTGTCCGGCGCGGTCCTGGTCGAGACGGGCCTCGGCGAGAGAGTCTTCGACCCGGCGACCGGGGAAGCCGTGCCCCAGCGCGTTGTGCGCCGCCTGAACACCCAGCAGTGGGTCGAGGTGTGGGTGGACGCCTTGCCCGGCCTGAGCTACCGGCGGTATGAGTTATGTCTGGGTGTACAGGACTCCCCTCTCCCTCTGGGAGAGGGGGCGGGGGTGAGGGTCTTAACGGCTTACGCCTCGACTTCCTGCGCCTGCAAGGCCTCGACCATCTGAGAGAAGGCGCCCTCGTGGCGCTGGAAGGTGAGCTTCTGCTTCCCGTCCTCCTCCGCCACGTCCACGACAACGGTGTCGCCGGGCTTGAACGCGCCGCTCAGAATCTGGCGGCTCAACGGGGCCTCAATCTCGCGGGCGATGACTCGCTTGAGCGGCCGCGCGCCGTACTCGGGGTCGTAGCCTTCTGCGCTCAGCCAGTCGCGCGCCGCATCGGTGAGGGCGAGCGTGTAGTGCTGCTCGGCCATGCGCTGCGCCAGGTACTTGACCTGCAAGTCCACGATCTGGCGGATGTGCTCCTGGGCCAGGTTGTGGAAGACGATGATCTCGTCAATGCGGTTCAGCAGTTCAGGGCGGAAGAAGCGCTTCAGCTCGCCGACGACCTCGTTCTTGAAGCTATCAATGGTCGCCACGTTGGCCGAGCGGCCCTCGCCCGTCTTGAACCCGATCAAGCCGCCACGGCTGGCCGCCTGGGCGTACTGCGTGCCCAGGTTCGAGGTCATGATGATGACCGTGTTGCGGAAGTCCACGGTGTGGCCCTGGCCGTCGGTCAGGCGGCCATCTTCGAGCACCTGGAGCAGGACGTTCCAGACCTCCGGGTGCGCCTTCTCGATTTCATCGAACAGGACCACCTGGTAGGGCCGGCGGCGGATCGCCTCGGTCAACTGGCCGCCCTCGTCGTAGCCGACGTAGCCGGGCGGGGCGCCGATGAGGCGTGACACGGTGTGCTGCTCGCGGAACTCGCTCATGTCCACGCGCACCAGCGCGTCGTCGTCGTCGAACAGGAACTCGGCCAACGCCTTCGCCAGTTCGGTCTTGCCGACACCGGTGCTGCCCAGGAAGATGAACGAGCCGATGGGCCGACGCGGGTCCTTGAGGCCAGCCCTCGAACGGCGGATGGCGTCGGACACGGCGCGAATCGCCTCGTCCTGGCCGATGACACGCAGGTGGAGTTCGTCCTCCATGCGCAGCAGCTTCTGGCTCTCGGTTTCGAGCATACGCGACACCGGGATGCCGGTCCAGGAGTGGACAATCTGAGCAATATCCTCGTCGTCCACTACCTCGTCCAGACCCTTCTCCTCGCGCCACTCCGCCAGGCCCGCCTCGTACTGCTTCTCCAACTGGATGCGGTGGCTCTTGACGCGGGCGGCGCGCTCGTAGTCGCGGCTCTGCCACGCCTCTTCCTCCTCCGCTGCCATCTTGGCCGCTTCGAGCTTCAGCTCGCGCGTCTCCTTCGGCATGGAGTAGATGTCAATGCGCGTCTTGGCCGCCGCCTCGTCAATCAGGTCAATCGCCTTGTCGGGCAGCATACGTTCGGTCACATAGCGCGACGACAGCCGCACCGCCGCCTCAACGGCGGCCTCGGTAATCTTGACGCCGTGGTGCGCTTCGTACTTCTCGCGCAGCCCCCGCAGCATGTCAATGGCCTCGTCCTCGCTCGGCTCCTCGACAAACACCGGGGCCAGGCGGCGCTCCAGGGCGGCGTCACTCTCGATGTGGTTGCGATACTCGTCCAGCGTCGTCGCACCGATGACCCGCAGCTCGCCACGGGACAGGGCCGGCTTCATCATGTTGGAGGCGTCAATCGCGCCCTGGGCCGCGCCCGCGCCGACGACGGTGTGGATCTCGTCAATGAACAGGAGAATCTTGCCCTGCGACGCCTTGACCTCATCCATGGCGGATTTGAGCCGTTCCTCGAACTCACCCCGGAAGCGCGAGCCAGCCAACATGCCCGCCAGGTCCAGCTCGATGATGGTCTTGCCTTCGAGCGTCTGGGGCACGTCGCCGGACGCGACCAACTGGGCCAGCCCCTCGGCGATGGCGGTCTTGCCGACACCCGGCTCGCCAATGAGGACCGGGTTGTTCTTGGTGCGGCGGGCGAGAATACGCATCGAGCGCAGAATCTCGTCCTGGCGGCCAACGACCGGGTCCAGCTTGCCTTCGCGCGCCAACTGGGTCAGGTCGCGGCCATACTTCTGCAACATCTGGCCGCGCGTCTCAGCGTTGGGTTCAGTCACCTTCTGCCCCTGTCGCATCTCGCGGACGGTCGCGTAAATCTTATCCTTGGTAATTGTCGCCTCGGCCAGCAGCCGCGCCGACGGACCCTGCTGGTCCTCGGCAATGGCAAGCAACAGGTGCTCGGTCGAGATATACTCGTCTTCGAGTTGCTGCGCCTCGCGCTGGGCGTTTACGCCCACGTACTGCAAGCGCGGCGTCACATAGATTTGCTGCGGCGCGTAGCTACCGCCCGTCTGGCTGGCCTGCGAGGTGCGCAGGACGTCTTCCAGGCGGCGGCGCATCGTGGTCGGGTTGCCCCCTAGCCGCTCGATAATCTTCGGCACCAGGCCGTCTTCCTGCTCCAGCAAGGCCAGGAACAGGTGCTCAGTATCCAACTGCGTGTGCTTGAAGCGCAGGAGAATCTCCTGTGACCGCGCAATGGCATCTTGAGCCTTCTCGGTAAAGCGGTCAAATCGCATCATGTCCGGTGTGCCTTTCTTCCCATCTCGTCTGTCGCGCGTGCCTACTACTACTCGGTCGCCAAACAAACTTTAGTCTGCTCCTATCAAGGTTACACTGTCTTAGAACCCTGGCGCCCCCCGTTCTTACCCGATAGTTCATCGCTAAACAAAACCTGCTCAATCTATCACCGCAAGCGGCGTGCCTACTCCTTACTCCCTCCACTCACCCCGCGCCGCTCGACCCGCCGCCCGCCGCGCCTGCGCCGGCCGCACTCGACGCGCCAGCCGTGCTGGACGCGGAGTGGATGGCCCCCGAGAAGGCGACCCAGCTCGCGCTCGTGTTGGTGGGTGACAGCGGCGAGAACCAGCCGGGCACCCCTACCTGGGCATTGGCGTAGCGTTTCATCCACTGCTCTTCCATGCCAAACGCCGCCGCGTAAGGCAGGTAAACTTCCAGGTACTGAGCGGCGTCGGGGGCGCGGCCGTCCGCGATGCGCTTCAGGAAGTCCTGGAAGGCCGCCCAGGCCGCCGCGATGCGCTCGCCTTCGGCTGTCCGCACCGAGACCGCCGCGCCGAGGATGAAGGTGACGATGGCGATGAGGAAGAGGACGATCATGGGCAGGACACCGGCCACGCGGAATAATATCGCCGCCGGAATGCCGATGACGAGGCCCAGGACGAGAAGGACGCCGCCCCAGATATAGAACTGATTGCGGATGCGCTCGCGGGCCGGGTCCAGCAGCCCGCGCTGACGTAGCTCGGCCTTGAGGGCCTCGCTGATGCGGCTCCTCCCGCTCTGCAAGCCCTTGCCCAGGTCCTCCAGGCTGACGACGCCCGTCTGCTGGCCCTTGGCGAACGCCTCATTCAGGATGACCTGCTCGAACGGAGCCAGGGCCGCATTGGGCTGGCGCACGACAAACTCAAAGATAGACTTCTTGCCCCACACGCCCTGGCCTTCGCGCTCGCGAATCTGGACCACGCCGCGCTTCGCTAGGTCGAGCAGCGTCCCGAACCCCGCGCCATTCGAGTCTTTGACCAGGGTAGCCGCCAGGGCGGGCGGCAGTTGGTCGGGCAGGCTGTACATCGGGATGTCGCGCGACACAGGCGGCAGGGCGGGAACCCGCCGCCACGCCGCGGCCAGGCCGCCTAGCCCCAGCAGGCCCAGCAGCCCGGCGACCGCCGCACCCCACGGCAGCCGCGCCTGGTCTTCGGCCGCCTGCCGCGACTGTGTCACCTGCCACGTCGGCGGGACGTTGGTAAAGGCAGTCAAGGGCGCCCAGACGCCGCCGACGAGTTCGCGGTTACGAGCGATGTCACGGGCCGTCAGGGTGACAGTCTGGTCGCCCTGTTGTAGCTCCGCCGTCCCCACCAGCACCTGGGCGCGTTCGACGTTAGCCCGTGGCGGGAGCGTGATCGTGACATTGCTGGAACGGATGGCGTAGTCGTGGTCCGGCGGCAGCGCACCCCAGCGCAGGGCGGCTTGCCCATTCTCCTCGCGCACGACGCCCGCCACGCGGTAGCTGAGGGTGAAGACCCTCACAGCGTCGCTCGTCTCTTCAAAATACCAGCGGGTCTCAATCGAGTTGTTCTTGGTGTCGAGAGTGTATTGGCCGGCGGTCTTGCCTCCCTGCGTGTAGACCCGGTCGCCCTCGCGCACCTGGATGTTGCTGATGCCGTCGGTGTAGCGCGTGGGCAGGCCGCGAAAGGCGAAGGTAAACGGGCCGCCCTCGAAGCGGAAGGCGACCGTCTCCGTTACCAGGGCCGAACCGTCCGGCTGGACCTGAATCGCCACATCAAAGCGGTCGGCGGAGTAGGATTTGGCCGCGTAGGCCGTGTGAGCCCCAACGGCTAACCCCACCAGGACGACCAGAACTGCCAATGTTCGTAGAATAGAGAGCATAAGGTCCTCCTTGAACCCTACTTGTCTATACGTTACGTGCCACGTCGAGTTGCGCTAAACGCAAACGGCAGCACGCCCGCGCGTACCACCGTTTGCCTTAGCTAAGGATACACTTCGTTGCCGTCTCACGGTCACATCCCCCTGCCTTAACCACTGGTGACTATGACCCACCAGTAGTATAGCCTCCTCAGGTAAAATGGGTGTCAAAGGGGCGTTAAAGGCAGGTAAACAGGGTGTTAGCGAAATTTAAAGGGAGTCGGTAGGGGTTGGATAAGGCGATAGGGGCGGGATAACCCCACCCCTACCGACCTTCCCTCGTGTGGGCGGCACAGGACTTGAACCTGTGACCGCTCGGATGTAAGCCGAGTGCTCTGCCAACTGAGCTAGCCGCCCGGACGACAAAATTATAAGGCCATCTGTCTCGTCAGTCAAAATACCGTCATGGAAACATGGCGGCCACTGGAATCTGTAAGTCTGGTCTAGCCAGCGGGGATACCACCTCCCCAGGTTGATAATACAGCGTCGTCTGATAGGCGAACCCATGGGACTGCTGCGGATTGGGGACCGGGTCGCGCCGAACCTCCAAACGTCGCTGGACCAGGTTGAAAAGCCAGTAGTCCGCCAGCCCGGCTGCCGCATATAGGCTGGCCTTCTCGCCTTGATCATAATCAAGCGACGACTCGGCCACCTCAGCCACGAGTACCGCTGTCGCTGGGTGATCGTCCACATAGTCCCGAATGTCACCCTCGACCACAATCACGTCTGGTTCCGGCTCGGAATACTCATCTAGAGCCAGGGGCATCTGCCAGCGCACGAAGTAACCCGCGCCGAAGGCTTGCTCCAACACTCGCGCCGCGAGAGTAATCACGGTCGCATGTAGAGGACGCATCGGGCTCATTTCAATAACCTGACCGGCAACGAGTTCGACCCGTTTGCCATCAAATACCCCTGTCGCCGCGATAGTATTGAACTCGTGGCGGGTCCAGAGGTGAACCTGGGGTGGAGCGAGAGTCACAGCTATACTTACCTTCAGAGCGCCTTGAACTGCTCAAATGGTTGCTGGCAGGCGTGGCAGTAGTACATCGCGCGGCACAGCGTCGGGCCGAATGGGTTCTCCAGTACCGTGTCAGACGAGGCACAGTAGGGGCATCTTACGAGGGGCGTTAGTTCGAGGACCAGGTCCAGGCGGTCGGCGTGACGGGGTGGCGGCGCGAGGCCGATGGTCTGCATCTTGGCGCGGGCGCTCGGCGCGATACGGTCCGACGTCCAGCGCGGGCTGAGGCAGACCTCCACGTCTACGGCTGAAGCGCCGAGCGCCCGCACCCGTTCAGCGATGCCCTCGCGCATCATGGGCAGGGCCGGGCAGCCGGTGAAGGTCGGCGTGATGACCACGCGCACCGCGTCGCCCTCGACCTCGACGGCCTGGACGATGCCCAACTCGACCACCGAAACCATCGGAATCTCAGGGTCTTTCACATCCTCCAACGCTTCCCAAACCTGTCCTACAGTGAGATTCATTGGCTAGTTCCCAATTCGTGAGGCTATTGCAGAGTTCACAGTTGGAGCGGCCCTTAGCCTTTGGCTGCATCACCAAGGGCACGAAGGACACAAAGGCACAAAGCTCTAAAGTAGAGCCAGGATTACTTTCGAATCTCCACCTGTGCTTCAACGCCATAGAAGCGGCCCACATCCGCTGCTTCCGCCGCCAGGGCCGGTTCCAGGTCAGGGTCTAGCGTCTCAAACGGCGTGACCTCGACTGTCACGCGGTTGCGGCCCCGCTCGACCCGCCACACCCCGGCCACACGGCCCTTAACCAACAGGGCAGGCGGCAGTATCCCCCCGCCTTTGATACGCTGTTCGGACTTGGTCGGGTGCAGCCATTGGCGGTCGCGATAGCCGAGCAACAGGGTATCAAACGCAGCCAGCAGGCGCACCGGTGACGGCCCACTGTCTAGGCCGTCGAGACGGTCGGCGTCCCGCTTGAGCAGCCAGAACGGCTCGTCCTCGACTGCGACTTCCAGCATCTCATCGGCCACCTCCGCCCACGCCGCCCGGACCTCGCGCATCGGCAGACCCGACCAGCCCGCCATGTCCTCGGGGCGAGTTGGCCCGAAGGCAGCCAAATAGCGCCGAACCAGTTCTGGTAACATCGTCTCAGGCGCGGGGTGCGGTTGGTAGCCGAGCCAGTCCGTGAGCAGAACATAGGTCGGCTCGCTGCCCTGGTCTGGGCCGCAGCAGACAATGCCCTGCTGCGCGGCGTAGGCGATGAGATGGGGTCGCGCCTGCCCGACAAGCTCAATGCCCCGTTCTGCCATGCGCTGCGTGATCTGGTCGCGCGTCAATGGTCCATCGGCCAGAGCATTACGCAGCGCCGCGACTCCCTGTTGGACTGTGTCATCCTCCAGCCCTAGCTCCAGGCGGCGGCGCCGGCTGGCCGCGCTGAATAGCGGCCCGAACAGGGGCAACAGCCACGGCAGGTCATCCGACGCGACGAGGTGCAGCGTGCCGCGCATAAGCCAGGTACGTACAATGGAACGCGCCTCGACCCTTGCCCCCTCCACCTGCGCCGCCGTCACGCCCGCGCAGCGGGGCCGGACCGACAGAGCCGCCGCGAGCGGCGCCTGCGCCTGGACCCCGCCCACGGCCTGCACAACTTCTGCCACGCTCGCCGCTGCGGGCTGATCCAGCCGTTGCGCCCGTAAGCGCAGCCCGCGCACCTGCTCCCACGTCAAACGAATTACCATAACTAAAAAGACGGATGGCGAGATACGAAATACGCATTACGCATTACGAAATACTCCCTACCAACTCGCCTCTGGGTCCGTCCGGTACAACGCCTGCATCGCGTCGAGCAACTGGCTCAGATACTCGGTGTGCTGGCCGTAGCGTCCTCCTAGATGGCTCGTTCCTACTGGGACGGTGAAGCCCGCGCTGCTTAGAAAGGGGACCACGACCTCGCGCCAACTGGCCGCTACCTCAGCCGACGGTGGGACGAGGCCCGCTGCGACCAACTCAGCCTCATCCTCGACCGGCTCGAACAGGCCGGCAGCGGCCGGGTAGGCCAGGTCCAGCGCGGTCTGGAGGTGGGCGCGCGCTTCGTCGCCCCCCCGCGCCAGCTTCTGTACCCACGTCCGCCCATGCATCAAGTGGTACTTCTCCTCCTGGCGTATCTTGGCCGCCGCCTGCGCCAACGGTGGGTAGGCCGAGTCGGCCAGGCGGTCCAGACGCACGGCCTCGGCCAGATCGTACAGAAAGTGCCGCACCAGGCTAAACGCGAAGTCGCCGCGTGGCAACTCGCACAGTTGGGCGTTGCGGAACTCGGCGGAGCCGCGCAGGAAGGCCAGGTCGTCCGCGTCGCCGCCGTCCAGCCCTTCGAGCAGGGTGTAAAAGGTCAGCGCGTGGCCGAGTTCGTCCTGGGCGATGGACGAGAAGGCGATGTCCTCTTCTAGAATTGGCCCCAGCCCCGTCCACTCCGACGCCCGGTGCCCGATGACCAGTTCGTCGTCAGCCAGCGCCAGGATATAATCAAAGATCGAAGATTGAAGATTGGGGGGTAGAGTATTGCTCATGGTTGGCCCCGCCGCTTCTGACGGAAGCTCCGATAGCCCCCCGCCTCGCGGTAATTCTTGTCCGAAGTGGTTTGGAAGATGTCGGCGTCCTCGTAGGCCGTCGCCAGGATGGCCGACGACGGCACGACCCACAGGTTGACGCACGGGCCGCGCCGCACAAAGTTCTCTTTCGCCAGGACGAGGGCCATCTCGGCGTCGGGGGCATGGACCGAGCCGACATGGTGATGGTGCTCACCGCGTCGGTCCTGCTGGAACACCTCCCACACCCCCCACTCGGTATCGGCGGGCGGCGGGGTGGCGGTCTGCTCCAGGGCGTCCTCAATCCGCTGGTGGTAGGGGTTAAATTGCCATTCTCGCATGCGCCCTACTCCTGTTTTCAGTTCTTGGATGACCGACGGCGGAGCAGCATCCCCAGCGCCAACAGCGCCGCGAAGCCGATGATGGGCAGGATGGGGCGGGGTTCCGGCCCCAGGATGGCGAGCCGGGCGGCCTTGCGGCGCTCGAAGGTCTCGACAAACTGCCGAGCCGCCGCCGGGTCGGCCTGCGGCTCGCCCTCGGTGGCGACGGTCAGGTAGGGCAGTCCCAACCAGCGCTGGCTAATCCAGGCTTTCACCCGCTCGCCGTCATAGCTGACATCGGCGCGGCGCAGGTCCACGGGTGCGTTGGACTTGCGGAGCCAGTCCACAATCCAGTCGGTTCGCCCGTCGCCCGCCTCGCCCGCGCCTGGCTCCGGGTTCACGCTGCGGCGCAGGCTATCCTCGATGTCCAGCCAGAGGGTATCTGGCCCTAGCACCAGGCCGACGATGACACCCTCTTTCTCCTTCAGGTCCAGCCGCAGGTCGCCTGGTACACTGATCATCTCGTTCATAGCCACCCTTTCATCGCTTCTGAATGCTTACGCCACCGCCGCGACGGGCCGGCCTGCCAGGGCGCGGCGCACCCACGCCCCTTCCTGATAGGACAGCCGCCGCACCGCCAGCCGTTCCGGTCCCATTGGCCCGCCGCCGTTGATGACGGCATAGAAGATAGCCCAGTCGGGGTCGGTGAAGTGGACCTCGCCGGCCTCGTCTATGTGGAGGTCAGGGTCGGGCAGGGTCAGGCCCAGCTCCCAGATTTTGGGGACGAACTTGCGAAGGAACTCCTGCCGCTGCTCGTCGTTGGTCTTGGGCTTGACCCCCCAGCGCTGGAGTGTCGCGGTGTGGACGGAGGCCTTGTCGTGCGGGCCGAAGAACATGATAATCGGCCACCACCAGCGGTTGAGGGCGTCCTGCACCATTGCCCACTGCTGCGGCGTGCCGTTCATGAGCGTGATAATGATGTCGTAACCCTGCTTAATATGGAAGGCCTCTTCCAGACAGATGCGCTTGAGGGCGCGCGCGTAGGGGCCATACGAGCCTTCGGCCATAAGCGTCTGGTTGATGATGGCCGCGCCGTCAATCAGCCAGCCGATGATGCCGATGTCGGCCCAGGTCTCGCAGGGGTAGTTGAAGACGTTGGAGTACTTGGACTGGCCGGACAGGAGTTCCTCGACCATCGCCTCGCGCGACTTGCCGAGTGTCTCGGCGGCGCGATAGAGCAACTGGGCATGGCCGACCTCGTCCTGGACCTTCGCCATGAGGGCCAGCTTGCGCTTGAACGTGGGCGCGTAGGGTATCCACGTGCCTTCGGGTAGCGCGCCCATGATTTCGCTGTTGGCGTGCTGGTGGATCAGGCGGATCAACTGCTTGCGATACAGGTCGGGCATCCAGTCGCCCGGCTCGATCTTGTCGCCCTGCGCAATCCGCGCCTCAAACTCCTCCAATCGCTCCTGCTCGGTCATCTTCACCTCCCACTCAGCGCCTCACCGCCGAGGACGCTAAGGGCGCGGAGAGAAGATATTTAGCCTCCTCTG
>JAHCIP010000093.1 GCA_026129165.1 Anaerolineae bacterium
CTGCTCAAAACCGCCCCAGCCCTGCTTGGCGAGTTGATACGCCAAGGCGGGTAGGGAGACACCGGCCTCGGCGGTCACGATGCCTTCGGCGGTGATCGTCTCGTCGTGGGCCGTCGGGAAGAACTGGGGTGCGTCGAGGACACGCAGGCTGTGGGCCGTGCAGGCGAGTTCGACCACCACCCCGCGCACGCCCCGGTCGCTGACCAGGACATTGGTGCCGTGGCCGAGAATGAGTAGGGGCAACTCACGCTCCCGCGCCAGCCGAATCCAGCCCACGGCCACCTCAATGGTGTCGGCCTTGACGTACAGGTCGGCCGGGCCGCCGACACGCAGGCTCGTATGGCGGGCCAGCGGCTCGCCTCGGCGGACACGTCCCCCCAGCCCCGCGCGGGTAGCGGCCGCTTCCAGATCATCCAACAGGTAATTCGTCAAGGCAGTAATCCCTAGCTGTAACATGAACCTATTCCGTATTTCGTAGTGCGTAATCCGTATGCCGTAGTCTGTATCCTGATACGCACCACGCACCACGCACTACGCATCATGCATTAAACTATCCAACACCTTCCACACATCCCCCGCGCCCAGCGTCAGGACCACATCGCCGGGCTGGACTTCGGCGCGGAGGATGGCGGTCGCCTCGTCCAGGCTGCCAACATAGCGGCTGTCCGGATGGCTCATGCGGCCTACCAAGTCGCGGCTGTGGATGCCAGGCAATGGCTGCTCGCGGGCGGCGAAGATGTCGGTGACCAGCGCGTGGTCGGCGTCGCGGAAGGCGCGGGCGAAGTCGCCCAGCAGAGCCGCCGTACGGCTGTAAGTGTGCGGCTGGAAGACGGCCCACAGCGCCCGGCCGGGGAACCGCTGGCGGGCCGCGGCCAGGGTGGCACGCACCTCGCTGGGATGGTGGGCGTAGTCGTCTACCAGTGTAACCCCATTGGCCGCGCCTTTGACCTCGAACCGACGCGCCGCGCCCTGGTAGCGAGCCAGACTAGCGCGGGCCTGGTCCAGGGTCAGCCCTAGACGCTCAGCGGCGGCTAGCGCGCCCAGGGCATTGGAGACGTTATGCAGGCCGGGAACCTGGAGGCTGAAGCGGCCGAGATTGCGCCCCAACCGCCACACCGTGAAGTCATGGCCGCCCTGCTCATTTGGCGTCACGTCGGCCGCCCACCACTGGCCGCTATGCGCCACGCCGTAGGTCACGACGATGGGGCCTTTCTTGCCGCGCAGGCTTTTGACTAACTCCCGCACGCGAGGATCGTCCCAGTTGGCGACGAGGGTGCCGTCTTGCGGAAGTTGCGCGACAAACTGGCGGAAGGCGTCGAGCATGGCGTCCAGCGTGGGGTAGATGTCCGGGTGGTCGGCCTCGATGTTGGTGACGACGGCAACCTGGCAGGGCATACTGAGGAAGGCGTGGTCGTACTCGTCGGCTTCGACCACAAAGTGCGGCCCCTCACCGGCGCGAGCGCTCACTCCCAGGTCACGCACCTCCCCGCCCACCAGCAGTGTCGGGTCCAGGCCGGCGTCTGACAGTAGCACGGCTAGCAACCCGGTTGTCGTGGTCTTGCCGTGGGTGCCAGCGACGCCGACGCCAATGTGGCCCTGCATCAACTGGCCGACGAACTCATGGCGCTTGAGGACGGGGATACCCTGGCGCCGCGCCTCGGCCACTTCGGGGTTGGTCTCCGGCACCGCCGACGAGATGATCACCAGGTCGGCCGGCCCGAGCTGCGCTGCGGCGTGGCCGATGTAGACCGTCGCACCCGCTGTCTGGAGTCGGTCCGTGGCGCTCGAAGGCGAGAGGTCGGAACCGCTGACGCTCGCGCCCTGCGCCAGGGCCAGGCTGGCGAGACCGCTGAGGGCAGCCCCGCCGATGCCGACGAAGTGCAGCCGACGGCCGGCCAGGGTCGCGTTGTGGCTGGCGTTGGCGGCGCCTGGGACGAGTTCGAGGACGGGCGTTGTCTTGCCCGACCGGGGGGTTCGACTGGAGCGCGCTGTCCCAAGGGAAGGCTTCGCACTGACCATAAGCACCTCTCAGCGAATGACTCGCAGTAGCAGAAGGAATAATAACGCGCCGATCAGGAAATACTGGAGCTGGCCGGCCGGGATAAAGTTAAACGGCAGATAGCTCAGTAGCGTCATGGCCAGTCCGGTCAAGGGCGGCTGGATGGTAATGAGTGGATAGTTGTATTTGTTGATGTAGTACCATAATGTCCCAATGACCAACCAGCCATTAAACAGGCCGATGGCAATGCCCCAGATGTCGCCCTCCCAGCCCGGCAGGTCTTTCCCTGAGTAGGTGATGGTCTGCCCCTGGTAGGCAATTAACACCCCGAAAATCAAGACGCCCACATCAATGGCGAAGGCCAGCATCTTTATTGGCACTTTCGGCACCAGGTACTGGTCTAGCAGGAAAATCGTGATCAGGGTGGCGAAGATGATGACCGTGATGCCCAGTTCGCGGAAGAAGCCGCGCACCCAACCGACGATGCCAAACACGATCCACAAGGCGAGAAAGGCAAATTCAATCGGCCCCATAGCTCACCCTCGCGCACGCTCCCAGCCGACGAAGATAAAGACGGCCACGACCAGGAGAAAGACCAGCGGGAGCAGGCGCTGCTGGAGCAGCGACGTAGCGAAGGTCGGGATGACCAGCACGGTTTGCGTGCCTGACACCAGGCGCGGGAGCAGGAAGTAGCTGATTAAGAAGCCATTGATGGCTCCCGCCACAAAACCGGCCAACCGAGCCAGTAGATGAGGCGGGCGGCGCAGCGTCGCCAGGCCGAGGGGTGTAGCCACCCGCTTGGCGCGCCGACTAATCAGGTAGCCCAGCCAGATCACAGCGAAGAATACCAGCAGCCGGAACAGGAACCGGTCGCCAGACGGATCCAGCAGGGGGCCGACCGACCCCGTGCCCTGCAGAGCCTGGGCCGGGTTATCCGGGTTCTGCGCGACGACGAGGCCCAGCCGCACCAACCTGTAGATCCGGTTGATCCAGGTCACCAGTGCATCTTCGAACCAGGTGGTCAAGAGCACCGCCAGCAGGACGAACAGCGTCACTGTCACCTCGCGCCGCGCCCCACGCGTAAACCCAATCAGCCCGAAGATGATGGCTACGGCGATGACCAGGTCAGACGAGACGAACTGAAGAATCGTCATGCCGTGACCTCGGGCCGGACCTTCGCCAGCGCCAGCAACTCCTCGCCAATGCGCCGCGCCGCGTCGGGCCGCGCCAGACCCCGCATAGCCCGGGCGCGTTCGGCCAGCCCGGTCGGATCGCCCAACAGCATCGTCACCTCGCTCAGCAGGCGAGCCGAGTCGAGTTCCTCGTCCGGGACGATGGTCGCGCCACCCGCATCGGCCAGGAAGCGGGCGTTGGGCCACTGGTGGCCGCCGGAGATGGGCAGCGGGACCAGGATGGCGGGCAGCCCGGCGGCGGGGTACTCGCCCAGTGTGGCGGCCCCCGCGCGCGATACCACTAGGTCAGCGGCCCGTAGCGCGTGGACCATCTCGTGCAGGTAGGGGTAGACGTGGTAGCGGCGGCGCACGGTCCCCAGCATACCTGCTACGCGCTCCTGGACGGCTTGAGCGTCCAGTTCACCCGTCACATGCACCACCTGGCTGAGCATCGCCAGCTTCTCCGCCGCCCCTAGCGCGGCCTGGTTGATGCGGCGCGCGCCCCGGCTGCCGCCGAATATCAGCACCGTCGGCTGTGTCGGGTCCAGGCCCAGCGCGGCGCGGGCGGCGGCCTTGTCGGCCGAGGCGTTCAGTTCGGGCCGCACGGGATAGCCGGTCTCGACCACCTTGTCGGCCGGTAGGTACTGGCGCGACTCGTCGGACGTCACGCAGATGCGGTCCACCAATCGGGCCAGCGCCTTGACCGCCCAACCCGGCTCGACGTCGGGCAGGTAGACCAGGCTCGGGATGCCCTGCCGTCGGGCCGCGACGACGACCGGTACGCCCACGTAGCCGCCGGTGGCGAAGACGACGTCCGGCTTGAAGCGGCCCAGGATGCCCTCGGCCTGGGTGTAGCCCACGGCCAGGCGGCTCAGGTTGCGGGCCAGGGTCAGCGGGCCCATGCCCCGCACGCCGCCGGCGCGGATGCCCGCGAAGGGCAGGCCGGCGCGGGCCACCAGACCGGCCTCCATGCCGCCTTCGGAGCCGACCCATAGGCACTCTAAATTAGGAATTAGGAAGTCAGAATTAGGAAGACCTGGGAAGAAGGCGTCATTTGGCCCTTCTTGTGTCTTACTTCCTAATTCCGTCACCACGGCCAGCGCGGGATATACGTGCCCCGCTGTACCGCCGCCCGACAACAGTAGACGCATCCTCGGTCTCCACGCGCTGATAGCGCGAGATGTTGAGCAACAACCCCACCGCCGCCAATGAGATGACCAGCGACGAGCCGCCGTAGCTGATAAAGGGCAGCGGCACCCCGGTAAACGGCAAGGTGGATGTAATGACGCCGATGTTCACCATCGCCTGGAGCATGAGCAGGATGGTGATGCCGCCGGCCAGGAAAGCGCCGAAACGGTCAGGAGCCTGCCGGGCAATACGATAGCCGCGATAGCCCAGGACGATATAGAGCAGGATGACACCGATGGACCCCAGAAAGCCAAACTCCTCCCCGATCAGGGCGAAGATCGAGTCGGTATGCGGCGCGGGTAGCAGGTTCAGGTACTTGTGAACCGTGTTGCCCAGGCCAACGCCCGTCATCCCGCCGGAGTTGAGCGTCGCCAGGGCGCGGCTGATGTGGTAGCCCACGCCTTCCGGGTCGGCCAGCGGGTCCAGGAAGGTGGTCCAACGCTGGGCGCGGTAGGACGCCTGGGCAATCAGCCCGGCCACGACGACCGCCCCCATGCCGACTGTCACAATCATCTGCCTGGTATCCGCGCCGGCCGCGTAGAACATGATAAACGCTGTGCCAGCGATGATCATGGCCGTGCTCATGTTGGGCTGGAGCAGAATTAGACCGGCCACCAGGCCAATGATGATGGAGAACGGCAGTAGCCCCAGCGCGACATACCGAATCTGTTGGCCCTTGGAGTTCAGCCAGTCGGCGACGTAGATGATGACCACCAGTTTGGCGACCTCGCTGGGCTGGAGCGAGCCATTGAGAAACCAGCGTGTCGCGCCGAAGCCGGCCTTGCCGACGATGAGGACGACCACCAGCAGGCCGACGATGACCAGCATCATCACCACCGACAGCCGCTGCCAGCTTTGATAGGGCACGCGCATCATCACGAGCAGCAGGACGACACCCGCGACGGCGTAGATGCCCTGGCGCTCCAGGTAGTAGGTCGAGTCGCCGTCAATCCAGACGTAGGTCGTGCTGTAGATCATGATCAGGCCCAGCACGGTGAGGCCCAGGACCAGCGTGGCGAGCAGCCAATCCGGCTGGCCGACGACCAACTTGGGCTTGGCGGCGGGCGGCGTGGGAGCCGCGTTCGCGAGGGTCGGAGATGGATACACCGTCATAGCTCGCCTACTAACTGGATAAAGTGCTCACCCCGCGCTGCGTAGCTCGGATAGGCGTCGAAGCTCGTGCCGGCGGGCGAGAAGAGGACAACGTCGCCCGGCCGGGCCAGGCGGGCCGCCACTTCGACGGCCTCCGCCACACTGGCCGCTGTCTGGACCGCCACGCCTGTCACCTGGACCGCCTCGGCCAGAGTCGGCCCCCACTCGCCAAAGGCGATGACCTGGGTTACGCCCTTTTGCATCGCCTGCGCCAGGTCATCCAGCGGTAACCCCTTGTCCTTGCCGCCCGCCAGGAGAATGAGCCGCCGGCCGGCAAAAGCCTGGATCGCGGCCACCGTGCTGGCTGGCGTCGTGGACTTTGAGTCGTTGACCCACAGGACGCCGTCGCGCTCGCGCACCGTCTGGACGCGGTGGGGGCCGGCTGCGTAACCCTGCAGAGCGCGGGCCATTGCTTCGGCTTCAACGCCCTGGAGCGTGCCGATGGCGATGGCGCATAAGGCGTTGGCTACGTTGTGCTGGCCTGGAACCTGAAGCTCGTCCGCTCGCAGCACCGCCTTCTCCTGGCCCTGGTAGCGCGCCGTCAGGCGGCCGCGCCTCAGGTAGGCGCCCGGTTCCAGGGCGTGGTTCAGGTTGAAGGCGAACAATTGCGCTTCGGCCTGGGCACCCCACTGGCGCAGCAGCGGGTCGTCCCAGTTGAGCACCGCCCAGTCGTCGGCGCGTTGGTAGTCGAGGATGCGCCGCTTGGCCGCCGCGTATTGCTCAAACGAGCCGCCATAGTCCACCAGGTGGTCGGGCGCGATGTTAGTGATAGCCCCAATGTGCGGGCTGGCCTGGACAAACTGAAGCTGGTAGTTGCTCAGTTCGAGCAGGACCAGGTCACCCGGCTGGAGGCTGTCCACCTCATCCAGTGGCGACGCGCCGATATTGCCGCCGGTGTGGACGGGCTGGCCGCCCGCCCGCAGCACCGCGTCGGTCATCTCGGTCGTCGTCGTCTTGCCGTTAGTGCCCGTGATACCAATGATGGGGCAGGGACACAGGGCAAAGAACAGGCTGAGGTTGGTCACAATCGGTATGCCTCGCGCCCGTGCCGCGTCCAGTGCGGCCACGTTCATGGGATACTTATAGGTGTAAGCGCTCTGAACATGACCAATGACCGTGGCCTCGTCCAGCCCGCGCAGATAGTCCGCGCCCGCCCGCAGCCTCGCCCCCAGCCGCTCGATTTCGGCGGCCTGACGCGCCAGCGCCGGGTCGGCCTGGATGTCGGCGGGCGTCCGCGCCAGGTGGACGGTGACGACTGCGCCCTGGCGGGTGAACCAGCGGGCGAGGGACAGTCCCTCGATCCCCGCGCCGACGATATGGGCCGGCTGGCCGTTAAGGTGTTGCGAAATGACGGTCATCATCTTTACTTACAGCAACGCCAGGGCGACCCCCAGCATGGCGGCCAGGATGCCGACGAGCCAGAACCGCTGCACCACCTGGGTCTCGGACCAGCCCATCAGCTTGAAGTGGTTGTGTAGCGGCGACATCTTGAAAAAGCGCTTGCCTTTGGTGGACTTGAAGTAGCCAACCTGGATCATGACGGATAGCGTCTCGGCCACGAACAGAAAGCCGACCACGGGCAGCAGCAGGTACTGGCCGGTCATCAGGGCCACCGTCGCCAGGGTAGCGCCCAGGGCCAGGGACCCTGTGTCGCCCATGAAAAGTTCGGCCGGATAGGCGTTGTACCACAGGAAGGCGAGCAAGGCGCCGACGATGGTAAACGAGAAGGCGACCAGATAGCTCTGCTGCTGCAGGTAGGCGATGATACCATAGGCGGCGAAGGCTACAGCCGAGCTTGTGCCGGCCAGGGCGTCCATGCCGTCGGTCAGGTTGACGGCGTTGGAGAAAGCGACAATCAGAAACACCGCCACAGGGATGAACCACAGGCCAATATCAATTGGTTCCGGGATGGTCGGGATGGCGATGGTCCGCTTTTCCAGGCCAAAGTACAGGGCAAAGGCTGCGCCGAGGGCCAGAATCGTCTGGATGGTAAACTTCACGCGGCCCGACATGCCGAACTGCTCACGCCGGCCGCGCACACCCATGTAGTCGTCAATCCCGCCCAGCAGCCCGAAGGAGACCAGCACACCCAGCGGGACGAGGATCGAGCGGCCGATGGCGTTGAAGCCCAACAGGTTGACGATGTTGAGGAACAGGGTAATCAGAGCCACGGGAACAATGAACAGCAGCCCGCCCATGGTCGGCGTGCCGGTCTTGACCTGATAGGAGTCGGGTAACTCGATGCGAATCTGCGCGCCAATGCGGCGCTGCTTGAGTTGCTCAATGAGCGGCCGCCCCCAGATGACTGCAAACAGGAACGCCAGCGTTCCCAGCGTTAGCGAGTAGGGCATGATAGACAGGGTGATAGTTGGCATGGGGTTAGCCCTGCCCCTTCGGTTGCGAGTCGGCCGCCAGCCCTGTGACAATCGTCTCCATGCGCATTCCCCGTGAGCCTTTGATGAGCACAAAGTCGCCGGACTGAAGCTCGGCCCACAAGGCGGCCAGGGCGCTGGCAGGATCCGGGTACCATTCAATGTGTTCGGCTGGCATCCCACACCCTCGCGCCCCGTCCGCGATCATGCGCGCCCGCTCGCCCACAGCCACCAAGCGGTTGACAATCTCCGCCGCCCGGCAACCGACCATCTCATGCCCCTCGGCTTCCAGGCTGCCGAGTTCGAGCATATCGCCCAGGACGGCAATGCGCCGACCGGGCATCTCACGCAGCAGGTTGAGGGCGGCCAGGCTGGAGTCGGGGCTAGCATTATAGGTGTCATCGAGGATAGTCGTCCCGTTGACGCCCCGCACGACGACGAGCCGCACCTGGCCGGGGATGGACTGCAACCCGGCGATAATCTCCTCCCAGGTCATGCCCTCGACCAGACCGACGGCGATGGCGCGCAGGGCGGTGTGGACGCTGTGGCGGCCCAGCAAAGGCACGCGAACGTAGAGGCTCTCGCGGCCATAGTGGACGCGGAAGCCAATCCCTTCCAGCCCGTGGCTGTCCAGGTTACTCGCCCACAGGTCGCAATCGGGCGTCAGGCCGTACAGGAAGACGCGGGCCCGAGTTACATCACGCATGGCGCGCACCCGCGGATCATCGCCGTTGAGGATCGCCATACCCTGTGGCGGCAGGCTGGCGGGTAGTTCGGACATGACTTGCTGGACCATGTCCAGGCTGCCCATGCGTTGCAGGTACGAGGGCCCGATGTTGGTGACGACGCCGATGTGGGGACGGGCCATCTCGCACAGCGCGGTCATCTCGCCCGGACGATAGGCTCTCATTTCGAGGACAGCCCGCTGGTGGTGCGGGCGTAGGCTGAGTAAGGTCAATGGCAAGCCAATCTCGTTGTTGAAGTTCGCTTCGCTCTGAATCGTGTCGAAGCGTCGCGCCAGGACAGCCGAAACAAGTTCCTTCGTCGTGGTCTTGCCGACGCTGCCCGTAATGCCAATCGTCTGCGCGGGCATCTGCGCCTGCCAGGCGCGGCCCATACTCTGGAGTGCCGCCAGCGTGTCGGGAACAACCATCGCCAGTGGCGTGGGCAGGGCGGATAGCGGCGCCGTCAACTGGGGCGCGCTCTGCGCCGGGTCGCCCACCTGAATCTTCACCAGCCCTGCCACCATCGGTAATCCGTGCGCTTCCGTGACGACGGCGACCGCGCCCCGCTGCAGCGCGTCGGGGATGAATTCGTGGCCGTCGCGTTGGCCGCTGTGCTCGGCGACGAAGACGCTGCCAAGCTTGACTTGGCGCGAGTCGACCACCACCTGGAGGACAGGCTGCTGCTCGAAAGCGGGCCAGGCCGGGCGTAGGCCGGTGATAAGCTGGACGAGGTCGGCGACGTTCATGACTAGTTCCCGTTTTCGGGCTGCGGCTTGCGGTTCTCAATCGCCAGGCGCACGTTATCCGGCGGAATATCGAGATAGTCGAAGATTTGGCGGGCCAGGGTGCCAAAGAAGGGGGCGGCGACCTCCGACCCCAGTTGCCGATGCACTGGCTTGTCCACTTTGACCAGGATGATAACGGCTGGGTCGTTGACCGGGCCGAAGCCGACGAACGAGGCGATGGTCAGGTCGGGATCATAGCCCTGGTCGGTGGGTATCTGCGACGAGCCTGTCTTGCCGCCGATGGTGTAGCCCGGCACACTGGCCCGTACGGCGTGTTCTACGACGCCGATGAGCGCTTCCTGAACCGCACCGACGTTCTGGGGCGACAGAACGCGCCGTAGGACGATGGGCTGGGTGGCCTTGATTACCTTATCGCCCTGGCGAATCTCCTTGACGACATAGGGCTGCACCAGCTTTCCGCCATTCGCCACCGCTGCCATCGCCGTGATGACCTGGATAGGGGTGGCTGCCATACCCTGGCCGAAGGAATTTGTCGCTAGGTCCAGGTCGGTCCAATTACTCGACGTATAGTCGCGGATAAGGCCCGCCTCCTCGTCCGCCAGGTCAATCCCTGTGCGTGTGCCGAAGCCAAAGTCGCGTAAGTGGCGGTAAAAACGGTCGGGACCCAGCATTTGGCCCAGGTGCACCGCGCCGACGTTCAGCGATAGGCGCATCATCGTCCGCATGTCGACGCGGCCATGGGCCACGCGGTCCCAGTCCCAGATGGTAAAGCCGCCGACGCGAATCCAACCCTTGTCATCGTAGCTCGTGTCCAGTGTCGCCACGCCCTCTTCCAGGGCGGCGCTCAGCGTTACCGTCTTGAGGACCGAGCCAGGCTCGTAGAGGCGGCTAATGGCCGGATTGGCGAACCGCTCCGGCGGAGTGGTCGCATACTGGTTCGGGTTGTAGGTGGGCACGCTCGCCATAGCCAGAATGGCCCCTGTCTTGGGGTCCATGACGATGGCCGTGCCGCCGGCTGCGTCCTGCGCCTCAATGGCCTTACTCAACTCGCGCTCGGTGATCCGCTGGATGTTGGCGTCAATGGTGAGCACCACGTCGAAACCGTCGCGGGGCGATTGGTAGCGGCCGGGGTCAATCATAACCGGCGCGCCCCACGTGCCAGGCTCGCCCCGCAAGGCGTAGTCGTACATCTCTTCGACCCCGTAGTGGGCCTGGTCGTCGCCGCCGTAGAAGCCGAGAACCTGGGAGGCCAGGCTGCCCATGGGATACGTCCGCTGGGCCTCGCGCTCGATGCCAATGCCCTGGATATTCGCTTCGTCAATGGCTTTGGCCGTTGCTTCGGTCAGGTTGCGCGCCAGCCGCACATACGCCACGCTCTTGTTGTCCAGCGTTGTACGTAGCTCGGCCTCGGGCCGCGCCAGGAGCTTCGAGAGTTGCGCCGCCGTCTTGGCCGGATCTTTGATCTCCTTGGGATAGGCGGCCAGAATGGTGTTCACCACGTCCGCCGCCATCAGTCGGCCCGTCGAGTCATAGATGGACCCCCGCCCCGCCTTGAGCGTCGGTGGGGTCAGGCGCATGGCCGTATCGGCGGCCTGGAGCTCCGGGTGGGAGAGCATCTGCCAGTAGAATAGACGCGCCACCAGGACCAGGCTGAAGCCGCAGAAGCCGGCGAAGATCAGCCCCAGACGGCGGGCAGTTTGACGGTCAAGGGGTGTCATGGTACCTTTAGCCAGCGGTTGAATTGGGACTTGACGGTATCCCAAACCGAAGACGGCGCGTTATCCGTGTGGGTCGGCGCCACGCCTGGTGCGCTCGTCTTAGCCCCCAGGGCGGCGAGGACGTCAGGCGACACGGTGACGTAGGTGACGCCGCGCGGCGGGCGGAAGCCGAGTTCCTGGGCGCGGGCTTCCAAGCGGTCGGGGTGGGTGAGTTGGGCCAACTCGCGCTCGCGGTCGGCCTTCTGCCACTCCAGCAGACGGCGCTCCTTAGTCAGGTCATTCAGCCGTGTGCTCGACGCCGCCACCGAGGCGGCCAGGTTCAGGTAGAGCAGGCACGCGCCGCCGAGAACCAGGACGGCCAGCAGGACGAGACCCGCCAGGCGAGCGGTGTTCAGGGTGGCAATGGTCGCCAGACGGGGGCGCGGCAGGGTGGTGGGGTTGGGGAGGGGGACCGGTGTGGTAGCCATGCTTCTTGTCTCTCGGTTTCTCGTTCAAACGGCGGTAGGCAGGATAAATGGCGATAAGAACTGATGGGGTAGGGGCGAACCTGCGAGTGCGCCCTAGGGCGACATGCCCTGAGTACAGGGCACAGGCATAGGTCGGCGCCTACCAGGCTGGCTAAGTTGGCAGCCGTTCAGCGACGCGCAGCTTGGCGCTGCGGGCGCGGGAGTTGCGGGCAATCTCGGCCTCGTCAGCCGTCATTGGCTTGCGGGTGATAACGGCGAGCGTTGCCTGTTGCGTCGGGTCGCGCATAAACTGCTTCACGATGCGGTCTTCCAGGCTGTGGAAGCTAATCACCGCCAGGCGTCCACCGGGCTTGAGCAGGCTCACCGCCTGGGGCAGGACGGCTTTTAGCGCGCCGAGTTCGTCATTGACGGCAATCCGTAAAGCTTGAAAGGTGCGGGTGGCGGGGTGAATCCGCCAGTAGCCTTTGCCCCCGGCCACGCGGGCCACGACCTGGGCCAACTGGGTCGTCGTCTCAAGCGGGCGGGCGGCGACGATGGCTCGCGCGATGCGCCGTGAGGCTGGCTCCTCGCCGTACTCGTAGATTAGGTCGGCCAACTCGCGTTCCGGCAGCAGGTTGACCAGGTCGGCGGCGCTCTGGCCCTGGCTGGTGTCCATGCGCATGTCCAGCGGCGCCTCGTGGCTGAAGGCGAAGCCCCGCTCCGCCTGGTCCAGTTGCATAGACGATAGTCCCAGGTCGAGCAGGATGCCGTCAGCGGCGGTCCAGCCCTGCGCTTGGGCGACACGGCTCAGGTCACGAAAGTTCGCGTGTACCAGGTCGGCGCGGTCGCCATAGACCGCAAGCCGGGTGCGGGCGATGTGTAAGGCGGTGGTGTCCTGGTCCAGGCCCAGGAGGCGGCCCTGTGGGCCGCTGGCCTGGAGAAGCGCCTCGGCATGCCCCCCAGCACCGAGTGTCGCGTCAATGTAGGTCCCGTTCGCTCGCGGCTGGAGGAGGCGAAGCACGGCCTCCAGGAGCACGGGAATATGGGTAGCCTGGGTCACCGCAGCGAGAAGCCCAGGCCAGCCAGCTCTTCGCCCATCGTCTGGCTGTTCTCGCCCAGGTCGCTCTGGACCGTGTCCCAGCGCGTCTTGTTCCAGACTTCGAGGTGCGGCGTGTCGGAGTTGATGCCGACGATGACAATCTCGGAGTCGGGCGCGATGTCCGCATGGGCGCGGAGCGCGGGCGGGATAAGGATGCGGCCCTGCTTATCGAGCTTCAGATCGTGGCCCGTCAGCAGGCGGAACAACTGGCGCGCGCTGCGATTAAACTGGTTGAGGGTTTGAATCTGTGTCATCAAGCGCTCGTAGTCGGGCTGTGGGAAGATCCACAGGCAGCCGTCGAAGCCGCGCGTGATGACACAACCCTCTTCCAACCGTTCCCGAAAGCGGATGGGGACGATGAACCGGCACTTATCGTCAAGGGTATGTTCGTATTCGCCCGAGAAAAGCACCGTAAATTAGTCCCCACTGAACATATGTTCTAGACCATATGGAGGCTATAATTCGAGACGAAAGTACCACCTATTCGCCCAAATTCACCACTGAATCACCACTAACCTCCACTTTCCTCCATTTTACTCCACCTGCTGCAATTGTCAACCGGTAGGAGGGATGAATTATGGAAATAGCCTGAATCTTTAAGGTGGCTTTTGACAGGGGGTAACTAGACGTAGCAACACAGAGCAAGACGAGTTAGAACCTTGCGGTCTGTTCACTGACGTGGGAGTTGACAAAAGACTCGTTCTTATGGTAAAATGTGTACAAATGTTCGATCCGTGTGGCTGCAAGTTGTAAAACCTTGCTTGCCCAACTTGCTTAAAGGAGGATCTCGTGTATTCGAAGCATCTCCTCATAGGGAATCTCGGAAGCGATCCCGAGATGCGGTATACGCCTAACGGTCAGGCGGTGTGTTCCTTCAGTATGGCCGTGAATCGTCGTTGGACTGATCCCCAGGGTGCTGTTCATGATGAGACTACATGGTATCGGGTGAGTACTTGGGGTAAGCTGGCGGAGACATGCAGCCAGTATCTCACTAAGGGCCGTCTGGTTCTGGTGGAAGGTGAGCGCCTTAAAGTGAACGCCTTCACTAATCGTGAAGGTCAAGCTGCGGCTTCAATTGAGCTGACGGCCCAGACCGTCAAGTTCCTCGGCGGGCGTGACGGCGCCCAAGGCCAGGGGGCGCCGGCTCAGGGCGCGGCAGGGGGTCGGCCCGCTAATAACGCCGTCCCCGCTTACGAAGGCTACGGCCAGATGAGCGAGGACGAGATTCCCTTCTGACAGGGCTAATCGAATAGTACGAGGCTAAGAGCGGGCCGTCATCACGGTCCGCTTTTTGCTCGTCCTACCTCAGTTCTGCTGAATTGACCCCCTAACGCGGCTATGGTAGAGTAGATCCTATGGGAGCCATTCGACGTATCCTGCTCATCGCCTTCCTGGCGCTGCTCGTCCTGGCGATTGGCGTCAGGCGGTGCGGCGCGCCGCTGGCCGAGACCGTGCCGACGGGACTGCCAGCGGGACTGATCGTCGCGCCCGCTAATGTGGACGCTACGGTGGATGCTCGTGTCAGCGCCCGCCTGACGGCCCTCGCGCCCACCCCGACCACCGCCCCCGCGCCGACCGCCCCGCCCCCCACCCCTGCCCCCGCCTGTTCAGGGGCGGCGCTGGCGGTACCCGGAGCATCGGAGCGCGCCTTCTATGTCTGTGGTGGGGAAAAGTGGATGTTCGAGGGCTGGCACTTCAGCCTGGGCTATGTGCGGCAAGAGGGCGGCGGCTGCTTTCGCGTCCAGAACGGCGAGTTCCTGAGCGCCTGCCAATTGGATCACATAGACCGCTGGGACAACGAGTGGCAGCGGTGGGAAAAGAAGTAAGCTAAGATCTGATATCGACCTATTTGAGTCTTGACAAACCCCCCTGTTTTTTGTATAATACTTCTTTGCATCGTTCCGTCATGCCCGATTTAGGTGGCGTACCAGGGTTATCCCGCTGTCGCTGATGGCCGGCGCTCGCTCAGACGGAAGGCGAGGCCCGGCGAGGGCGCTCCAGCATTGGGGATAACATGGCCGTCGGCCCGCCTAGGTCGGGTTTGTTGTCGTTTGGAGAGGGCAGTAGACAGTAGACAGTAGTCAGTATACTGATTACCGACTACTGTCTACTGTCTACTGTTCAAAAGGGGAAAACGCATGGCTCTTGACACTCGTGTGATTGATTCGCAGTTGCGCCCCGTTGTGGATGGACAAACTCGCCGCCCGCGCAAGAGCTACTCCCGCCTTCGTGAAATTCATCCCTTACCCGATCTGATTGAGATTCAGGCCGTGTCCTACAAGTGGTTCCAGACCGAGGGGCTGCGCGAGCTGTTCGAAGAGATCAGCCCGATTGTGTCCTTCAACAAAGCCCTGGAACTGCACTTCGTGGATTACCGCTTCGACGAGCCGAAGCACTCCCAGAAGGAAGCGCGCGAGATGGACATGACCTACGCCGCGCCCCTCTGGGTCCAGGTTCGTCTCACCAACCGGGAAACCGGCGAAATCCAGGAGCAGGAAGTCTTCATGGGCGATTTTCCGCTCATGACCGACAAGGGAACTTTCATCATTAACGGCACCGAGCGTGTCGTCGTCTCCCAGCTCATCCGCAGCCCAGGCGTCTATTTTACGGTCGAAGAGGACCGCGCCACAGGCCGCCAGTTGTGCAACGCCAAACTCATCCCCAACCGAGGCGCGTGGCTGGAGTTCGAAACCTCCAAGCGCGACGTCGTCTCGGTCAAGGTGGACCGCAAGCGCAAGTTCCCGGTCACCCAACTGCTGCGTGCCATTGGCATGGGGGCCGAGGAAGAGATTCTGACCGCCTTCCGCGACGTGGACACCGACGCCGACCATCCCTTCATCGAGGCAACGCTGGAGCGGGACACGACGCAGACGCCGGAAGAGGCCCTGCTCGACTTCTACAAGAAGCTGCGGCCTGGCGACCCGCCCACGCTGGACAACGCGCGGAACTTCCTGACCAACCTGCTGTTCCAGCCGCGCCGCTACGACCTCAACAAGGTCGGCCGCTACAAGCTCAACCGGCGCTTGAACCTGGAAGGCACGATTGATCTCAAGACGACGACGCTGACGAAGGAAGACCTGGTCCAGGTCGTCAAGCACATGATCCGCGTCAACAATGGCGAGGAACGCGCCGACGACATTGACCACCTGGGCAACCGTCGCGTCAAGACAGTGGGCGAACTGCTCCAGAACCAGTTGCGCATCGGCCTGCTGCGCATGGAGCGCGTCGTCCGCGAGAGGATGAGCACGCGCGAGCCAGACGGCGTCTCGCCCCTGGCGCTCATCAACATTCGCCCGGTCGTGGCCGCCACCCGCGAGTTCTTCGGCGGCAGCCAGTTGAGCCAGTTCAACGACCAGACCAACCCGCTGGCCGAGTTGACGCACAAGCGCACCCTGTCGGCCCTCGGTCCGGGCGGTCTGCGCCGCGAGCGCGCCGGTTTCGACGTGCGCGACGTGCACCACAGCCACTATGGCCGCATCTGCCCGATTGAGACGCCCGAAGGCCCCAATATCGGTCTCATCGGCCGTCTGGCCTCGTTTGGCCGCGTCAACGAGTACGGCTTCATCGAGACGCCCTACCGCCGCGTCGTGCGCGAGGTGAACAACCGCGTCGAGGAGACGCTCAATCGCGCCCCGCGCCAGGATGTGCGCGACCCCATCACCAGCGAGATGATTGTTGAGAAGGGCCAGCGCATCACCCAGGAGTTGGCGCAGCGGCTGGCGCAGACCTCCATCGAGAAGATTCCCGTCGTCCCCTACGCCTCGGATGAAATCGTCTACATGACGGCCGACGAGGAGGACCGCTACACCATCGCCAATGCCTCCGCGCCCATCAACGAGTTCAACGAGTTCATCCGCCCCCGCGCCTCGGTACGCCGCAACCAGCAGCCGACGCAGGAGACGGTCGAGCGCGTGGACTTCTACGACGTGTCGCCCAAGCAGATCGTGGGCGTGTCGGCGGCCCTCATCCCCTTCCTGGAGCACGACGACGCCAACCGCGCGCTGATGGGCTCGAACATGCAGCGCCAGGGCGTACCCCTCATCTGGCCCGAAGCGCCCATCATCGGTACGGGCATGGAGTACAAGGCCGCCGTGGACTCGGGCCAGGTCGTCGTGGCGGAGGAAGATGGCGAGGTCATCAGTGTCACCTCGGCTGAGGTGACGGTGCGCGGCGCGAGCGGCGTCAAAGTTTACCCGCTACGCAAGTACAACCGTTCCAACCAGTCCATGTGCATTGACCAGCGGCCCATCGTCACGCGCGGCCAACTAGTGAGCAAGGACCAGGTCATCGCGGACTCGTCCTCGACTGAGGAAGGTGAGTTGGCGCTGGGTCAGAACGTCCTGGTCGCGTTCCTGTCGTGGGAAGGCGGCAACTATGAGGACGCCATCCTCGTCAGTGAGGAAGTCGTCCGCCAGGACAAGTTTACCTCGATCCACATCGAGAAGCACGAGATCGAGGCTCGCGACACCAAGCTCGGCCCGGAAGAAATCACGCGTGACATCCCGAATGTCGGCGAGGATGCGCTCAAGGACCTGGACGCCGAGGGCATTATCCGCATCGGGGCCGAAGTCGGACCTGGCGACATCCTGGTGGGCAAGATCACGCCCAAGGGCGAGACGGACCTGACGCCCGAAGAGAAGCTGCTGCGCGCCATCTTCGGTGAGAAGGCCCGCGAGGTCAAGGACTCGTCGCTGCGCCTGCCGCACGGTGAGAAGGGTAAGGTGGTGGATGTCAAGGCGTTCACCCGCGAGGAGAGCGCCGACCTGCCGGCTGGCGTGGACCGCCTGGTGCGTGTCAGCGTTGCCCAGCAGCGTAAGGTGACGGAAGGCGACAAGATGGCCGGCCGCCACGGCAACAAGGGCGTCATCTCCAAGGTCGTGCCCATCGAGGACATGCCTTACCTCGAAGACGGCTCGCCGGTCGAGATCATCCTCAACCCACTGGGTGTGCCGGGCCGCATGAACATCGGTCAGATTCTGGAGACCCACCTGGGTTGGGCCGCCCACCGCCTCGGCTTCCGCGTCGTCACCTCGGTGTTCGACGGGGCCAAAGAGAACGAAATCGCGGCGGAACTGGCCCGCGCCTGGCTGCTCGACGACGCTTGGCGTGTCCTGACCCAGCGCGCCTGGGCCTGGGCCAACGAGCAGCAGATTGCGGGCGATGACTTGCAGGACGACCAGGGCGTCCGCCTGGAATACATGGTCGCCCACTACGACGTGGACTGGGAGACGCTCAACACCGACTTGGTCCAGACCAAGCGTATCGCGTTGGCCTACTGGCTGCGCGAGCAGGGCTACAACCCCGACGACATCCTGGTCTGGGAGGACGATGGGCGGTCTACGGCCGCGCGTGAGGCGGCGGACGCTCGCGCTCGCGACCTCTGCTATCGCATATGGATGAAGAAGTGGGACTACGACACGTCGGCCAACAAGCAGTTCGAGGCGGTGGACTCTATCGCCGAGGACAAGATTGAGCTGGAGGCCGAACGGTTCAGCCGCGAGGTGCGCCGGCCGCTGCCCACGTCGGGCAAGGCCGTGCTCTACGACGGCAAGACCGGCGAGGCGTTCGACGCGCCCGTGACCATCGGCGTTATCTATATGATGAAGCTGGCCCACTTGGTCGAGGACAAGGTCCACGCCCGGTCCACCGGCCCGTACTCGCTAGTCACGCAGCAGCCGCTGGGTGGTAAGGCGCAGTTCGGCGGCCAGCGCTTCGGCGAGATGGAGGTGTGGGCACTGGAAGCCTATGGCGCGGCGCACACCCTCCAGGAGATGTTGACCATCAAGTCCGACGACGTGACCGGCCGCGTCAAGACCTACGAGGCCATCGTCAAGGGCGAGGAAATCAACGAGCCGGGCGCGCCCGAGTCGTTCCTGGTGCTGGTCAAGGAGCTTCAGAGCCTCGGCCTGACGGTGGAGGCGCTGGACGAGGGCGGCAATCGTATCCCGCTGGGCAAGGAAGACTACGACGAGCGCATGCCGAAGCTCGGCTCGCTGGGTCTGGGCGCGATGGGCCGCAGCGGCGGCCGCAAGCAGGCCCCCATCAAGGAGTCGGGTGACGACGACGAGTAGTCAGGGGAAGTCTTCGGTGGTGAGGGCTGAGGGCTGAGTGCTGAGGGCTGAGCCCGCAGAAGACAGACGCGGCCGGGGAAACCCTGGCCGCGTCTGTGCTATCATGACGGCGAGCTATACGCCGTCAGGTTGGAGGGAGGACAAGAAGAGCCGATGGAAGCGGTCGTCCCTGGTCAACTCGGGGTGGAAGGCCGTGACGAGCAGGCTGCCCTGGCGCGCGGCGACAATCATTCCGTCGTCCAGCCGGGCGAGCACTTCGACCCCTGGCCCAACCTGCTCGATCCTCGGCGCGCGGATGAAGACGGCATGAAAGGGTTGCGGCCCTAAGACTGGTACGTCGAGCGCCACCTCGAAGCTGTCAACCTGGCGGCCGAAGGCATTGCGTTCCACGTGGAT
>JAHCIP010000094.1 GCA_026129165.1 Anaerolineae bacterium
GGGAGGCCCACAAGGAGGAGAACCAGATGACCAGCCGAATGCGACCGACTCGACTGTGGGCGGTCCTGTGCCTGGTGGTAGTCGTCGCGCTGCTCGGCGCGTGTGGCGGCCAGCAGCAGGCCACCGCCCCAGCGGCCCAACCAACGGCAGCAGCCGCTAAGCCAGCAGTCGCACCCACTCAGGCGCCGGCGCCTACCCAGGCCCCCGCCGCGAAGGCGACCGAAGCACCCAAAGCCACCGATGCGCCCAAGCCGGCGGCGACGACCGCCCCGGCCGCGACCCAGGCGGCGCCGGCGGCCGCGCCCAAGGCGACGGCCAAGGGCGGCCTGCGCAAGAGCGCCAGCGGCTACAAGGGCACGCTGAACCTATGGGTGCTGGGCTACACGCCGGGCAACCAGTTCGCCAACCCGTTCGACCTGGCCGTGGCTCAGTTCATGGCCGACAACCCCGACATCAAGGTTGAAATCACAGGCTACCCACCGAACGACGAGGGCTTCACCAAGCTGACCACCGCCCTCCAGAGCGGCCAGGGCATTGACGTGCTACGTATCCCGTCGGACCGCCTGCCCCAGTTCGTTCGCGATGACCTCGTCGCCCCCATTGACGACTTCCTCACCGCCGACGACAAGGCCGACATCCTGCCCAACGTCCTGGACGTTACCCGCCTCAAGGACGGCAAGGCCTTCGCCTGGCCGCTGTGGGTCGTGCCGATGGGCATGTACCTGAACACCGACGTCTTCAAGGAAGCCAACGCTCCCATGCCGCCCAAGGACTGGACCTGGGACCAGTTCGTGGAGGCGGCCAAGAAGACCACCTTCAAGCGGGCCAACGGCGAGCAAGTCTACGGCTGGACCGGCTTCATTGACCCCGGCGTGGTCAACACCTGGGCCTTGTGGATGAACGAGGACGCGAGCGTGCGCCCGGTGACCAAGGACGGCAAGTTCGGCTTCGACACGCCAGCCGCGGCCGCTGGCCTGCAGCGCTTCGCCGACCTGGCCCTGGTCCAGAAGGTGACGCCGCCTGACTTCGGCTCGCAGAAGGACTCCGACGTCAAGGGCGGCTTCCAGAACAAGCAGTATGCGATGGTCGTGGACGCGACGGGCTTCGCCCCGCAGCTGGTGGCGAACAAGGTCAACTTCGAGATTTACCCGCTGCCCACCTACAAGGGCCAGAAGCTGACCATCGGCGCGGTCGGTCTCATCGCCGTCGCTGCCGTCAAGGACAAGGCTAAGCTCCAGGCCGGCATGGACCTGGGCCGCTACCTGACGAGCAACGAGGTCCAGGTGGACGTGCCGCCCAGCCAGACCGCCGCCACAGGTTTCTACCTGGCCCCCGGCGCGCGCAAGTCGGTCAAAGTCGCGCCGCCGCTGGACCAGTTTGTAGGGACCGTGCCGGATATGTATGTCACGCCGCTGATTCCGAGCTGGGCCAAGTTCACCCGCCTGATCCATCCGGAGTATCAGAACATCATCTTCGGCAAGGTCAAGGCCGCTGACTCGATGAAGAACATCGCGGCCGAAGCGAATAAGATCATCGCCGAGAAGTAGGCTGTAATGCGTGATGCGTGATGCGTGACATGCCTTGCCGGCCTCACGCATTACGCATCACGCATTACGACCCACAGGGAGCCGCCATGCGCCAATTCCTCCGCAAACACGGCTGGAGCTACTTATTCATCCTGCCCAGCATGACAACCTTCACCGTGTTCGTCCTGATTCCCGTGCTGTGGGCGTTTGTCATCTCGTTCCAACGCTATAGTCTGGCGCGGGGCGGGCGCTGGATTGACCCCTTTTACGCCAACTATATTGACGCCTTTACCCAGTTGAATAGCCTCTTCGTACGGTCCATCCAGAACACGCTCATCTACACTATCTTTACTGTCACGGCCAATATCATCGTCGGCTTGGCGCTGGCGAGCATGATCCAACCCCTCAGTAATCGGATGCGGACCTTTTTCCGCGCCGCCTACTACCTGCCCGCTGTCACCAGCGCACTGGTCATCGGCATGACCTGGGCCTACATCTTCAACGCCCAGTGGGGCTTCGCCAACTATCTACTGCGTATGATTGGCCTGCCGCCCGTGCGCTGGCTGTCGAACCCCGACATCGCCCTGGCCAGTGTGACCCTCTCGGCCATTCTGACTGTCCCGGCCACCGCCATCGTGCTCTACAGTGCGGCCATGGGCAGCATCCCCACCGAGTTCTACGAGGCGGCTGACCTGGACGGCGCGAGTGGGATCCAGAAGTGGTGGAACATTACCGTTCCCCTGATTAAGTCCACTACGCTCTACCTGGTTGTCCTGTACACTATTGCCAGCTTCGAGGTCTTCGAGCGCATTTACGTCATGGTCCCCAGCGGCGTCGGCAACGCCACCCAAACCATCGTCACCCAGATTTACAACAACGGCTTCAAAGACCTGAACTTCGGCGTCGCCTCGGCGCAGGCGTTTGTGCTCTTCCTCATGGTCGCCGCCGTCGCCGTGATCCAGTTCCGCTTCTTGCGCTCGGATGTGGAGTATTAAATGGCTACCACTACCACAAGTATGACCACGACTGGCGTCTCCTGGCCAGCGCGCCTGCGGCGGGTCAATTGGGGCGTCTGGCTGGTCCTCGCCGTGACCACGGTGATTGCCCTGTTCCCGATGTACTGGCTGTTCGTCAACGCCCTGACGCCCATCACGTCCACCCCGCCCCTGACGCCGCTACTCTGGCCGGCCTTCAAGCTCGAAAACATCCAGCGGCTGCTCGGTGGGACCAAGTTCTACACCCAGTGGATGATCAACAGCCTCTTCATCGCGTTCGTCATCACGGCCTTTCACATTGTGTTCGACACGATGGCGGGCTACGCCTTCGCCAAGCGCCGCTTCCCGCTGCGCAATCTCCTGTTCGGCCTGGTTCTCAGCACGCTGATGATCCCCATCCACGTCACGCTCATCCCGCTGTATATCATCACGCGCAGCCTGGGGCTGATTGACAATATCTGGGCCGTCATCCTACCCGGTACGGCGCAGGTCTTTGGCATCTTCCTCATGCGCCAATACATCCAGACGCTGCCCTCGGAACTGGAGGACGCGGCGCGCATTGACGGCGCGAGCGAGTTTGGCGTGTTCTGGAACGTCATCCTGCCCCTGTGCCGCCCGGCGATGGCCGCCCTGGCTATCTTTACCTTTGTGCGCAACTGGAACGACTTCCTGTGGCCGCTGATTGCGCTCAACAAGCCGCAGAACTACACCATCACCGTCGGGGTCGCCAACCTCCAGGGAGAGTTTATGACCGACTGGGGCATCATCTTCGCGGGCGCCGCGCTGGCCGCCCTGCCCATGATCATCTTCTTCCTGGCCTTCCAGAAGTACTTCCTGGAGGGGGTGCGGATGGGGGCGCTCAAAGGCTAGTGGGTAGTGGGTGGTGGGTGATGCGTGATATGGAGACTGAGGGCTGAAGGCTGATAGCTGAAAGCTGACGGCTGAACCCAGGAGAGAGGCGGATGGCGAAACTCAGAGTGGCGGTAGTGGGAGCGGGGCTGTTGGGAACGCGGCATGCCCGCGTGTTCTACGAGCAGCCGGACGCAGAAACGGTGGCCGTCGTGGATGTAAACGGGGCGCGGGCGGAAAGCCTGGCGTCAAAAGTCGGAGCGCGAACGTACACGGACCTGGAGGCGGCCCTCAATGATACAGCGGTAGACGCCGTCGCCATCGCCACGCCCGACCACCTGCACAGCGCTCCGGTCTTGACCGCTCTGGACGCGGGCAAGCACGTCTTTGTCGAGAAGCCCCTGGCGACAACCCGCGAGGATACGGAAGCCATTGCCAGCCGGGCGGCGGCCGGCTCGCCTATCGTCATGGTCAACTACAGCCAGCGCTTTGTCACGGACCACGCCTGGCTTAAAGGCGTCATCGAACGCGGCGAGATCGGCCAGCCTCAGATGGTCATCTCGGTCAAGTTCGACACGGTTTACGTACCGACGGGTATGCTGGGTTGGGCCGACCAGACCTCCCCCATCTTCTTTATGTCGAGCCACGACCTAGACCTGGTCCATTGGTTCCTCGGCGCGGAGCCGACGGAAGTGGTAGCCCACGAGGCGCGGGGGACATTGGACAAGCGCGGCGTGGCCGTCCACGACGGCCTCAATGTCCTGATTCAGTTTGCGGGCGGGGTGAGCGCCAATTTCCACTCCTCCTGGATTCACCCATCCACCTACCCTCGCGTCGCGGACGGCACTATGCAAATCATTGGCTCGGAAGGGGCCGTGTCGTATAACATGCGCACCCGCACCGCCGAACTGTTCAACACGCGCGGCGGCCAGACGGTCGAGTTTAGCGGGCCGCACACGGCGGACGAGGTAGGTGGCAAGTTGACGGGCGCGTTTACCCAGTCGGTGCGGCACTTTCTGGACTGTGTGCGCGAGGGGCGCGAGCCGTGGACCTCGCCACGCCGCACTCTGCCCACGACACTGGCCCAACTGGCCATCCTCGACTCGCTGCGGCTCAAGCAGGCGGTTAGAGTCGCCTAACCCTGAAGGGCCAGGCTAGGGATGCAAGCCTGAGAGGCTCGTTTTCAGCCCCGTGGGCTTCCATAGAGTAGCCATGTCCTTCAGGGCCTGGCGGCGTCGAGCAAGAGAGAGGTGATGATGCGGGTGGTGGGGTTGGGAATTGTGTATGGAGCGGTGTTTGGGGGCGGGCTGGGCGCGCTGTTTGGCATGGTCATCGCCCTGTTTGGCCCGCAACTCGGTCTCACCTTGCCTCACGACCTGGCCGGTTTGTCCGGATGGGGCATCGTCCTCAATACGTTGCGCGTCGGGCTGGTGGCCGGCATGCTCGGCGGCGCGCTGCTCGGCGGCCTCATCCTGTGGCAGGCCCGGGGGAGGGTGCGGCGCGGCCACTGGATCGGCGTCATCGCCGCGCTGCTGCCGCTAGTCTGGTTGCCCTTTTTCGCCACGCGCGGCATGCTCCGTCGAGGGACTGTCACCGACGAGGATGTGATGTTTTTCCTGCTGCTCGTCATCGCGCCACTGACAGTCGCCGCCAGTTCGGGCTGGGTGATGGGTGGGCGGCTGGCGCGGGCCGCAGGCCAGGGAATAGGGAGTAGGGAATAGGGATGAAATCCGAATTAGAGAGCAAGTTGCATTACCGGCCTCTAGGCCAGACCGATACCGATAAACTGATTAACCTCTGGAACGAGACGTTTCAGCCGCCGTTCCACATTGACGCGGCGGTGTGGCAGCATTGCACGTGGGACACCCCTGGCTTCGCCGCCGAGGATGGGCGCGTGGCCTGGGTCGGCCAGACGCCAGTGGGCGTCATCATCACCAAGGTGTGGCGGCTCACACCGCTGGGCACGCTGGACCACACGCGCGGGTTTATCAGCGCCCTAGCCGTCCATCCCCAGGTCCAGCGGCATGGGCTGGGCGGCCGGCTGCTGGAGTGGGCCGAGTGGCGGCTGCGCGAGCAAGGCGCGGTCGTATTTCTGCCGGGCCGCGAGGTCAACCCCTTCTTTTGTGGGATTCCGGAGCCGACTGGCGCGCTGCCCTTTTTTGAGAAACACGGCTATACCTGTAACGGCCTGGTCTACGACACTCGGCGCGACCTCCAGGGCTACACGCCACACCCGCAGGGCCAGGCCACCCGCGCCCGCCTTGGCGACCGCCTCACCCTGCGCCCCGCCAGTGCGGCCGACATTCCCGACCTGCTCGCCTTCCTGGACCGTGAGTTTCCCGGCCGCTGGCGCTTCGACATCGGCCGCTTCCTCGACCAGGGTGGCGCGCCAGCGGACATCATGGTCCTGTGTCTCGATGGCGAGTTGCACGGCTTCGCCCACCTCCACTCGCCCCATACCCCGCCCACGGCCTATGGCATGAACTGGCGGCTTGCCCTCACCCCGCCCGCCGGAGGCCTGGGTCCCATTGGCGTCAGCGAGGCGGTACGCGGCGAGAAGCTGGGGCTGACCCTGCTCGACGCTGGCGTTCAAACCCTGGCCGAGCGTGCGGTGCGCGGCTGTGTCATTGACTGGACAACGCTGCTCGACTTCTACGCCAAGATCGGCTTCCAGCCGTGGATCGCCTACCACCAGGCGCGGAAGCCGGTCACGGAATAGGGAATAAGGAGTAGGGATGGTCCTGGGGCTGGACGCGGGCGGGACGCATGTGACGGCCCTGCTGGCCGATGGGGAAAGCCGTGTGCTGGGGCAGGGTCGCGGCGGGCCAGCCAACCCCCGCGCCGTGCCGTGGCCGGCTGTCGAGGCGGCGCTACGCTCGGCGGCGGAGGCGGCGTTTGCCCAGGCCGGTCTACCCTGGCGCGTGCCCCGCGTCGCCGTCGTCGGCATGGCCGGCGCGACCACCCCCGCCCTCCAGGCGGACTTCGCCCAGCGTCTCCAGATAGCGGGGTTGGCCGAGCGCGTGCGCGTCGTCGAGGACGCGCGCATCGCGGTGGCCGGCGCAACCGAGAGCGGCGAGGGCGTCATTCTCATCTCCGGCACGGGTGTCAATGCCTTTGGCGTCTACCAGGGCCGCACGGCGCGGGCGAGTGGCTGGGGCTATCTGGTGGGCGACGAAGGCAGCGGCTTCGACATTGGACGGAGAGCGATTCAGGCCGTCCTGTGGGCCTACGATGGCCGCGGCCCGGCCACCCAATTGACCTCCGCCCTGCTCGCGGCGTGGGATGTTCCGACCCCCGAACAACTCCTCGACCACATTTATATCATCCCCATCCCCCGCGATCGCATTGCCGCCCTGGCTCGTATCGTCGCGGATGTCGCTCGCAAGGGGGACGCCGTGGCGCAGGCCATCTATACCCAGGCGGGGCACCAACTGGGACTGGCGGCGGCGGCGGTCGTGCGGCGGCTCGGCCTGGACCAGGCGACGGCGACGATTGCCCTGGTCGGCGGCGTGTTCCAGGCGGGCGAGTTGATTACAGAGCCAATACGTCAGACGCTACTCGACCAACTCGGCTTTGCCCCGCCCCTCGTCACGCCCCTCCACCCGCCCGCGTATGGCGCTGTCCGTCTCGCCCTGACTGAACTGCCGTCAGGTGAGGGTCAGCTCATGATGTGAATCACAAAGGACACAAAGACACAAATACACAAAGCCTGATCATTATTCTCTTTGTGTTCTTCGTGTCTTTGTGGCCTTTGTGATTAGGCCAAATCAATGCAACAATCTGAATTAGACCGACATCTTGATGAAGCCGCCAGCGCCGGCCAGGGCACAGTGTACACGGCGGCGGCCTGCCTGGTGGCGCGGGGCGGTGAGACGCTGTTCCACCGCGCCTACGGCTGGCTGGACCCTGAGACGCGAACCCGCCCGACGCAACTCGACAGTCTATTCGACCTGGCGTCGGTGACGAAGGTGTTCACCACGACCCTATTCATGCGGCTGGTGGAGGCCGAACAGGTGAGCCTGGACCAGCCGGTAGCCGAGGTCGTCCCAGAGTTCAGCGGCAGGCGTCCCATCACCGCCTTCGAGCAGCCGCTGACGGGCCTCCTTGACCAGTACGACTACCCCGACACGACCGTGGACGCGGGCCGCGTCACCTTCCGCCACCTCCTGACCCACACCAGCGGCCTGCCCGCCTGGGCCGCCCTCTACCGCCTGCCCAGCCGCGAGGCGGCCATCCAGGCTGTCCTCCACTCCACCTTCGCCTACCCGACCGGCGCCCGCCTCGTCTACAGTGACCTGGGCCTGATTCTGCTGAGCCAGGCCATTGAACGGCTGGCCGGCCAGCCGCTTGACCAGGCTTTGCGCCGCCTCGTCCTGGACCCGCTCGATCTGCGCCACACGTTTTACAACCCTCCCGCCGCCCTCCACGCTACCGTTGTCCCCACCGAGGTCTGCCGCTGGCGCGGACGGCGGCTGGTGGGCGAGGTCCACGACGAGAACGCCGGACGATTGGACGGTGTCAGCGGCCACGCTGGCCTGTTCTCGACCGGCGGTGATGTGGCACGGCTGGGTCAACTCTATCTGAACGGCGGCGAGTTGGACGGTGTGCGCCTGCTATCGTCTTCAACAGTAGCGGAGATGACCCGTGTGCAGGTAGACTTCGACGGCGACCGGCGCGGGCTGGGCTGGATGCGCCAGGGCACCGGCGAGTGGCAGCGGCCGGGGCTATCCGAGGCTGCCTTCGGCCACACCGGCTTTACCGGTACGTCGCTGTGGGTGGATCCTACGACTCAGATGGTAATTGTTCTGCTCACCAACCGCGTCTATTTTGGCCGCGACGCCTCTGGCATCCTGGCGTTGCGCCAGGCCGTCTACCGCGCGGCCGAGGCGCTAGTCAGATCGTAAGGATCAAGATGGGAGTTAGCCTGTGATTGTCATTGGCCTCATCTCGGGGACATCGGCGGATGGCATTGACGCGGCGGTGGTCGAAGTGACGAGCGCGCCGCCCAACGTCCAGGCACGGCTGCTGCGCTCTCCGAGACCGTGCCCTGGCCCGCCGAGCTACGCGCCGCCATTTTCGAGGCGTTCCGCCCCGAGACGAGCGCGGTCGACCGCCTGTGCCACCTGAACTTCCAGGTGGGCGAGCAGTTCGCCCAGGCGGCGCGACAGGTAGCCGCGGCGGCCGGGCTGACGCTGGACAAGATAGACCTCATCGGCTCGCATGGGCAGACGGTCTGGCACGCCGTCGGCGCTGACGACCCGGTCCACTCGACACTCCAGATCGGCCAGCCGGCCGTCATCGCTGAGAGGACGGGCGTGACCGTCGTGGCGGACCTGCGGGCGCGGGACGTGGCAGCCGGCGGCCAGGGCGCGCCCCTCGTCGGCTACACCGACTACCTGCTCCTGCGCGACACAGCCAAAACCCGCGCCGTCCAGAACATCGGCGGTATCGCCAACGTGACGGTCTTACCGGCCGGCGCGGGACCGGAGGCCGTCTTCGCGTTTGACACCGGCCCCGGCAACATGCTCATTGACGACGCCGTGGTTCGGCTGACCGACGGCCAACAGCCTTTCGACCGAGATGGACAGTGGGGAGCGCAGGGCCGCGTGGACGAGGGCTTGCTGGGCGAGTTGATGAGCCATCCCTACTTCAGCCTGCCCATCCCCAAGACAACGGGCCGCGAGCAGTTTGGCCGCCAGTTAGGCGCGGAGATTTGGGCCAGGGCAACGGCGCAGGGACTCCAGCCCTTAGACCTGGTCGCCACCCTCACCCAGTTTACCGCGACCTCCATCGCCGACCAGTATCGGCGCTTTGTAGGTCGAGTGGACGAGGTGATTGTCGGCGGCGGCGGCGCGGACAACCCGACGCTGATGCGGATGCTCGCCGCCAGCCTGCCCGAAGCGCGTATCCTGCGCTCGGACGCGCTGGGCATCCCGGCCGACGCCAAGGAAGCCATCGCCTTCGCCGTCCTGGCCTACGAGACGGCTCACGCCCGCCCCGGCAATCTGCCGACGGTCACGGGGGCGGCGGGGCCGCGCGTCCTGGGCAGCTTGACGCCGGGCGCCAACTTCGCAGCCCTTATGACGCGAATTTACGGATAGGCATCTCGACGGTCATCCTAAGCGAAGCGACCTGTGCCCCGTAATCGGGGTAACCATCTGCTCCGAGAACCCGGCCAGAGCAGATGCCTCACTTCGTTCGGCATGACCCTCCATACGGAGGGCAGGCAGACCAAGGATTCGAGCAGGAGAGCGTGATGGAGAACTTAGCCCAATTAGCGACGGAGAGCGTCAACCCAGCAACGACTGATATTGACCAACGCTCGACGCTGGAAATCGTCCAGCTTATCAATCAGGAGGATGCTCGCGTCGCCGAGGCCGTGCGGGCCGAACTGCCGCAGATTGCGCGGGCGGTGGAGTTGGTGGTGGACCGACTAGCGCGGGGGGGGCGGCTCATCTACGTCGGCGCGGGAACCAGCGGCCGGCTCGCCGCTATAGACGCCGCTGAGTGCGTGCCGACGTATAGCGCCAGCCCGGAGCAAGTGACCGCGCTGCTGGCGGGCGGCGAGGCCGCCATGCTGCGAGCGAGTGAAGGCGCGGAAGACGACGCCGAGCGCGGGAGGCGCGACATCGCCGCTCTGGACGTGGCAGCCGATGATGTCGTGGCGGGCGTGGCGGCAAGCGGGCGCACGCCCTACGTGCTGGGCGCGCTGGCTGAGGCGCGGCGGCGCGGGGCGGCGACAGTGGGCATCGTCAACAACCCCCACACGCCCATGCACGAGGCTGTAGACGTTATCATCGCACCTGTAACAGGGCCGGAGGTGGTCACCGGCTCCACGCGCATGAAGGCCGGGACAGCGCAGAAGATGGTCTTGAATATGCTGACGACGGCCGCGTTCATTAAACTGGGTAAGGTGTACGGCAACCTGATGGTGGACGTCAAGGCGGGTAATGCCAAGCTGCGCGACCGGGCGCGGCGTATCGTGCAGCGCGCGGCAAACGTAGAGTCCGACACCGCCGCTGAGGCTCTCGCTGCCGCCCAGTACGACGTCAAGACGGCTCTCGTCTCCTTACTGGCAGGCGTCAGCGCGGAGGAGGCGGCGCACCGCCTGGCCTCGGCGGGTGGGCATGTGCGCGAGGCGCTCAAGTAGGGGCAGGGTTGCCCTGTCGGTCTGAGGGATCGCTACCGGTCCCGCGCTCTGGGCGAGGAGATCTCGCCTCTGCAATGGCCCTACTCGATGATATCGCAACTCCCCTCCCTCACCGTTCTCAGCTACAATATCAAGGCGGGCCAGCATCACCCCGACAGCCTGGAGGCCGTGGCGCAGGTGATTGAGGCGCTTCATCCGGACATCGTCGCCTTGCAAGAGGTAGACGTCGTCGCGCACCGCACCCACTGGGTCCACCAGCCCGCGTGGCTCGGCCAGCGGTTGAGCCTGCGCGACCACTTTGGGGCAGCTCTCCAATTGCCAGATGGTGGGCAGTATGGGGTTGCCCTGCTCACGCGCTGGCCTGTCGAGCGGGCGCAGGTCTATTCGCTGCCCAAACCGCCTCAACAAGGGTGGCAGGCGCGCGGCTTTGGTTGGGCCGGGCAACAGGTCGTACCGGATTGGCTCTGGAACCGAGTCAAGCGCACCCGCCTGCTGCCCTGGATGCGCCGTCTCAACCCCTACTTCGCCGCCGAGCCGCGCTGCCTCCTGGCGACCACCCTTCACTCGCCCTGGGGACCGTTACACGTCCTGGTCACGCACTGGGGCTTGCAGGCCGAGGAGCGGCTGGCCCAGGCGCGGGCAACGCTGCGCATCATAGATGAGTGGGCGTCGGGCAGGCCGCTGGTCCTGGCGGGCGACTTCAACGCGCAGCCCGATAGTCCGGAGATTGCCCTGCTACGGAGTTGGCTGGTGGACGCGGCGCAGGCGGTCGGCCTGACGGGCGAGGCGCGGTTGACCTTTCCTTCCGGGCCGAGGGGAGCTCGCACCCCTGATCTTGGCTGGGCGGGCGCGATTGACTACATCTTCGTGCGGGGACTGACGCCGCAGGCGGTGCGCGTCGCCTACGACGAGACACGCGCCTCGGACCACCAGCCGCTCGTGGCAGAACTGAGAGTGAACCATGACCCGCATTCTGGTCATTGAGGACGACCCCGTCCTCCAACAGGCGCTGGGACTGAACCTCAAGCGCGAGGGCTACGAGGTGCTGGGGGCGGCCGATGGGCTGACGGGTCTACAGATGGCCCGCGACGCCCAGCCTGACCTGGTCATCCTGGACCTGATGCTGCCCAGGCTAGACGGGCTGTCGGTGGCGCGGGGGATCCGCCAGGCGGGCGCGACGCCTATTATCATTCTGACCGCCCGTGACGGCGAGATTGACCGCATCGTCGGGTTGGAGAGCGGGGCAGATGATTATGTCATCAAACCGTTCAGCTTTGGCGAGTTGGCGGCGCGGATTCGGGCCGTCCTGCGGCGCGCGCCAACGCGCAGCGCCGACAAGCTGGAGGCTGGCGACCTGACGCTAGACCTGGTCCGCCGGCGGGCCACGCTGCGCGGCGAGGAGCTACAACTGCGCCACAAAGAGTTCAACCTGTTGGCCGAACTGATGCGCAACCAGGGCGCGGTCCTGTCGCGCGACCTTCTGCTGGAGCGCGTGTGGGGCTATGACTACGAGGGCGACACAACGCGCACCGTGGATGTCCACATCCGCTGGCTGCGCGAAAAGATAGAGGTAGACCCATCCAACCCACAGCGTATTCAAACGGTGCGGGGCATTGGGTATCGCTTTGAGGGCTAAACTGTGACCTGGTGGGGGTGGAGCTTACTGCTGCTCGCAGGGGCGCTCACGGCCTGGTTCATATGGCAGGCGCGTGAGGTCGCCGGCCGCGCCGCGAAGGCTGAACAGGAGGCGACGCGGCGTGAGGCGGAGCGAGCCGCACTCGTGGCCCAGGTGGGTGCGCTCCGGCAGCGGCTGGCTCAAGTCGAAGCCGCCACCCACGATGCGCTGATAGTCGTGGATGACGCTCAGCACATTACGGCCCTCAACTACGGAGGGCGTGCCCTGTTCAGCGACGTGGTCGGCCGCAGCCTCATTGAAATAGTGCGGGATGCTGACTTGCGTCAGGCCGTCGCCGACACCCTGGCGGACCATCGCCGACGCACTCTCACATTGACGGCTGCCCTGCGCACCTATCGCGTCCATGTCACTGACGGCGGGGCGACCGCCACACTGGCCTTCCAGGACGTGACCGACCTGCATCGGCTCCAGCGGGCGCGGCGCGACTTTGTCGCCAATATCTCCCACGAACTCCGCACGCCCTTGACCTCGCTCGGCTTGCTGTGCGACGCTCTCCTGGCGACCACGGGCGACGGCGACAACGGCGAGTTAGTCCGCACGATCTCCTCCGAGGTAGGCGCGCTGACGACGCTGGTGACGGATATGCTCGACCTGACTCAGATCGAGGACGGACGCTTGCCATTGCGCCTTGCCCCGACACAGGTGACGGACCTGGTGGAGCCGGTCGTGAGCCGCCTCAAGCCCCAGGCCGAGCAGAAGGGCATTGCCGTGATGGTTGAGATCGAGACGGGCATCCAGGCGCTGGCCGACCCTGAGAAGGCCCGCCGGGTGCTCACCAATCTGCTCGATAATGCGTTCAAGTACGCCTACGCCAACAGCCAGGTTCGTATCACTGCGCAGCGAAGTGCGGAACGCCGCGCCGACGGCGGGGACATCCTTTTCACGGTGGCCGATAACGGGCCAGGCATCGCCGCCGCCGACCTCCCCCGCGTCTTCGAACGGTTCTTCAAGGCCGACCGCGCCCGCGAGCGCGGCGGGGGGGTCGGCGCGGGGCTGGGGCTGGCGATTGCCCGCCACCTGGTCGAAGCACACGGTGGCCGCATCTGGGCCACCAGCGTCGAGGGCCAAGGCGCCGCCTTCCACTTCACCCTGCCCGAAGCCTGATAGGGCTTGGGGTTCTCCCACGAATACGGCGGCCTGAACGCCGCCGCTGCTCACGTTCTCCTCCTTTGTTAAACAAGTTTAAAGAGGCTTTAGCATGGCGCTAACATAGGCTTAACGCTATCTTTACGGCGTTGGCCTATACTGGTTAGCAGAGAGGTCAAAGGGCAGACCTGGTGGGTCTGCCCTTTGCTATGTTCACACTTCTAAGAACGGACGGCTAACGAGGGGAGAGTCGGCTATGGTCGCCGATAGATTACGGGTTGATAGTCTGGATCAATTGCGCGCAGCGCTTGAGGGGGGCTGGCAGGTCGAACCGCCTATCTACACATTCACCGACCGCCTGCGCCAGAGGGTCGTCTATCAGTTCATCCTGTGGCGGGATAGTCAGGCAGGGGTAGCGACCATCTATGATGATCCCCAGGTCCAACAGTTCATCGCTACGCACGCCTATCCCCTGAAGCCGCTGCTGTAGCCCAGTCTCAAAGTACGATGACAGAGGAGAAACGTTCGATGCCCAAAACTTCAAATCGTTTGTTAATCAGTCTGCTGGCCCTCGTTGTGGCGCTCGTCGTCGCGGCCTGTGGCGGTGGGACACAGCCGGCCACCGCACCGAAGGTCACGGAGGCGCCAAAGCCCGCGCCCACGATGGCTCCGGCGGCTTCGAAGCCCGCGGACGCGCCCAAGACAACGGGTGGCGGCAGCATCGGCGGCCCTTTCCAGGGCGAAGCCAAGCAGCTCAACGGCGCTGGCGCCACCTTCCCCGCTGCTCTCTACAGCAAGTGGTTCAACGAATACAATAAGGTCACCGGCGTTCAGGTCAACTACCAGTCCATTGGCTCGGGTGGCGGCATTAAAGGGATTAGTGATGCCACCGTGGACTTCGGCGCGAGCGATGCGCCGATGAGCGACGAACAGCTTAAGGCGGCCAAGGGTGAGGTGCTACATATCCCGATGGCCCTTGGCGCTGTGGTCCCCACCTATAATATGGCTGAGGTCAAGGACGTCCTCAAGTTCACCCCAGATACTCTAGCCGGCATCTTCCTGGGCGACATCACGAAGTGGAATGATGCCAAACTGGTTGCCGATAACCCCGCGCTGGCCAACATCAACAAGGACATCATTGTCATCCACCGCTCCGATGGTTCGGGTACCACGTCCATCTGGGTAGACTACCTCTCGACCGTTAACCAGAAGTGGGCTGGCAGTGTCGGGCGCGGCACATCGGTCAACTGGCCGGTGGGGCTGGGTGGCAAAGGCAATGAAGGGGTGGCGGGCGAAGTGAAGAACAACCCCTACTCCATTGGCTACGTCGAACTCATTTATGCCATCCAGAACAAGCTACCGGCGGGTCAGGTCAAGAATAAGGCGGGCAAGTTCGTCACGCCCGATCTGAACTCGGTAACGGCGGCCGCGGCTGGGATTAGCGCCAAGCTACCGGCGGACCTGCGCTTCTCGATGGTGAACGCGGAGGGGGAGGCCTCGTATCCTATCGCCGGGGCAACGTGGTTCCTGGTCTACAAGGAGATGCCCGATAAGGCCAAGGCGGTGGCGCTGACGCGCCTCATGTGGTGGAACATCCACGACGCTCAGAAGTTGAGCGCCGAACTTGGGTACGCCCCGCTCCCCCAGGCGATGGTGGCGAAAGGCGAGGAGAAGATCAAGTCCATCACCACCAGCGGTCAGCCGGCCTTCCCTGGTAAATAAGCTACAGAGGGCTGAAGTGGTCTCGCAGCGACTGGGTAACGAGTCGTTGCGAGACCCTGTCCATGAGGAGACGAAATCATGTCGGCAGAATTGCTGGGTCAAAGCCGCGGGAGTTCACACCAAGGTGACAGCCTATTTGAGCGCTCCATCTTGTCGCTGGCTTTCGTCCCCGTTGGATTGTTACTCTTGCTGGTCGCGCTGTTGTGGTACGATGCCTGGCCGGCTCTCGCCCGCTATGGAGTGCGCTTCTTCACCACCAATACGTGGGACCCCGTTTTCGAGAATTTTGGCGCGGCCGCTTTTATCTATGGCACGGTCATTACCTCACTCCTGGGCCTGGTCATCGCCACGCCGCTTGCCATTGGCGCTGCTCTCTTTCTCGCCGCCTACGCCCCTGAGTGGCTCCAGGGTCCCGTCGCCTTCACCATCGAGCTATTGGCGGCCATCCCCAGCATTATCTACGGGCTGTGGGGGTTTTTCGTCCTGGCCCCGCTGATGCGTTCCACCGTGGAGCCATTTCTGAAGGAGACATTAGGCGCTATTCCTATCCTGGGGGCGTTGTTTAGCGGGCCAACCATCGGCAAGGACCTACTCACAGCCGGGCTTATTCTGGCGATTATGATTCTGCCCACCATTACGTCCATCTCGCGGGAGGTCATTCGCTCGGTGCCGGATAATCAACGCGAAGGCATGCTCGGGTTAGGCGCTACCAGGTTTGAGATGATTCGCTATGCGGTACTGCCCTATGCGCGCCCTGGGCTTATCGGGGCCGCCATACTGGGGTTGGCGCGGGCGTTGGGCGAAACAATGGCGGTGACGATGGTCATCGGCAATAGCTCAACGCGCATCACCCCCTCTCTCTTCACCCCTGGTTACACCCTGGCGAGCGTCATTGCCAATCAGTTCACCGAAGCCGACAAGGAGATTTACTTCAGCGCGATTGTGGCGCTTAGCCTGGTGTTACTGCTCGTCTCGCTCGTCTTGAATGTAATGGCGCGGGTTCTGGTGGCGCGCACCACACGTGGACCACTGGGCGTTCGCAATTAAGTGGCAGAACAGCGGAGAATAGCGAATGGAAGCCTCTACCGTGATCTCTCTTACGCTGGGCAAGACGGATACGAGTCTTAAGCGCCGCAAACTCGTGGATCAAATCTTTACGATCCTGGTGGTTCTGTCCGCCTTGATCGGCGTGGCCATCCTGGCGCTCCTGTTGTTTTATATTATCCTGCGTGGCGCGCCCGCCCTCAACGTAGCGTTCTTCACCGAGCGGCCGCTGCCTTACGGTGAGCCGGGCGGGGGGGTCGCCCCGGCGATCCTGGGTACGTTACAGATGTTGGCCGTCGCCGCCTTGTTAGGCATTCCGATTGGTTTAGGGACAGGCATTTACCTGGTCGAGTTTGGACATGGTCGTTTCGCTGAGGCGATCCGATTTACGGTAGATCTGATCGCGGGCCTGCCCTCGATCTCGGTAGGCGTGTTCGTCTGGTCCTTGATCGTGCGCCATGTCATCGGCAACTTCGCGGGTCTGGCCGGCGCCATCGCCCTGGCGATCATCATGGTCCCCATCGTCGCACGGACCGCCGAGGAGATGTTACGCCTCGTGCCTGACACCTTGCGCGAAGCGTCACTCGCCCTAGGGGTATCCCGCCGCCGTACGATCCTGAATGTCGTTCTGCCGACAGCGCGCACGGGCCTTGTCACGGGGACCGTGCTCGCCCTGGCGCGGGCGGGAGGTGAGACGGCCCCCCTGCTGCTGACCGCGCTGGGCAACCAGTTCTTCAATTTTGATCTCCTGCAACCGATGGCCGCCTTGCCGATTCAGATCTACAACTATGCCGTAGGCCCTTATGAAGACTGGCATACGAAAGCCTGGGGCGCTTCGCTGGTCCTGATCGGCGTGATTGCCACCCTCAGCCTCCTGACGCGCTGGGCTACCAGCCGCTCCAGCTTCAAGGCGCGTTGAAGTGGGGGCTTTATCCTTTGGAGAGAGTATGTCGCTTGCTAAACCGATGGTCGCCGAGCGTCTGGAACGGCCCGTCAGCAGCCGTGGACACTCGATGCAGATACGCGGGCTGTCGGCCTACTATGGAGCCAAGAAGGCCGTCGACGGCATCACGATGGACATTCCCGCCAACCATATCACGGCCTTGATCGGGCCGTCGGGCTGCGGCAAGTCCACCGTGATCCGCTGTCTGAACCGCATGCACGAAGTCGTGCGCGGGGCGCGCGCCGAGGGGGAGGTCTTGCTGGACGGCGAGAATATCTACGGACCAGGCATTGACCCGGTCCAGGTGCGCCGCCTCATCGGCATGGTCTTCCAGAAGCCGAACCCATTCCCCATGATGTCGGTCTACGACAACGTGATCGCCGGTCTCAAACTCAATGGCCGGTTGGACAAACGCGAGGCGGATGCGATTGTCGAGAGGAGCCTGCGCCAGGCCGCCCTGTGGGACGAAGTTAAGGACAAGCTGCAGGCGTCGGGGGCGGCGCTGTCGGGCGGCCAGCAGCAGCGGCTGTGCATCGCCCGCACGCTCGCCGTCGAGCCAGAGGTCATCCTCATGGACGAGCCGGCCTCGGCCCTGGACCCCATCTCGACCCTCAAGATCGAGGACTTGATGCAGGAGTTGCGCGAACGGTACACCATCGTCGTGGTGACGCACAACATGCAGCAGGCGGCGCGGGTCTCGGACTTTACAGCCTTTATGCTGGCGGGCGATGACCGGGTGGGCCGCCTGGTCGAGGTGGGCCCCACTGACGAGATGTTTACGCGACCAACGGAGAAACGCACCGAGGACTACATCACCGGCCGCTTCGGCTGATAGAGGGGAGACACCATGATCCGACGCTCCAGCCTGGAACGGCAGTTGCGCGAGACGCGGGCGAGCCTGCTGGAGATGGGCAGCCTGGCCGAACGGGCTATTAGCCGCGCCATGCAGGCCCTGGCCGTCGGCGACCTGGCGCTGGCCCAGAGTGTCATTGACGATGACCAGGGCATCAACCGGCTGCGGTACCAGATTGAAGGCCAGTGCGACGTCCTCATCGCTACCCAGCAGCCAATGGCGGGCGACCTGCGGGAAGTCGTCACGACCCTCAGCCTGGTGAGCGAGCTAGAGCGTATCGCCGACCACGCCAAGGGCATCGCGCGGCTGACACTGCGCCTGGACCGCCTGCCCCGCCCGACCGACCTGGCCGGGCTGCCGACGCTGGCCGATGAGGTGCGCCAGAGTGTACGCCGCGCCCTGGACGCCTACGTCACCCGCGACACGGAATTAGCCTACGCGGTGGTGCGCCAGGACGACGCCATTGACCACCGCTACCAGGCCATTTTCGAGGCGCTCATCCAGTTCATGGCCGCCGACCCGGCCATGCTGACGCCGGCCACCTATCTGCTGTGGGTGGCGCACAACCTCGAACGCATCGGGGACCGCGCCACCAACCTGGCCGAGCGCGTCGTGTTCCTCGTCACGGGCAAGCTCATGGAACGCGAGAGCCAGCCAGCGGCCAACCCTTCAACCGCTGTGTAAATATGGACGTCTAAACTTTTGACGCGCCGCGTTTCTTGTGCTATCATGGAGGCGCTTAGGCTGTGAATCAATAGCGCAAGCCGACAACGGCGGAGTCGAGATGCCCAGTCTCCTTGTACGCCACGCCACACTCCTGGTCACCCTGGACGATGACCGCCGCCGCGTCCCCGACGGCGGTCTATATATTCAGGACGGGGTCATCCAGGCGGTCGGCCCCACGTCCGACTTGCCACCCACGGCTGACCAGGTCATCGAGGCACGGGGCCACCTGGTCCTGCCCGGCCTCGTCAACTGCCACCACCACCTCTACCAGACCCTCACCCGCGCCCTCCCCGCCGCCCAGGACGCCAACCTGTTCCACTGGCTCAAGACACTCTACCCTGTGTGGGCCGAACTCGATGCCGACGCCGTCTACACCAGCGCGCTGGTCGGCCTGTCCGAACTGCTGCTATCGGGCTGCACCACCGCCGCCGACCACCTGTACCTGTTCCCCAACGGCGCGCGGCTGGACGACGAAATCCAGGCGGCGCGGGAGCTAGGCA
>JAHCIP010000095.1 GCA_026129165.1 Anaerolineae bacterium
ATGAACAGCAAGTCGCAGTACCTATACGCGATAGTAGTCCATGACACTAACCCAGGACCGCTTCGTTCCTTTTCACTATCGTAACTTCCGTCTGTTGTTTGTGGCGACCACACTGAGCATCGTGGGCTACATCCTACAGAGTACGGCTCTGGGCTGGGAGTTGTACGAGCGCACGCGTGACCCGCTGGTGTTGGGAAACGTGGGGCTGGCGGGCTTTCTGCCCGTGCTCCTGTTGGCCCTGCCAGCGGGCCACCTGGCCGACCGCTTCGACCGCCAGCGCGTGACGGTCATCAGCCGGCTGTTCGAGATTGTGGGCGACCTGGGTCTGGTCTACCTGTCCTGGACGCAGGGGCCAATTCCACTCATTTTCGCCTGTATCCTCATCCACAGCAGCGCCCGCACTCTCGGCGGCGCCGCCTATGGCGCGTTCCTGCCCAACAGTGTCCCCGCCAGCGTCTTCGGGCGCGCCGTGACGTGGCAATCCACCGCCTTCCAGTTGGCGGCCATGATCGCGCCCGCCGCCAGCGGCCTGCTCATCGCCCGCTTCGCATCACCGACCGTAGCGGGTCCGGTGAACGCTGGGGCGACGCTTTCTTACCTCATCGCGGCCGGCCTGTCCACCGTTGCCGTCATCTGCACCGCCCTGCTGACCATCCCCTCCCCACCTAGCCGGCATCAGGCGGCCACGTGGCACGATGTCCTGGCCGGGGTGCGCTTCGTCTTTCAGGAACGTCTCATCCTGTCGGCCATCACGCTGGACCTGTTCGCCGTCTTGTTTGGCGGCGCGGTGGCGCTGCTGCCTGTGTTCGCCAAAGACATACTCCAGGTGGGGGCGGATGGCTTCGGCTGGCTGCGGGCCGCGCCCGCCATTGGGGCAACGCTCATGGCGGTCTGTCTCACCGCCATGCCGCCTATCCGACGGGCGGGTGTGACGCTGCTGTGGGTCGTAGCGGGCTTCGGCGTCGCCACTATCGTCTTTGGCTTGTCGCGGAATTTCTGGCTGTCCCTGGTGGCGCTTGCCTTCGTGGGGGCCACCGACCAGGTGAGTGTGGTGATTCGCAGCGTGCTCGTGCCGGTGCGGACGCCCGACGCCATGCGCGGTCGCGTCAACGCCGTCGAGAGGGTCTTTGTCAGCTCATCCAACGAGCTAGGGGCGTGGGAAAGCGGTGTCACGGCGGCCATCTTCGGCCCTATTCTCTCGGTCATCGGTGGCGGAGTCGGGACGCTCATCGTCGTGGCGCTGGTCGCCCGCTTCTTCCCCGAACTCCGCGCCCTCCACGACCTGCACCCGCCGGCTGAGGTAGAGGACGCCCCCTGAGCCGCCGATTAAAATCGGGCCTGTAGGGCCTTTGGCCGAACGTCGGCCTGCGCCGACGTCAACCCGTCCGCGTAGGCGGACGACCAGCCGAAGGCTCCATAGCCCCGATTTTAATCGGCGGTTCCTTATTCTGCCCTCAGCGTCCTTTGCGGTTAAGGGCGGACCACAACCCACTCAGGCCAGGAATATGATAGCCGACGAGGGCCAGCGCCAGGGTCAGTAGGGCGAAGGGCAGGGCAGCCGTCGGCTGGGCCAGCGTCAGGCGTTGGGACGCGCCGAGCAGCCAGGCCAATAGGCCTCCGACCAGGCTACCGACCAGCGACCAGCCAAGCGAGCCGGAGCGTTGGAGGAGATAGGCGGCCAGAGCAATCCCGCCCGGCGCGCCGACGATATACGCGCCCTCGGCCAGCCGCAGCCCCAGCGCCCGCGTCTCCGGTGGAATCTGGGGTGGCATATCCACCACCAGCACCATCCACAGGCTGAGGTAGGCCAGGGCCAGGCCGGCCAGGCCCCCACCGAGCCACTCCGCCAGAACCACGCCGGGCGTGAGGGGCAGGGGAGCGCTCTCGTGGGAAGGCTTGTCCACCATGCCTCACCTCCTACCCCGGCACCCCTGCGAACAAATCGGTTTCCAGACCCTGCTCGTCACGCCACTCAGGAACCATGCGGTAGAATGTCTCATAGCCGAGAATCCCCCGCCGCAGGAATTGGGGAATCGGCCGCCACATGCCGCTGCCTCCGCCCTGGCTGGTGTGGCACGCCGCCGCCGCCATCTTGACCTCATACCAGGGACGGATGTCAACCCGCGTCGTGATGGGCACTTCCCAACTCGCAATTTCCTCCATGTTGATGTCCTGGTTGCGGCCAAAGCGCGTCGGGTCGCGGCGCGTCAGCCGCATGAAGCGCACCATCAGGCGCATAACGCGCTTGGAGAAGACCGCCGCATAGAGTTTTTGTGGCTGATAGGCTGGCCCGGCCTCAGGGTACTGGGCCGCGTCACCCGCCGCGTGGAAGGCCAGAACCGTGGCGCGGTGGCAGGCGATGTGGTCCGGGTGGCCGTAGCCGCCGTACTGGTCGAAGGTCAGCACGACCTGCGGCTGGAACGTCCGTATGTAGGCCACGATCTTCCCCGCCACCTCGCGGACATCGGCCTGATGCAGACTCTCAGGGTGCTGGCTGGTGGGCGTATTGGGCATGCCCGAGTCGCGGTAGCCCAGGAAGTGCAGTCCCTGCACGCCCAGCTTGGCGCGGGCGCACTCCAGTTCCGCCGTGCGAAGGTCCGCGATACTGCTGTGCTCCTGTAGCAGATGGTCATCCACCACGCCGACTTCGCCGCGCGTCGCGCACAGCAGATGGACTTCGCCCGCGTGGGCATAGCGGGCCAGGCTTCCACCTGGTCCAAACGACTCATCATCGGGATGAGCAAAGACAACGAGGAGTTTTTTGGCTGGCATGGCTGTCCTTGGGGCCTGTCTGAATAACCTTCCGAAGGCATGCCCTGAGCCGAAGGCGAAGGCTCTCAACCTTCGGGAGGTTGAAGTATAGTACCAGTATAGTCAACTCCTGGCCCGCTCGCCAAACGAGAGACGGGTAACAGGACGGGCCTGGGGTATCCCAGGCCCGTTTGGATAGACATCGAGAAGCTGGCCGCGTCTTCGCTAGTACGCGTCTCCATCACGCCAGGGTAGGTCCCCCCAGAGGAGGCGGAATAGGGGCTGCGGCGTGACCGTGGCCGTGGCGGTAGCCGTCGCGGTTGCGGTTCCCGTTGCGCCTCGGGTAGGCGTCGCCGTGCGGGTGAAGGTCGCGGTAGGCGTGGCGAACACGAAGCGCGTCGCCGTCGAGAACGGCGTCACGGCCGGCGTCACGGGCGTCAGGGTCACCACATTGGGCGTCACCGTAATGGGGGTGGCCGTCGCCAGGCGCGGGTCAGGCGTAATCGTGATGGGGGTGACGGTCGGCCCGCCGGGCGTCACGGTGAACGGTGTCGCCGTCGCCCCCGCGCCTGGAGTAATCGTGATCGGCGTGGGCGTCGCCAGGCTGGGGTTCGGCGTGACGGTGATGGGCGTCGGCGTCAAGAGCCTGGGATCGGGCGTAACCGTAATCGGGGTGGGCGTCGCCAGGCTGGGGTTCGGCGTCACGGTGATGGGGGTCGGTGTCGCCAGGTTAGGGTTTGGCGTCACGGTGATGGGGGTCGGTGTCGCCAGGTTAGGGTTCGGCGTAATCGTGTAGGGCGTCGCTGTCGGGCCGGTGGCTGGCGTGACTGTATAAGGCGTGGCGGTTGGTCCAGCCCCTGGCGTCACCGTGTAGGGAGTAGCCGTCGCGCCGCCTGGCGTGACGGTAATGGGCGTCGCGGTTGCCCCCGCCCCTGGGGTGATGGTGATGGGTGTCGCCGTGCCGCCCGCGCCCGGCGTAATGGTAATGGGCGTCGCCGTTCCGCCCGCACCTGGCGTGACCGTAATCGGCGTGGCCGTCCGAGCACCAATAGGTGTGTTGGTAGGCCGGCTGGGTGTCACCGTAGCGATCTGGACAAAACTCCGACTTAGAATGAGGGGCAGGTATTGAAGGTAGCCCGGCGTTGCGGTGGCGTTGGGGTCAGCGGTCGGGGTAGTCTGGAGGAAGTCCGCTACTGACGACGTATCGGCCTGGAGAGGATCAACGCCCTGGCTCAGCAGCGCCAGCAGCAGGGCGAGGGTCAGGCTCAAGGCCAGGAGAAGCGGCTGCAAAGCCCGCATGGAGCGCCTCTTTCTAGCAAGGAACAGCAAAAAGGTATCTGTATCAAGATACCCTGAATTGGGGCGAATGTCAAATATACGCCCTGCTCCAACCGGACAACCGGCCGTGCTAATTCATACACCGCGAGCCGCCTAATCACCCGCCGCCACGGCCGCCCGCCGCTGCAGCCGTTGACGGACAAGACGCGGCAACAAGCGGGCCTCGTCCAGGCCGAGGGCATAGATGAGGCCGACGTAGACGAGGACACCCGCCAGGCCACCCGCCGCCGCAATGATATAGGACCGCTGGCCGCTCAGCGCCTGCGTCACCAGGAGAACGACCGCCCCCATCGCCAGCGCGCTGACCCCGATACGCGCCAGCCCACCGAGCAGCCGGCCGCCTTCGATACCCTCCAGGCGGCGGCGGAGCAGCCACAGCAGGACGATGACCTGGGCGGTGAAGGCGATGGAGTTCGCCAGGGCCAGCCCCCCGACTCCCAGTGGACCGCGCAGCCAGAGGGCCAGCGCTAGGTTGACGACAAAGGCCCCGGCGGCCACGCGGAAGGGGGTGACGGTGTCCTTCATGGCGTAGAAGGTGCGGGCGACGACTTCCAGGGACGAGTGGCCGACCAGCCCCAAGGCCCAGCACTGGAGCGCCCAGACGACCAGGTTGGTCGAGTCGGCATTGAACGCGCCGCGCTCGAAGATGGTCTGGACCAGGGGCCGACCGAGGACGATCAGACCGACGGCCGAGGGAACGGTCAGGGTAAAGATGGCGCGCAGCGTGCCAGCCATGGTCGAACGAAGCTCGCTGTACTGCCGATTATTCGCCATCTCAGACAGGGTGGGGAAGACGGCCTGCCCGACGGTTGTGGCGAATAGCGTCTCCGGTAACTGCATCAGGCTCCAGCCATAGCGCAGCGCGGTGATGCTGCCGACGGCCAGGCTGGACGCCAGAGTCGCATTGACGAAGGTAGTCAGCTCGAACAGACCGAGCGAGATGACACGGGGCACGACCAGCCGCCCAACCTGGCGGACGTCTGGGTTCGTCAGTCCTAACTGGGGCCGATAGTGTACACGGTAGTGATACAGACCGGGGAGCTGGACGAGGAAGTAGAGCGTGGCGCCGAGGACGACGCCCCAGGCAAGACCGAGGACGCCCCAGCGCGGCGCGAAGAAGACCGCGCCAATGATGATGCCGATATTGTGGAGGACGGGGGCGATGGCGGGCAGCAGGAAGTGCTGGTGGGCGTTGAGGATGCCCTGGACCACACCGCCGACGCCAAACAGGACGAAGCTCATCAGGATGATGCGCAGCACCTCGACCGTCAGTTGGCGGCGCTGCGGGTCGAAGCCCCGCCCCACGGTTTGGACCACAATCGGCTCCGCGAAGAGAGCAGCCAGCGCCGCCAGGACGATGCCGACAATGAAGGTGAGCGTCAGGATGGCGCTGGAGAGGCGGTTGGCCTCGCGGCGGTCTTCCGTGAGTAGAAGGCCACTCAGGACGGGAATAAAGGCCGAACTGATGGCGCCCGCGCTGACCAGGACGAAGATTTGCTCTGGGACTTCGTTGGCCGCCATGAACGAGTCGGCGGCGAAGCCCGTCCCAAACACGCTGGCGACGAGAATCTCACGGACAAAGCCGACCAGCTTGGACGCGCCGAGGGCCAGGACAATGGTAGCCGTCGCCAGCGCCACGCGGCGCACGACGACGGGAGAGACGCGCGTGGTGGTCATCGGTTGAGCGCCAGCTTGGCGAGCGCGTCCTGGGCGCGTTGATAGTTCTTATTGAGCTTGACAGCCTCCTGGAGAGCCTGCCGCGCCTGGTCGGGCTGCCCTAGCTTCTGCAGCGCCAAACCGCGATAGTAGTACGACTCTTCCAGGTTGTTAGCCGTCTTGAGGTTGGCATCCGCCAGATTCAGGACGTCCTGGTAGCGGCCCACTGCTATGTAGGTGTCAAACGGGCCAAACTGGTACCACAACATACGCCAGGGGAGGTTGAGCTGGCGGGCCTGGTCAAAGGCGTGGGCCGCCTCCTCGTGCCGCCCCAGCCCTTCCAGGCTGCTGCCCAGGTTGAACCAGGCGAACTTGTCCCCCTGGTTGGCGGCCACGTCGGTCTGCGCGCCGGCCAGCGAGCGTTCCCACATCGTCTTGTCGTTCATGTCCGCGCCGATGATGGCCTTGACCAGTTCCTCACGGTCCGGCGGGTAGACGACGACATAGGTGCGGTTGAACACCTTCCAGAGGGCGTCGAACTCGGCGTAGGGCATGCGGATGTTCGGGCCGTTATAAGAGTCATGGGCGATGAACGTCTGGGCCGCGTCGTCGTAGCCGCGCATGAGCTTGTAGTGGCCCATCTCGTCGTTGGGTTCAGGGATGAACCAATGCTCGACGATGACCGGAATGTCGTTGCTAAGCAGCGTCTTGAGCAGCTCGACCGAGCCGTTGACTCGGTAGGCGCCGCGCATACCGACCGTCTGGGCGTAAGCGGCCAGTTCGTCCGGTCCCACGTTCTTGTCGTTGGGGTCGGGCTTGAGGACAGGGGCCGACTCTTTCTGGGTAATCTTCAGCCCGAAGTAGCTCAGGTCCATGCCGATGGTGGCCGGGCCGCAGTTGTTCCAGCCCTGGTACTCGTGGTTGAGGCCAACCAGCTCGACCTTCGGCTGGACCGCCGCGATGGGGACGGTCGGCGTCGGCGGCACGGTCGCCGTCGGCGGAACCTGTGTCGGCGCGGGGGTGGCCGTCATGTTGGGCGGGGTGGTTGGCGTAGGCGGGGCAGGCGTCGCCGTCGGCGGCACAACGGTCGGGGCCGTCGTCGCCGTCGCCAGAAGAGCAAGGGCTTTCGCCTGGGTCTGCGCATCCACGACGGGCGTGGGAACAAACGCCACGGGGGGTGGCGTGTGGGGCAGGAAGCGGCTCTCGAGACGGCGCGGCAGGTTGCGCACCCTCTCGCCCAGGCTCGTCGGCGTCAGGGCAACCACCCCCACCAGGGCCGCGCCCAGGATGCCTAACCCGATCAACGCCAGCAGGACACGTCGAAGTTGCTTCATCGTCGGTTTCTCCACGCGGAGAATTATAGCCGGATGACACGCCAATGGTCAATCTTGAGCTGTTGCAGCGGACAAGTATTACCCCGTTTTGACTTGATGCGCAGGGGGAGTACAATACGAATCGAGCGACAGGAATTCAATAGGCGAGGAGATTGGGTTATGGTCATCGCTGAGAGGATACAGGCGACCGTCCAGAGATTGCCGGTGTCACTTCAAGTCGAAGCCCTCGATTACATCGAGTACCTGTTGGCGAAGTGGGAGCGCGAAGCGAGCGACGATAGCAACCTCAGTGCGTCGCAGCTCTCTTTAGCCCTCGCCATGCGCGGCATGGAGGACGAGGAAGGCCTCGACTACAGCATGGGTGATCTGAAAGTCGTCTTCTAATGCCTACCGCCGCTATCAAGACCCATCTCGCGGATTGGCTGAAACAGCCTTGAACCCCCTGTATCGGGTCTACCTGATTACCTTGCCACTCCGTTTAAGGAATAAACGTTGATATAGACGGCCTCGTGTTCCACGGCAGGCCGAATAAGGGGCTTGAGGGAGCGCAACGTCACGAGGTCTACTGGCGCACCGAGCAGGTCTTCGAGATAGAACTTGACGTCCATGTAGCGGTCGAAGGTGGGCGGCGTCTCGAACTCAACCAGTATATCAACATCGCTCTGCGGCCCCGCTTCCCCTCGCGCGGCGGAACCAAAGAGCGCGATCGATTTGACCCCGCGTCGCCTGAGTTCGGCCCGATGCTCGGCCAACAGCCGCAAGACGTCATCCCGTGTCATTGTTATCCCTCCGTTCCCATGCCCACCCTCCAACGTTTACCCCAATTGTATCGTTCGCCGTGTCCCTGTCAAAACAGCTAAACCAGCCAGCTCAGGTGTCCGCACCCTGAATATTCAGGCTTGGCTGGCCTTTCGCCAGGCTATGGAGAAGCCTTAATTGACGTGGGTCGTCTAGGCTGGTATCATCCAGTGGTGGTTCAGCCAAGTATCCTTACCTAGACAGGGACGAGATGACTGCCAGGATGAATACACAGTTACGGGCGCTGGTCACGGGCGGGGCTGGGCTGATTGGGTCGCACATCGTGGACTTGCTGGTGTGCGAGGGGTGGCGGGTGCGTATCCTGGACAACCTGGAGCCAAACACCCACCGCCTCGGCAAACCGGCCTGGGTGAACGAGCAGGCCGAGTTCCTAGAGGGCGACATCCGCGACGCGACGGCGGTGCGGGCCGCGCTGGACGGGGTAGACGTCGTCTTTCACCAGGCGGCCTATGGCGGCTACATGCCGGAGATGGGCAAGTACGTCCATGTCAACAGCTTCGGCACGGCCCAGATGCTCGAAATCATCCGCGACGAGGGCTTGCCCGTCCAGAAGGTCGTTGTAGCCTCCTCCCAGGCCGTCTACAGCGAGGGCGCGGTGCGCTGCACCAACGCCGCCTGCGCCGAGTACGACCGCCTCATCTTCCCGACGACGCGGCCCCTGGTTCAGCTTCAGGCCGGCGAGTGGGAGATTCACTGCCCGGCCTGCGGCCAGGTGTGCGTCTCGGTCCCGACGCCTGAAGAGGCGCCCATTGGCGGCGAGACGGTCTACGCCTTAACTAAGGTAGACCAGGAACGGCTCGTCCTCACCTGGGGGCGGCAGACGGGCATCCCGACCGTCGCTCTGCGCTACTCGTGTACCTACGGCCCGCGCCAGTCCATCTTCAATCCCTACACCGGCGTCATCGCCATCTTCACCACGCGGCTGCTCAACGGCCAGCCGCCGGTGCTCTACGAGGATGGCTACCAGACGCGCGACATGGCCTTTGTCGAGGACATCGCCAGGGCCAACCTGCTGGCCGCCACCACCGATGTCAACGACGGGTTGCCGGTGAACGTGGGCAGCGGCAAGGCGACGACGGTACGCCAGATGGCCGAGATGATCGCCGCCGCGCTTGGCATCGAGATCGAGCCGCTGGCGCGGGGCGAATTCCGACCAGGCGAGATGCGCTACCTGACGTCGGACATTACGCGGGCGCGGCGCATGGGCTACGCGCCGACGGTGGACCTGGCCGAGGGCATCGAGCGCTACCTGGCCTGGATTCGGCAGCAGGGCAGCGTGCGCGACTACTTCGCCCAGGCCGAACAGACCCTCCGCGCCAAGCGAGTGGTGCAGCCGGTTTCGAAAAATGTAACGTCTGTGTAATATAATCGTCAGGCTCGTAGACTATCATAGGGCAGGCGTGCCTTAAAGCGGCGGCGTTCAGCCCACACACCTCATAGGTATTCATGCGTAGCTTGCTCATCATCCCAGCCCTCAACGAAGCCGGCGCCATTGGCGGGGTCGTCCGCGCGATTCCAATCGGCCTGGTGGACCGCGTGGTCGTCGTGGATAACGGCTCGACCGACGGGACAGCCGAGGCGGCGCGGCTGTCCGGGGCGGAGGTCGTGGCCCAGCCGCGGCGGGGTTATGGCTACGCCTGCTACGCCGGCGTCCAGGCCACGGATGATGCCGACATTGTCGCCTTTATGGACGGCGACGGCAGCTTCGACCCGACCGAGTTGCCGCGTGTCTTGACGCCGCTCCGCCAGGGGCAGGCTGACCTGGTCCTCGGCTCAAGGACGCTGGGCGCGCAAGGCGGGCAGGCTGTCCTGCCCCACGCCCGGTTTGGCAACTGGCTGACCACCGCGCTGATGCAGAGTCTCTATGGCGTGCGCGTCACCGACCTCGGCCCCATGCGGGCTATCCGCCGCGACCTGCTGCTCCGGCTGGACATGCGGGAGATGATGTACGGCTGGCCGACGGAGATGATGGTCAAGGCGGCCCGCGCTCAGGCCCGCATCGTCGAAGTGCCGGTCAGCTACCGCGCTCGCGTCGCTGGCGAGTCGAAGGTCAGTGGGACTCTGCGCGGCTCGCTGCGCGCCGGTTATCAAATCCTCCGGACTACCTTTCGCTATGCCCTATGAATCGCGCCCTGATTGTCGTCGCTAAGCGCCCTGCCAATGGGCAGACCAAGACGCGCCTCACCCCTCCCCTTAGCCCTAACCAGGCCGTCGCGCTATACACCTGTATGCTGCTGGACACGCTGGACCTGATGACACAGGTAGGCGACGTGCGTCATATCCTGGCCTATGCTCCCGACGATGCCGAGCCGTACTTCCGCGCCATCGCGCCGCTCCAGTTCCATTTTCATCCGCAAATCGGACAGACGCTTGGTGAACGCCTCCACCATATCCTGAGCCATTGCCTGGCGAATGGCTGCCGTCAGGCGGTGGTCATGGACAGCGACAGTCCTACGCTGCCGGCTGCCTTGTTACGGGCGGCCTTTGAGCAACTGGACGACTCGGCGGTGGATGTCGTCCTGGGGCCATGCGACGATGGCGGCTACTACCTGATTGGGCTGAAGCAGCCGTGCGCCAGCCTGTTCGATGTGATCATGAGTACGCCCCACGTCCTGGCCGATACTGTCGCGGCAGCGGAACGGGTCGGCTTACGGGTAGCCCTGCTGCCGGTATGGTATGATGTGGATACGGCCCAGGAGGTGCGCCGGCTGCGCGTTGAGTTAGCGGCTACCCCAAGTACGGACGCGCCGCGAACTCGCGCGTGGCTCAACGAATACAGACCCGATTGACGTGATTAAGAGTTCAAACGCGGCGCAGCCACGACCAGAGGAGCAAGCTGTAGAGCGGGGTGTATTCTACGACGACGAGGGAGATATTCCACTGGTTATTGACATAAAAATGATAAGAGAGGACGATGGTTCCGCTGAACAGGAGCCAGGCGAGCCAGACAGAGGACGGAGGATACAGGATACGTGATGCGTAATTCGTATTCCGTATTCCGTATTCTGTATTGTGTCCTCCGTCCTCCGTCCTCCGTCCTTCGTCGGCGGTCGGCCAGAGCGCCGTCAGGAAGGGCAGCAGCCACAGAAGATACCAGGGCTGGAGGAACTGCGAGCCAGCGGTGAGCAGGCCAATCATCGTCAGGCCGCGCTGGAGGAAGCGATCCGGGGCGGGACGCGCCAGGTGCGACAGGGCCAGCGCGGCGACGCCGGCCAGCAAGGCCAGTTGAACGAGGCGATAGGGGTCGGGGGCGCCGAGGAGGCGCAGTGTCTCACCGAGGAGCGCGGCCAGGCTCATATTGAACTGCTCGCGCAGGTAGTCCGGGTAGTAGGTGGCGATTTTGAGGCCATCCTTGAGATAGGGCAGGCTGAGGAGCACGCTGGCGCCCGCGAAGGCGAGGGGCAGCCGCCACCGCCAACGACGCCACAGGGCGGGCAGTAGCAGGATGGGGAACAGTTTCATCAGGGTGGCGAGGGCCAACGCCGCGCCGACCGCCGCCTCCCAACCGCGCCGCGCCGCCAGCAGGGCCAGCACGAGACAGGGCAGCATCAGCCCCTCGAGGTGGCCGCTGCCGACGACCTCGTAGACCACCAGGGGACTCCAGGCGTACAGGATGAGGCGCTCGACCGGTTGGCCGAGGTCACGCAGCAAAAGGGTCAGCAGGGTCATCGTCAAGCCCTCGGCCAGGAACATGGCCGACTTGACTGACCAGACCGAGTCGCCGCCCACCCCATGGATGAGCCTGAACAGGAGTTGCGCGCCCGGCGGGTAGATGGTCACCGATGCCTTACGGTTGATGCTAGGCCAGATGTCTGCGTCGCGCAAGGCGGCCAGTTCCGGCGCGCCGGGTGGGTAGGCGTAGGGGCTGAGGCCCGCCGCCTGGACGCGGCCATCCCATACATAGCGGAACACGTCATCCGACAGGGTGGGCGGGGCGCCGACCATGACCAGCCGAAACGCCAGGGCGCAGAAAAGAATAAAGATTAAAGAGTGAAGCTGAGAGCTGAGGGCTGAGGGCTGAGGACTGAGGGCGGTGTGACGGTGGACGAGGGCGAGAGAGGCCAGATAGAGGGCGAACTGGACGCCGAACACGGCCATAAATAGCTCGTCGCGCGGCTCCCAGCCCCAGGCGCGCACCCAGAGGTAGAGAGCCAGTTGAGGCAGAGCCAGCGCGCCGAGGCAAAGATTGTATCGGCGAGAGGGGGTCATGGCTGCCTGTTACCGTAGAGGCCGCAGAGCACGTAAATCACCCCTCTGCGCCCTCCGCGTTCTCCATAGTGAGTCATCCCTCTATGAGGCGAGGCGGACCAGCTGGCCGACCAGCCCCCGGGCTTCGGCGAAGCGCTGGCGCAGGTAGTAGTCCACGCCCAGGATGCGGCCTGGCGCGTAGGCGGCGAAGCCGAGGTTGAGCAGGATCAGGAAAAGGTAGGTCCAGTGCCACTCGTGGGGGACGCCCAGGAAGCCCAGAAACAGGTTGACGCCCTGGAGCGCGCCTGCCAGCCCACCGAGACGCGACAGAAAGCCGAAGATCAGGCTGATGGCAATCGCCAGTTCCAACAGGTAGACCCCCCAACCGATCATCTGGATGTTGGGCATGACAAAGCCGGTCAGGAACGCCCGATAGGGCGCGAGGGCCCCGTAGGTCGCCTGTTGGCCGATGAAGTCGCATAGTCCAGAGGTCGGCTTGTTGATGTCGGTGGTAAAGGCGAAGTTGGCCGGGCAGCCGAAGGTCGGCGGCAGCTTCCACGTCGTCTGCTCCCACCACATCCAGCCCACGGCCACGCGGCTGATGACCAGGAACCACTCGGCCAGAGTTTGGGGAAGAATGGACGTCCGTTCGGCGGAGATAAGACCACGCACCAGTGGTTGACGCATCGCGCTCATGTCTTGTCCTCCATCTATCCGTTCGATTTATGACTATGATGATTGTCTCCGCGCAGCGGCAAACGTTACGCCTGAAGCGACAACCCTCCTACGGCTGACGTAGCCGGGGAGGGTTGTCGCTCATTACCAGACCACTAATAAGGTCTCGGTCTTGCGGACGCCCACGGCGCCCCCGATGCCATTCGTCACTCAGTTGCCCAGCGACTTCAGGTCGGGGCTTTCGACAAAGGCAATCAGGTCGTAGCGGCCGGTGACGGCGTGGACAGTCTGGATGACCGACCCCTCCAACTCCATATTGGGCAGTTCTTGCATCAGGTCCTGCACGCGGGTCGGCTCCGCCTCAATAAGCACATAGGCATGGATCATATGGGCCTCCATCATAGAGACGCGATATATCGCGTCTTACCTACCAGGCTCCGCACGGGAGGGTATTGTTTTACCCTCAGGTGAAGGTCATCAAAGGCACGCTGCCGGTGCGGGCCATCAGGTCCAACTGATGCTGGACGCGACTGACGGCGGGAGCCAGCGGCCAGGGCTTGCGGCTCACCTGCATATCGGCATCGGTGGACAGCGGATGCCAAAAGACCCCATCGAGGTTCACGGTTAGCTCTGGGATCAAGTTGTGCATCCCCAGTTCCAGGCCCTCTTTCGAGTAGCCGCGCTTCGCCAGCGGCCGGATGAAATGGTCCTCGTCCGGGATACCCAGTCCCCGCAGGAAGGCGGCCAGTTCGTCCAGGTGGGCCGTGTTCACGGGCGTCTCAGTGGTGCCAATGCGCACGCGGAAGCCTCGCTCCTGCAGGATGCGAATGCTCTCCACCGCCGTGGCCCATGCGCCTGGGCCACGGTAGGCGTCATGGTGTTCGGCCCGACCGCCGTCCAGGCTCACCTGCAGGATGAGGTTGTCGTTCATGACGGCGGCGAGCTTGTCGAGACGCTGTCCCCGTAGGACCATAGCGTTCGTCAGCACAGTGGTCTTGACGCGCGCTGACGAGTAGGCCAGCATGGCGTAGATGTCGTTGAGGATAAACGGCTCGCCGCCGGTAAAGAAGACGTGGTCAAAGCCTAAATCGACCGCTTCGTCCACCAGCCGCTGCACCAGCGCCAGGCCCAGTGCCCGGCGTGGCGCGTTGGGCGACGACTTGGCGACGCAGTACGAGCAGCGCAGGTTGCAGTCGTAGTTCGTGTAGAGCCACAACTTCCACTGGAAGGCGGAGGGCAAAATCGCGGCGTCAGGCTCAACGACGGTAAGCGTCACAACCGTCTCCTTCATATGTCCGCCACCGCCCGCAAGGTTCAAGCCTGCGGGCGGTTCATCTGGCACAGGTTAGTACGTCAGGCTGGCCGCCCCCTCGCCGAGCAGGGCGACGACAGCGGGGCCACCTGCGAACGACGCGCCTGCGATGAGGTTGTTCGAGTCCAGGCCGCGCGCGTTGAAACAGGGCGGGCAGACCCAGATGCGGCCGCCATTGGCGACAAAGGTCTCTAGCAGTTCCTTGAGCGGCTTGAAGCCAGGCGAGGTGATGGCATCAGCGTAGCCGGGGGTCGCCAGGCGCACCGCTTCGACGTTCAGGAACACCGTCACTTCCTGGCCCGCCGCCACACCCGCATTGGCGATGACAAAGGCGACGGTGGTGCGGTCGGGGCTATCCTGGGCGGTGGTCAGGTTGATGAGCAGCTTGGTCATGCGAGGGTCTCCTGAATCAGGACTTCTTCTGGATGAGGAAGCGTTTGGGATGGGTGGTGGTTGTTTGGGCGAGCAGGCGGTGGCCGGTCGTCCGGCACCAGGCCGGAATGTCGGTCTCAGCGGCCAGGTCGTGGGCCAGGACCTCGAGCGTCTGGCCGGGGGCCAGGGTTTTCATGCGTTGGAAGATGAGCAAGGTCAACTCGCCGCAGCCGGTTTGGCCGGCGTCGAGCGTGGCATCGGGCGACAGTGTTTCCATTGTCTCGTGTCTCCATGCGCTATCATAGCGCACAATTATTACACCCTCATTACAGCCGCCGCCAAGGCTATGAGTCTTGTCTCGGCGCGGCGACATTCGTTACAGCTTCGAGGGCAGATTGTAGCGCAGATGAATGGGGCGGTCAATCAAGGAACACGGTGGCGCCAAAGTCGCTCATGACAGAGCACGGATGGAGAGGATGGACGGATTTGGGCCTGGCTGTGAGGATTGCCCTTTAGCGGGGGTGAGCATATACTGAGGTCAGTTTTTCAATATTGGGAGGACCGGATGCATCTAACCTGGGAACCCTTGACCCTTCGTCTGGCGTCGGCGTTCAACATCGCCCACGGCAGCTATACGGAGCGACATAATGTGTTGGTGCGCCTGGAGGCCGCTGGGCAGGTCGGCCTGGGGGAAGCCCCGGTGGTTCCCTACCTGGGTGAGAGCCGCGAGGGCGTGACGTCCTATCTGGCGAGCGTGGCGGACAGGCTGGGCGACGACCCTACTCGCATCCAGGACATTCTCGACCGTTTACCCCCTGGCTCGGCTGCCGCTCGCTCCGCCCTCAGCCTCGCCCTCTACGACCTACACGGCCAGCGCCTCGGCCAGCCTCTCTGGCGGCTGTGGGGCCTTACCCCCGACCGCGCCCCCCAGACCTCCGTGACTATCGGCATTGATACGCCGCTGGCGATGGCGGCCCAGGCCCGCGCCCTGGCCGCGCCCATCCTCAAGGTGAAACTGGGTGGCCCAGACGACCTGGCGTTGGTTCGTGCTATCCGCGATGTGACGGAGGCTGTCATCCGGGTCGATGCTAACGCTGGCTGGTCGCGAGAGACGGCGGTCCAACTTATCCCACCGCTGGCTGACCTGGGCGTCGAGTTTGTCGAGCAGCCGCTGGCCGAGGACGATGTGGATGGCTTGAGGTGGCTGCGCGAACGCTCGCCGCTGCCCATCTTCGCCGATGAGGTCGTGCGGTCGGCGGCGGATGTGGGACGGCTGGCGGGCGCGGTGGACGGGGTTGTGGTCAAGCTGGCGAAGTTTGGCGGCCTCCGCGCCGCCTGGCAAGCGATTGACACCGCACACGCGCTTGGAATGCAGGTGATGCTGAGTTGCATGGTCGAGTCGACGCTGGGCGTGACGGCGGCCGCCCACCTCGCGCCGCTGTGCGAGTACGTTGACCTGGACGGCCCGCTGCTCATCGCCAACGACCCCTTTGTCGGCCTGGCCTACGACGGCGGCCGCCTCGTCCTGCCCACCGCGCCGGGGCTGGGGGTAACGCAGCGGGCAGCGTCTAGCGCGTCATAAACTGGTGGGCGACGGCGGCGGCCCACTGGCGCGGCATAAAGCGCGTCGAGAAGGCCATCACGCCATTGAGCAGGCCAGGAACAACACTCGGCCGACCCTTGAGCATCGCCTCGATGCCAATCTCCACCACCTGCTCGCTCGTCATCATCGTCGTGCGCTGGTAGAGCGAAGGGTTCTGGCCCGCCACCTGGAGGAACTCGGTCTCGGTGACGCCGGGCGAGAGGACGGTGCAGGTCACGCCTGTCCCACGCAACTCGTAGGCCAGGGCCTCGCCAAAGTACAGCACGAAGCTCTTGGCGGCGGAGTAGGTGGCGTAGGTGGGCGAGGGCTGGTAGGCGCCGATGGAGGCGATTTGGAGGATATGGCCGTAGCGGCGCGTCACCATGTCGCGGGCGAACAGCTTGGTCAGGTGAACCAGGGTCAGAATGTCCAGTTCGAGCATTGCCCGTTCGCGCTCCCACGGGATTTCCAGGAACGTGCCGTAGATGCCGAGGCCCGCGTTGTTGATAAGGACATCCACCGTCTGGCCCGCGGCCTGAATCTGGTCATAGAGTTGCTGCGGGGCGTCAGGAGCCGCCAGGTCCATTGGGATGACACTGACCTCGACATGGTGGCGCTGCATCAGGTCGTGGGCCAGGGCGCGGAGTTGCTCCTCCCGCCGCGCGGTGAGAATCAGCTGGCAGCCGCGCCCGGCCAGGTTGCGGGCGAAATCGGCTCCCAGGCCGCTGGACGCGCCTGTGACCAGGGCGCGCTTGCCGCGTAGTGAATTGGTCATGCTGTACCTCGCTGGCCCCAATACTTCAACAGTGTCGCGCCGTCGTTGAAGCCTAGCGGCAGAAACACCTGGAGCGTAAAGACAAACAGGTTTTCCACGAACCAGAACAGGGCGACCCAGGTGGCCGCGCCACCTACGGGCCGCAGGGCGAGGACCACCAGGCCAGCGACCACCGACATCAGCAGGCTGGCTAGCGGCCCACCGAGAGCGCGTTGGACATGGATGCGGCCCGGTAGGGGCGGCTCATCTTTGGGATACAGGGACTGGCCCAGGACCCCATAGAGGAGAATACCAGACATAGGGTGGCCAGCGCGACGCGCGGCCCAGGCGTGTCCCAGATGGTGGAAGATGTCAGATACCCAGTGCAAGAGCGTAGCCGCCAGCCCCGCAAGGATGGCGGTCATCGGGTCGAGCCGTGCGATGAGTAGCCCAACCCCGATCAACACGGCCCATACGAGAACAAAGCCGACCAGGACGGACTGTTTCGCCAGAATCAGTAGATCGCCGATAGTCCCTAGCCGATACGTTGTCTTCATGCCAGCCTCCAGGTAAGGTCATGCCCTGCTCTACTCCGACCCCGACCTTCGCCGTCGTATACGGCCGCCAAAGTGGAACCACTCGACCTGCCCCTGGTCATCGCGCAGGAAGTGGCAGCGGGTGTCCTTGAAGGGGGCTTCAGTGCCGAGCGCCATGTCGCGTCCTATCAGCGCGAGACGGGCCGGCGGCGGCGTGGGGCCGGGCGGCGACGACTTGAGGGGGAAGCCACCATTGGGGATAACCTGCATCACCAGGCCCCCGTCGCGAACGGTCAATTCGATGTCCGACAACCGACCCTCATAGTACCCGGCGTACTCCGCCAGTTCGGCTGCACCGACTGACAGCGGCGGGCGTTCGGGTTCGACCGCGCCGACGAAGTGTTCCAGCGCCCACTGGACGGCCTCGGTGTGCAGTTGGACGCCCCGGTCGGCGTTGGTCAGGACGGTGACCGCGAACCTCTGATCGGGCGCCAATTGGAAGGCCGATAACTGACCGTTAGTCGCGCCGCCGTGGGCCACCGTACGCACTCCGCCGACATCACGCAGAATCCACGTCAACCCGCGCCAGCCGCCGAACGGGTCGGTCTCGACGAGGGGCGACTGCATCTGCCGCATGGTCTCAGTCTGGAGGAGGCGCGTCCCGTCGGGCGTGGCCCCGTCGCCCAGGCAGAAGCGGGCATAGCGCAGTTGGTCACGCACCGACGAACTGAGGCCGCCGACCGGGTTGGCGTTGCGGGCCAAGGCCCAGGGGCGAGCCAGCCGCGGGCCATCGTCATGGACGATGTGGCCGCAGGCGAAGCGGTAGGTCATGACATCGCCCGGTAGGAAGAAGGAGCGTGTCATGCCCAGCGGGTCGAGAAGCAGCTCGCGCGCGGCGGTCTCGTAGGGCAGGCCGCTGGCGACCTCAATCAAGCGGCCCGCCAGGTAGAAGCCGGCGTTGTTGTAGGACCAGGCCGTCCCCAGCGGCGTAAGCTGCGGGATGTCGGCCATCTGAGCGACCATGCGGGCCAGCGCGTCGTCGCCCCAGCCCGTGTCGTCGAAGACATCGCCTACCCAGCCGGCCGTGTGCGTCAGCAGGTGGCGCAGCGTGACCTTCTCGGCCACGCCGGGGTCGCTCAGGCGCAGTTCGGGCAGATAAGTCCGGACCGGCGCGTCCAGGCTGAGCTTGCCCTGCTCGACGAGGCGCATGGCAAGGGTGCCGGTAATGGTTTTGGTGGTGGAGCCAATCTGGAAGAGGGTATCGGTGTCCACAGGAAGCGGGTTTTCGACGCTGGTAACGCCGAAGCCGGCTGTGAATTCCTGATCGCCGTGGAGCACGCCAAGGGCGACGCCGGGGACCTGGAGGCGCTCCATCCCCGCCTGGACCTGCTCGCACAGTTGGTTGAATAGAGTTGCGGAGTCGGGCATATAGTCCTTCCGTTTATGCTCTGTTGCAAACACATCCCTCCGAATGGAGGGTCATCCTGAGCGGAGCGAAGGATCTGCTCTGCAAGTGCCGTCCGAGCAGATGCCTCGCTGCGCTCGGCA
>JAHCIP010000096.1 GCA_026129165.1 Anaerolineae bacterium
GTAGCGGGCGACGGGGGACGAGCCGACGAACGAGATAGCGCGGACCGTGGGGTGTTGCAGGAGTGCGTCCACCGTCTCCTTCCCACCGTGGACGAGTTGGATGACCCCTTTGGGCAAGCCGGTTTGGGCCAGCAGTTCGACCAGCCGCGCGCTGGTCAGCGGCACCTTCTCGCTGGGTTTGAGGATGAAGCAGTTGCCGCAGGCGATGGCATAGGGCAGGAACCACAGGGGAATCATGCCGGGGAAGTTGAAGGGGGTGATGGCGGCGACCACACCCACGGGCTGGCGAATCATCAGTTCGTCAATCCCGCTGGCGATGTCCTCGCTGAGGTAGCCCTGCATGAGACTGGGGACGCCGCAAGCGACCTCGACGTTTTCGATGCCCCGCCGCAACTCGCCGACGGCCTCCGCGTAGGTCTTGCCGCACTCATCGGTGATGGTGCGCGCCAGGTCCTCGATATTCTGCTCCAACAGGTCCTTGAACTTGAAGAGGTACTGGATGCGCTCGGTGGCCGGCGTGCGCCGCCAGCCCACAAACGCGGCGGCGGCATGGTGGGCGGCCGCATCCACATCGGCCCCCGGCGCGAGGGGGACCTCAGCGAGGGTCTGGGCCGTCGCCGGGTTGGTGACGGGGAGATAGGCCGTCGCGGCGCTCGGCCGCCACTCGCCATTGATATAGTTATCGAGCCGTGTCGTGGTCATGCTTGGGCCTCCCTGATAGGTAGACGAGGGAAGGGTAGGAATACGGGCTAAACAAGACAGGCGCCTTCGCCAGGCGGTAGCCTAATCATAGTCTGGACCCGTCCTGGGGGCAAACGGTGGTGAAGTGACTACCCAGGGTAGTCATTTCTTCACTTGCACTGAAATGCCAAAGAGGTATAATGGAGTAGTCCGCCGTTTGTCAGAATGGCCGGTGTTGCCGCACCCGGATGGCGCCCCCTTACCCACGACCTGGGCGGGTCCGCTGGCGCGTCATCTTTGGTCTGGGGTACCCAAGGGGGGGATAATGGCTACTCGTCTTATGCGTCGGCTGCTGTGGAGTCTGGTCGCCTGCTGCCTGCTCTCCCTCGCGCCGCTGCAGTCCCAGGCCGACCTCATCCAGGCCGCGCCGTCCTTCCGCCTCGCTCAACAGGCCAACGACGACACGGGGCTGTATCGAACCCGCGTGGTCCTCCGCACCCCGACCGACCGCGCCCGGCTGGATACGCTGGGCGTGGTGGTACTGACGACGGAGGACGGAGGACGGAAGACGGACGAGAAGCCTACGTCCGCCCTGGTGCTGGCTGACGAAGCCGCCCTTGAAAGCCTGGCCCGCCTCCGCTACGAGCCGACGGACACTGTGGAGTTGGCCCTGCTGGTGACGGCTAATGCGCCGGTCGCGCCGTGGTTAGCGAAGGGGATGACACCCCTGTTAGCGCAGGCGGCGCAGCTGAAGGCGGACGCGGCCGAGAGGAAGACCGAGTCATCCTCGGTCGTTCGTCCGTCGCCCTCGGTCGCCCTCAAGAGCCTCTCCTCCGCCCAGGTCACCGCCCTCTCCAACCTCACCAGCGTCGACGACGACGGCGACGGCCTGACCAACACCCAGGAAAGCTGGTGGTGCACCGACCCCCTCAACGCTGACTCAGACAACGACGGCTCCTCGGACAAGGTTGAGGTGCAGCAGGCCAAGGATTGGCTTGCCAACCGACGCAGCGGGTACCCAGCCAGCGGGCCGCCCTACAAGGGCTGGCCGATGGTGCCAGGCGATGGCAACTTCAACGCCCAGTGTGTTGACCGTGACCAGGATGTCGTCCCCGACGCCGCCGAAACCTGGGAACTGGGCCTCAACCCCAACCGGGAGTCCACCGACCGCGACAAGTTTGACGATGGGCAGGAGCTCTTCGGTCTCACCAAGTATGGCTACGGCGCGCTGCCTCGTTCGGAGGATGCTGGCACCATCTTCGCCGAGATGCCCTCCTGGGTGAAAGCGCCGGGCAATCACCCCTTCGTCGCTGCCTTCCCCGTCCCAGAGATTGATGTCGTGCCGTCATCGCTCAACCTACAGACCGTGACTGTTGTCACAACCGACCATACCATACAGCAAAACGAATCGCGCTCTTATAGCACAGCGAAGACAGAGGGAACCAGTACGGCAGTCGCAGACAGCACGACATGGAACGATTGGGATGAGGTTTCGACGACAACTGCCCTCAATGGGGCTGCTAAAACTCTTGACCCCCAGTTCGACTTCAATGACGCAAAGAAATGGGTCACGGACGCGGCCAAAACTGTGTGGGATGCTGGTGATAAGTGTCTAAAGAGCATAAATGGTCAAGGAGATACTGTCTGTAGCCGAGCCACGAAACTACTCGAAAAAGATGCAGTCAAGGGCGTTCAGCAAATTACCACGGCAGCCGTCGGAACGATTATTCATACCGTTGCCGCCATACCGGATGCATACCAAGCAGCGACCGATCCAAAGAAATGTCCTGGAGGGGTCAGCCAGCAAATCAGCTGCTTCCTCAAGGCAACAGGAACACGGTTGAATGACGAATTCTATACTCGCCTTGGGAAGCAAGCTGAGGAAGGCCAGGAGCCAAACGGAACTGGTACGGGGAGTCGTTTCCAGTTTTCCGGGTCGAACATGACCAGTCAGCCTATATATCAACTAAGTTGGCCGGCACCGCCATTTGTCCCGACGCAGACCAGCACTCATGGTTCATCAAATGGAGGTTCGCACACTACAACTCATACTCAATACGAAGAGCAGACCGTGACAAACGGCCAGCAATTCGGCTCTGCTACGAGTTGGGGGACTGCCACAGCAGTCGACTCTGCGCATGCCGCCGATCTCTCGTTTACATACAAAGTTCGCAATAGCGGCACCGAGTACGCCCGCGAGATCGCCAACCTCGCCTTCAACATCTACCTCGGCGATAATCCCAACCCGGTGTACACCTATTTCGTTGCCCCTGATCTGGGTGGCGATGGCAAGTTCCACACTTTCATGCCCGGCGAGGAACACACCTATACGTCTCGGCGTATCCCTCTGACATTAGAGCAGATGAAGACCCTTGATCTCAGCGGTCCTGTGCGAATCGTCATCGAGGACTTTACCTACGGCAACGATGAACTGTTCTATCAGGATGCCGTGACGGCTGGGGTGCGAGTCGGCATCGAAGATGGCATGGACGACGGGGACGAGGCTATTGATACCTACCTCATCCCTACCTGGGCCGACGGCGACAAGGTCCAGGATGTGATCGCTCGCTACTTCCCCAACTCCACCGACGCCGACGGCAATATCACCGCCATCTGGACGCCGGAGCAGGGTCGCACCGACGCGCCCGCCTGGTGTGTGGACCGCCGGCTGGTCGGCACGGCCATCTGGTGCAGGCACGCCCTCTCGACCGACGACTGGTGGAACATCTATCTGAACCACCTCGGCGACGGCACCGCCTCGCTCAAGGACACGACCGCCCAGCCCAACTCGACCGTCTTCTTCCGCTTCAACAAGGACACCGACCTCGACGGCTACTCCGACCGCTCGGAGCAGCGCCTGGGGACCAACCCGGCTGACCCCGCTTCTCACCCCTCGCCCCAGCTCATCGCCGGCTTGCATACCAAGCGAGCGGGCAACACCGTCGTTGGCACGCTGTCCTTCCTCAACACCGGCCTCTACGATGCCTACGGCGTCGAGGCGGTCATGATCGCGCCCGACGACTCGGTCAGCATCACCAACAACACCGTCGGCGGCTCGGGCCGCGTCCGCGCCCAGAGGAGCGTCATTGTCGGCAGCCGCCTGCTGCCGCCCACGACGGCCCCCGCCACCTGGACCGGCACGGCCAAGCCCGCCGCCGGCGGCTACTACACCGGCGCGGCCGACCTCACCTACACCTTCACCGTCGGCTGCTCGAATCCGGGCGGCTGCGACGTGGGCGCGGGGACGTGGAGCCTGAACTGGAGCGACGGCACGAACAGCGGCAGCCTGCCCTTCGGCGCGGGCTATGCCTCCCCGACCCTCGTCAACGTCGGAGCCTATGGCGTCCAGGTCTCGCTGCTGACGGGCAAGGTCTACAACGGTAACAGCTTCACCGTCCAGGCCAAGACGCCGGCCGACACGTTCCAGTACACGATTAACCGCGAGCCGTACACCGCGCCCATCGTCCTCGTCAGCTACAACGACCCTCAGGGCAACCACCGCTTCATCACGCCCGTTACCCTCATCGCGCCTACCGACAACCTAGCAGGAATGGGCGGGCAGATGCTGCCCGATCCAGGCGTCGAGATTGTCACGACGACCGCGTTCAGCCAGGGCAGTAACACCACCAACCTCGTCGTCAACAACCCGACGGGCACGACGCTGACCAACGCCCACCTCTTCCTTGAATTCGTGGATCCCGCCGGCACGGTCGTCCACGAAGCCACGACCACCGCCACGCTGCCGGCCGGTCCGAGCGTCGTCCCCATCACCTGGAACACGAGCGCCTTCTCGCCCGCCTACAACGCGGCGCAGGACTACATCGTCATGGCGTTCTGGACGGACTACGAGGGCAATATCCTCGACACGGCCGGCCGACCGCTGTCCAGCTTCCAGGCAGACCCCAAGGCCGAGTCGGCCATGGCGAGCGGCGACGAGACGTGGGACTTTGGGACGGCGCAGCAGGGGACGCTCCTCCAGCGCCAGTTCACCCTCGCCAGCGTCGGCTTCATGGACCTGCTGACCTACCTTGGCACGGCGCAGGGCATCACCGTCACCGGGCCGACCTCGCGCGCCCTCGCGCCCGGCGACTTCGCGCCTTACACCGTCACCCTCAACACCCAATACCTGCCGACCGGCCCCTTCTCGCGGACCATTCCCGTTCGCACCAGCGACCCGCTCACCCCCTCGCGGACCATCACCATCCAGGGGACCATCACGCCGCTGGCCCCCGACGGCCAGGGCGGGGCGACGCTTCGACCGCTGGACTGGACGGCTTCCATCCCGGGCGACCACAGCCAGGGCGAGTGGGTGCAGTACGACCACACCCTCGGCCCCAACCCCGACACGCTCCACCCGGTCAAGGTCTACGACCAGGGCTACACCACCCTTAAGGGCGTCGACGATGCAGCTTCAGTTTTGGGGATGGGGACGGCTTCGGCAGCGGTCTTTGGTGACGGCCGTGATGGTGATATTGTCATCAATAATGGAAGACCCGTTATACTGATGATGTTCATACACAACTGTCTATTAGTGCCTCCGTCGGGGCTACCTGGTTTGTGTTGGCTCGACGAGAGCGGGTCTGACGATTGGCGATGAGATACTAATCGAAGAGCCGGAACTCAAGTGCCCGGTAAGTGCAATTTGCTCAAGATCACGGCGATTAATGCTATGTTTGGCTTCGCGTTAATTACGAGCTTACAGAAGACGTACACGGCAACAAAGCCAGCGCAAGTCCTACGATGTGCCTAATTACGCAACCTGCTCATCCATGCGGGCGGAGTATTGACTGCCCATTCTGGAATGGTGGATGGGGTGGGATTGTAGCATTTTCGTGTGAGTGGCGTGTTGACGCTGCAATGGCATAAATCATTCATACCGATATCAAAATGGCTGGGTGGTGGTATCATATGGAGGCGGCTGGACCGCGGCTGGCAATTCAGGTGAGAGCTACGGGCCATCGGTGAACAGGCGTACATCTGCCAATGGGGGTGGGGGTGGGGGTGCGACTATCAAGGAAACATAGGCGGTAGTGGTGGTAGTTATGGGGCCGAGGGCAGTAATGGGGGGTAATCAATGCGGTGATAACCACAAGATGGGTTATACATACGGTGATGCCACCCTTACTGCCCTTCACCTCGGCTCTGGCGGTGGAAGCGCCGGAGGATGTTGCGCGGACGGTGGCTTAATGGTGGGTGGGGCGACTCTTGTCTTTGCTCGCGAGGCATGGCTGTCAGGTTCGATCTCAGCCAATGGAGGTGGTGGACAGAATGGAGGAAGCAACCCCGGAGCTGGTGGTGGTTCAGGGGGGAGTGTTAAACTCGTTAGCCAAAATCTGATTCTCGGAGGACTATCACTCGCAGCTCAAGGTGGTGGAGGTGGTTCATCGAGTACAGGGTATGGGCCTTGTGGTTGTCTCTCAGTAGGCGGGCCTGGAGGCAATGGCAGGGTACGCCTCGAATATCAAAATCTGTCCGGCCCCATGAGTTCCAACCCGACTGCGAGTGTGCTTTGCAGACCCCAGTTCTACATGGCTGAACAGGTCGAAGCTGGCGTCACTTCTCTCTTGACGACGCGGCTGAACCTGCCGGAGTCGTTGCGGCGGGCGCAGCTACAAGGTCCAGTACGGGCGGCGCTACATCTTCGCCGGCGCGGGCCAGCAGACGGAGCCGTCGCGCCCGGCAACTCTACACCGGCGCGGCCTCGATGCCCTGGTCAGCATCTGCGGCATCGTCTGCGGCCTTGACGCTGTCCTTGACGCCGACAACGACGGCACGGCCGACCCTGGACGCACAACGCCACGACGACCTTCCCCGCCACGCTGACGACCACCAACTTCGCCGCCGCCCTCAACGCCTACCTGGTCAGCCGCACGGACATCGCCTGGGGCGCGGACGTAAACGTGCCCTTCCGCGTCCAGACCGACCGCCAGGCCAAACCTCACGACCAACCCTGTCCTCACCCCCTCCAGTTCAACCAACAGGGCTTCAGCCGCTTCTACCTCCCCTCTCCTCGTAGGAGAGGGGTCGGGAAATGAGGTCCTGGACAAGCTCGACGCCGTCGGCTTCGGCGCAGACCGCCATCGACTGGCCGACGGTCATCACGGGCGACCACAGCCAGGGCGAGCCGATTGACTTTACAGACAATCTAGGCCCAGATCCAGCCACGCTCGATCCCTGCCAGGTGTATAGCCAGAATGGCAGCATATTGAAAGGTGTAGGGCGAGCGTGTACGGCGTTTGGCACGAATGGCCCTAGCAATGGTGGCAGTAACTGGTTGCATTGCATTGCCACCAGGAACGTATCCAATGACGCCGTGAGTTCATTTCGGCTGATATCGCGGTTGATTCCCGCGGAACCTTGCATGTCATCTGGGTCAGTTCACCGATTGTGGGAAACTGTGGACAGGCAATCCCAATCGTGTAGCATCTTCTATTCATCGCTCCCTTAATTGGATCGTGGTCAAGCACCCCAGAATATTAGCCCCTCTGGGAGTATGCAGCGCGACCGCGATCAGGCCATTGCTATTGACCCGCGCGATAACACGGTGCATGTGGTATGGGAGTCCGGCTCCATTGCCTACCATACCATGAAGCCACAGGGTGGTGCCTGGACAACGCCGGAAGCGGTAACGCAACCTTCGTCTGGTGGGGCCAGCCCAGGCTGATGGTGCAAGTTGACCCTGCGGTTTGCGCTCCATGTCGTATTCAGAGGGCAGTGTAATGGCTGTTCGGGATCCCAAGCGATGTACACAATGAAATAGGCAGGGCGCTTGGTCGGCCCCACAACAGCTTTCGGACGAACCTGTGTACTTCTATCACCCCATTGTCGCGGACGGTGCGGAAACGTACACGTTGCTTGGAATCCGGATGCAGGACAGTCGTATGTAGGCTATCGCATCAAGACAGGCGCTGGATGGTCTGCCGCCGATCACTTTAGCGGCAGTTGGCCTAACAGTGACAAACTCACGGTGCCGAGTTGGTACTCGGTCCCAACTTCAACTTTTGTCAAAAAAGAAGCCTAACGGTGGAGCATGGACGACACCCGAAACCGTACCAAATGCTACCTGGGCCGTTTTGGATGGGGCTGATCCATCGGGCAATCTACATCTCGCCACGCAAGATCCTTTCCCACCCCAACCTGTACAGAACTGGGATGTTTACTATTTCACTCGATCAGCGACAGGAACATGGTCAGGTCCCGTTCGTGTCTCCAGCTTCGGGCCGCGCGGCCGCGTCTCGTCGTAGACCTCTATGGAACTGTTCACATGGTGTGGGAGGACAACTTCCCAGGCGACTACGTTCCACCTGGCAACACTGATATCTACTATGCGAATAATCGCTCGTTCATTGAACGCCTCAATGCCGCGACACAGACGAACCGCTTGACCTTGCCTGATACGTTTACCCAGAGGAATACGTACGATGTACAGTTTGTACGCCAGCTCACCTTTGCCAAGCGCGGGCCAGCGAACCAACTCGCTGCGCATGAAGCGTCAGGTCTACGGCGCCGCCAGCCTGGATGCCCTGGTCAGCAACGGCGTCCCGTCGGGGCGACCTCAACCTCTGCCTCGACAGTGGCAGCGACGGCTCATTGCGGCACTACAACGCCTCGGCCACCTTCCCAGCCACCTCTCACCGCAGCAACGGCCTGACCGGCCCTGAATAATACCTGCTGGGCCGCTTTTTGATGTCGCCTGGGGGCGGGGTCGTGGATGTGCCCGATCCGCGTCCAGAGCGACCGCCAGGCCGACGTGATGCTGACCAACCTGGCCCTGACACCATCGGGGGCCAAGACCACTTCGTCCGCCTGACTGCCGCCAACTACAGCGCGGTCAACCTGAGCCTGCTTATGGGTCAGAACGGCGACCCCCAGCAGCCCGCTGTCCTTTCACCGTGGATGTCGGGGCCGACGGGACGGTGGACTGGTCCACCGCTCTGGTGCCGCCACCTTCCCCGCCACCGTGACCAGCGGCAACCTGGCGACGGCGTTCAGCGCCTACCTGGCCGCAACGGTGAGGTGGATATCCCCGCTGCGCATCGTCCCCAGCCCCAGCATGGAAGACGGCGCTGGCGAGCTGAGCGCGACATTGTATCGGCGCAACCCGACCTCACCATGGCGCCGATATTGCGCGGCAGGCCTCGCCCACTGAAGGCGACACAGTGACGGTCACGGCGACCCTGCACAACAGCGGGACGCGGGACAGCGGCCGGCTCACGGCCGGCTTCTTCGCTACACCCGCCGGCGGCGGCGAGACATATATTGGCAGCGCCTTTGTCGCCAATATTGCCAGCGCGGGCGGTACGGCTCCAGCCCCTCTGGACTGGAAGACGCTCGGCTTCACCGGCGCGACGACAGTGCGAGTAGCCATTGACCCCTACAACCGCCTGGTCGAGACGGCCGAGACCAACAACGGAGCCAGCAAGCCAATCACCATCCTCACCCGCCCCGATCTGGCCTTCCCGACCATCAGCCTATCGAACGCGGAGCCGGTGGTCAACGAAGCGGTGCAGGTCACGCTGACCTTGAACAACAGCGGCCAGACAACGTCAGCGGCGCAAATGGTCGCCCTATACCAGGGCAACCCGGACACGGTCGGTACGCTCATCAACACGACGTCGGTCAACCCTCTGGGTGGTGGCCTGAACACGCCGGTCGTCTTCACCTGGACACCGACTGTCCCAGGCCCTTACCGTCTCTTCGCCCGCGCCGACCGCGACCGCCAGGTCAACGAGTCCAACGAGGGCAACAACGACCTCTGGCTGGATGTCTATGTCGGCTTCCGTGGCCCCATCCTCATTGACAGCGGCAATCCGGCCGCCGACCCACAGTATACGGCCGCGCTCGGCTACGGCTACACCACCCCTGGCGCCAGCGCCATTGCCTGCGGCGTCCAGCCCGCCCAGACCCTACGCATGTCGAACACCGCGACCTTGACTTACCGTTTCGATCACCTGCTACCCGGCCACTTCTACCACCTGAACGTCACCCTGTTGGACTGTGAAGGCCAACGTTTCGAGGCGGTCCGGGTTGACGACGCCACCCTCATCGACGCGGTCGACCTGACCGATAGCCAGGCGCACGCGCTCTCCTTCCTGGTTGACCCTATCCTCTACGCCGGCGACCGTTCGCTCACCGTGACGATCCAGGAGCTTCAGAACCTCCAGGCAGTTGTCGCCGAAATCAGCCTTCACGACGTGGACTACCGCTACGCCGATGCGGGCAACAACGATACCAAGAAAGACCCACCTTATCCCGGTGGTCCGGCGGGTCGGGCCTACGGCTACCTCGACGGCAACCCACTGAGTTGGGGACCTCTGCCCTATCAGAATGCCCGTAACGACTCAATTGACAGCAATCCGACCAACGACCCAGACAATGAGCTGCGCTACCGCTTCGACGGGCTAGTCCCCACCAAGCAATATCGCCTCAACCTCACCTTCTACCACCAACTCCTGAGTACACCCCAGGAAGAGGTCAGCGTCGGCGGCAGTGTCATCGTGCCCAACTTCGCGCTGACCAAAGCGACTACGTACACCTTCACGCCCCTGGTGCCGACGAGCGCCTATCAGACCTACAGCTTCATCGTGGTCACGATTCGTCGCACCAACTCTGTCGGCGGCGCCTTTGTCAACGAGATCGCCCTGGAAGAGTTGACCGATACAGCCCAGTCACCCGCTGCCACCGACACAGCCACGGCAACGCCCACCGCGACAGCCTCTCTCACAGCCACGGCGACAGCCACCGTGACGGCTTCACGGACGGCCACATCGACACCGACAGTCACCGCAACAAGTCCTGCGCCACCGTCGGTGACGCCCACGGCTACCGCTTCAGGGACGCCCACGCCGACGCCGACCCCGCCGCCCACGGCGACGGCCTCACCAACAGTCACCGGCACAGCCACCGCGACATCAACGGCAACAGCGACAGCCACGGCCACCGTCACCCTCACTCCCCTCGCCGCTGCGACCGCAACCATGACGGCTACGCGGACCGCCACGGCGACGGCGACGGCCACCGCGCCCTCCACCGCGACGCCCACGCGCACCGCGACAGCCACCCCGACAGCGACCGGGGCTACGCCTCGGCGGAGAGCGATGACCGACTTCGACGGTGACGGCAAGGCCGATGTCTTGTGGAACTATGCTTCCAGCGGCCAGAACGTCGCCTGGCTCATGAACGGCTTTACCATCAACTGGCAGCTCATCAACTCCGTCCCCGCCGGCTGGCAAGCCGTTGCCCTCGGCGACTTCAACGGCGACGGCAAGACCGATGTCCTCTGGAACAGCCCCACGACGGGTCAGAACGTGGTGTGGCTGATGAACGGGTTCAGCATCACCTGGCAGGTCGTCAGTTCCGTGCCCGCCGGCTGGAAGGTGGTCGGGGTCGGCGACTTCGACGGGGATGGCAAGACGGACGTTCTGTGGAACTACAGCTCGACCGGCCAGAACGTCATGTGGCTGGTGAACGGGTTCACCATCACCTGGCAGATGGTCAGCGCGGTGCCCGCCGGATGGGCGCCTGTGGCCGTGGGAGACTTCGACGGGGATGGCAAGACGGACGTCCTGTGGAACTACAGCGCGAGCGGGCAGAATGTGGTGTGGTTGGTGAACGGGTTCAACATCAACTGGCAACTGGTGAGCGCAGTGCCAGCCGGGTGGACGCCCGTGGCGGTGGGCGACTTCGACAATAACGGCCGGACCGATGTCCTGTGGAACTACAGCGCGAGCGGGCAGAACGTCGTGTGGCTGATGAACGGCTTCAGCATCAACTGGCAGGTCGTCAGTGCCGTGCCCGCCGGGTGGCGACCCGTCAGCGTCGGCGACTTCGACGGCAATGGCACAACCGACGTGGTGTGGAATTACAGTTCAAGCGGGCAGAATGTGGTGTGGCTCATGAACGGTTTCGCCATCAACTGGCAGGTGGTAACATCGGTACCCGCCGGCTGGGCCGTCGTGCCGTAGAGGCACGCAAACAATAACAAAAGGCGGTGTCATGCCAGTTTCTGGCATGACACCGCCGCGACTCTTGACCGTTGAAGCTGAGATGGAAGGTGTGCTCAGCGATACTGCCTACCTCAGCCCATCTCCGCCCGCTGGGTTACACGATGACAGACCACCCAGTCGGGACGGACGGCACGAACTGGTAGCTGATGCTGAAGCCGTCGACCAGCCACATCACATTCTCACCGGTCGACGACTTATTCCACAGGACATCGCGCTTCCCGTCGGCGTTGAAGTCTGGACCAACCGACCCCGTCGCGGCGACGGCAGCGCGGGCTGAGAAGTCTCCGGCTAGAGCAGCAGTCCTCGGAACCGCGTTGGCCTCAAACGACTGAGGTATAGCACTCCCGTACACCGCCACGGGTGAACTTAACGCCACCAACGAGAGCACGAAGACAACAAGCAGACCTACCAGAACGGCAATTTGGCGTTTCATTGCTCCCCTCCTAAAAACGGGAGACCAAGTTTATTTGTGACAGCACCCCAGTTGTCAAGACGACGGTTGCCGGGCGCCCATTGATTCAAGAGCTTCACCAACAGGAGTGCGCCTCGTCATATCCTGGTCGCGATTGTACCCCACAGAGGGGCATGGTGTCAAGTATAGCGCAACTATTTCCCTTACAGAACAATCACCGAGACAAACACTTCGCGCCAGATAGCCCAGACGTGCAGTCACGAGGGGCGGGGGACAGCGTATCTTCTCGCCTCATAACCCGTTGTTATAGGGGAGGAATATATATGACACCTATTGCGTCGGCCCCGGTACGAGAGGACGAGATCGACCTGCGCCGCTACGTCTCTGTCTTGCTACGGCGCTGGAAAATGATCGGGGCTCTTACCATTCTAACCCTGCTCGTCAGTGCCCTTGTCACCCGTCTGACATTCTCGCCCACGTATACAGCCACAGCCAGTGTCGTCATCTCCGTCACGCGCGACCAACTCAACTTTGACCCCAAGTTCAAGACGGAGTACCAAATCCCCTACGATCCCACTCCCCGTAAGGCGGCGCTGGTACGCCTGGCGAGTAGTAGCGCCATTGCCGCACAAGTGATTTCCAAACTCGGCGACGCCCTTGCCCCAGCCTATCGCAGCCCCAGTGCCCTCTTGGACCTTGTCAATGTTACTTCCCAGGGCGATCTCATCGAGATGAACGTCACCACCGATACGGCGGACCAGGCTGCCATGATCGCCAATGCGTGGGTTGATCTATTTGCCGTGCAGGCCAACCAGGTATTCAACCTGGCGGGCAAGGCGCCCTCTGAGATCAAGCCCCAGGTCGACGCGGCCTGGGGCAATTATCAGACCGCCCAGGCCCAGTATGAACAGTTCGTGGCTAACAACAACCTGTCTTTACTGGAGCAGCAGGTCAAACTAAAGCAGACCCAATTCGCGGACCGCTATTCGACCTTAAGTCGGCTCAACCGTATTATCAGCGATGCCGAGTCGCTACGCGATCAGCTACGCCAGGGCACAGATACGAGCATTAATAATCGGGCGCTGCTGTTGCTGCTCCAGCTCAATGCATTCTCCGCCTCGTCTGGGCTGGCGGCGGGAGAACGGGCAGCGGGTGAAGCCATCGCTTTTCCCCTCCAGTTCCCTCTCGACACGACGGTGGCTGGTCGTGAGCCGGTGACGATCCAAGCGCGGGAAGTCGAGGCGATACTGACCGTTTTGGAAACGCGCCGCCAGGACCTCCAGGCCCAAATCGATTCAGCCGATGTTAAACAAGAACTCAGCAAGCTACAAGAAGCCCAAGAACAAGAGATGGCGCGGCATCGCAGTCTTTCCCAGGCTCGCGATGTTGCCTGGGATACCTACACCACGCTCTTACGTAAACAAGCTGAAGTAGGGGTCGCCTCGCAACTCCCCGATACCCAAGTCCGGGTGGCGGCCGCCGCAATCCCCCCCGAGAAGCCTTCGCAACCGCGCACCATGAGGAACCTTCTTCTCGGCGGCCTGGCGGGTGTATTATTAGGTGTCGTCGGCGCGCTTGGCCTGGAGTTCATGGGGGCCGTGAAGCGCTCGGGCACTCAATTAGGGTCTACAGTGAATTAGCGAGGAGAGACGGTTGCCCTCATTGCTCCGCAATATCCTGTTCCACCTAACGAACCGCGGCCTACTTGTCATTCTATCGCTGGTGAGTACACCTATTCTGGTCCACCGTCTGGGAAGCGAGGCGTATGGTGTTTACGTCCTGTCCCTCACCTTTGGTGGCTTGCTTGGTGTTCTCGACTTAGGGCTGACACCGGCCGTTGTGCGACTACTGAGCGCCGCTCTCCACCAAGAGAAGGTTGAGCACAGCCAGGCGATTGTGAGCACCGCGCTGACCCTGTTCCTCTGCCTGGGCCTACTGGGTGGCGCCCTCTTCGCGCTGCTCGTTCCCTGGCTAGCGCTGCATATCCTCCGTATCCCAGGCGAACTCCAGCTCCTGGCTCAGATAGCGCTCTGGCTCAGCACCCTCTCGTTCGCCCTGACGATGTGGCTGTCGGTCTTTAATGCCATCCCCATCGCCCTTGAACGGTACGATCTATTGACAAAATGCACGGCTACGATTTCACTGGTGTCCACCGTGCTCATCATTGTATGTGCCGCTTGGGGCTGGTCACTCGTCGCGTTGATGACCGTCAATGTCCTGGCGACGACAGCCCTGCTCATCACGCTGTACGCTCTTAGCCGTTTTCTCTCCCCCACCATTCACATTCGCCCGGGCTTTGATAAAACCGTATTCCGCGAACTCGTGCGCTTCAGCGCGTTCAAATTCGTCGGCAGCCTGAGCAGTACGCTGGTCTTTCGCGTGGATCAATTCGTCCTGGGCGCGATGTTAGGCGTTCAGGCCGTCAGCCTGTATGCGGTTCCGGCCAATGTAGCCTTACGTGTGGCGAGTTTGCTCGGTGAACTGGTCTCCCCCCTCTTTCCACGCATCGGCAAACTGCGAGATAATGAGCCAGAGCGTCGGCGGCTCTTCCTGCGCAGTAGTCGCATGATGGCGCTTGTGGCCGGCCTCACCCTGACGACGCTGTTCATTCTGGGTGACAGCCTGCTGCGTCTCTGGATTGGCGGAGACCAGGGCGAACAGTTCGCGCGTGAAGGCGGGCCAGTCATGCGCTGGTTGCTAGCAGCTTTCTACATCCAGTCCATCGCCGCCGTGCCTATCCTTTACTGCGAAGCATTGGGGAAACCGGAAATCAACAACACATTATCGGCGGCCGCCGCGATCGCTTTTATTCCGCTACTGATCATCTTGGTCCCGCTCGTCGGCCTCATTGCGCCAGCCCTCGCCCTCTTTCTAGTCAGCGCGGTCATCACCGTCGGTTTTATTATCTACGCCAGCCGTCAGATGGCCCAGGTGTCCCTGCACGAACTCATGTCAGTCGTCATCGCCCCACCTCTTGGCTCAGCCCTGATCACGGCTGCGGTTGGGAGTCTTATTCATCCCTACATTCACACCATTGTCACGCTGGCGTTGGCCGGCGCCATCCTGGTCATTGTTTACCTGACTAGCGCAGTCATACTCAGGGCATTCAAACGGGAAGACTTCGTTCTATTGTTCATGTTGGCCGAACGAATGCCGATGTGGATACCAGGTCGTTCCAGTATCCTGAGATGGCGTCACGCTTTCAACTTACAGCCTGACCTCAAATCATAATCGGTTGGCCTGGAGGATCGGATTCATGGCCCGTTCGGTCAAGTTGACAATCTATCGGCATCTCACTGACCTGCTCAGTTTCTATCAGCGGTTTGACCTCAGGCTTGGCAGACGCATCCCCTGGCTGAAGAAGATCTACCTTTTCCTGGTACGCTATCTTCGACCCAAGCGGGTGAATGTCCTGGGTCAATGGGTCACTCTCCATATCGAGGATAGAGTACTAAGCCATAGCCTCATTTTTGAACATTCATTTGAAGACTTCGAACTCAGCCTATTCGCGCGGTTACTTGAGCCAGGCGCGATCGTCTTAGACATCGGTGCGAATGTTGGTATCTATACGCTCATCGCGGCCCAACGAGTTGGGCCAACCGGGCGTGTCTACGCCTTTGAGCCGGATCGCGAGAATTTCGCCCTACTCAAGCAAAATGTCGCTGCCAACGGTCATACAAACGTGGTTCTGATGCAAAACGCGGTATCCGACCGACCTGGCGAGTTGCGCCTCTATGTGAACGCCCACAATCGGGGGGATCATCGCACGTATCAAGCTGACGATACCCAGTTGCGGGATTCCTATTCTGTACGCGCTATCAATATTGACGGGGCGCTACCGGCTGACGTCACGCCATCCATCATCAAAATGGATATCCAGGGCTACGAGCTATACGCCCTGCGCGGAATGCGGAACACGCTAGAGCGCGCCGAACGCCTCCTGTTGTTCTCCGAGTTCTGGCCCTATGGACTGAATGCAGCCGACGCAAGCTCCACAACGCAGTACCTCGATGAGCTAACGCGACTCGGGTTTCATCTCTACCAGATCGACGCCTCGACACACACACTTAAAGAGGTTGTGGAGGAACGTCAACTAAGCGAACCCCTCAGCGGGCAGGCGAACACGGACCTGCTGGGGGTTAAAGGACACTGGCCGCAACTGACTGAAATACTGGGCTTCACCGCAGCGGTGACCGAATGAGAAGCAAGCTAGCAGGCGGCTGGGAGTTACTGGCGCCCCAAGGAGTCTTAAAGCTCCTCCAGGCCAGGCGGGAATTTGAGCGGATAGGGTTGACAGGTACAAGCCCCTGGCGGGCAGCCCTGTCTCGCCGTTGGCGCACTTTGCTGGTCGCCTCGCGCCTTGACCACGTCCCCAGCCCCATTCTACGCTCTCCCGATGTTGTGGTGGATGTGGGGGCTAACATCGGAGTCTGGAGTGAGTCGATTCTGACGCTGATGGCGCCGCGCCAACTCATCGCCATTGAGCCTGACCCCAGCGCATTCAGACAGCTCGACCAGCGTCTGCGCCGCTGGTCGAATGTCAAGCTGATCCCGTGCGCCGTGGGCGCGGCGTCAGGCAGGGTTCCGTTCCACCTCATGGAGAATTCTGAATGGAACTCCTTACTGGCGGTCCGGGCTGGCGTCAGTGACTATTACTCGCCCGTCCAGGAGGCCCAAACCATATTCGTCGAGTTGCAGCCACTGGACCACTTACTCGCCCATATTCCTAGCATTACCCTGCTTAAAGTCGATATTCAAGGCGGCGAAATAGCTCTGCTCGACGGGGCCCGCCAAACCCTGGACCGCACCCAGGCGGTTATCCTGGAGACCAACTTCGTATCACATTATGAGGGCGACGCCCTATTTGATCAACTCCATGCAAGGATGACGCACGAATTCGGCTTTTACCTACACCGCTGGGCCAGACCCACGTATAGCCGACCGGATGGCGATGGACGTCTCCTGTATGCCGACGCCATCTATATCGCATCGTCGTTCAACCCATGAGAATTCTCTATATTACCCCCTACCTGCCTTTTCCCCCTGACTCGGGCGGGAAGATACGGGCCTACGAGCTTGTCCGTCGTCTGGCGAGGCGGCATGAATTGACGCTGGCGACGCTTCTGGACGCTGAAAGCGAGCAAGACCATCTCCCCGCGCTCGAGGCCCTGGGGGTCAAGGTTCTGGCGGCGAGCCGGTCTCCGGTCAAGCAGTCTATACAGGCTAAGCTGAGTCGACTCGTGTCCCCTACTCCTCGCCTGGCCGACGAGTACTACTCAGCCCAACTCGCACGAATAGTGGCTCAGACCACTCGCGAGATGCCGCCCGATATTGTTCACTGTGAACAGCTACACACAGCGGCCTACGCCGCCTCTCAACACGATGCGCCACGACATGTCCAATCAAAAGAAAATGTTACCGAGAGGCGGTGGTTCACTCAAAAGAGAATGTTACCGGGCCAGGCGGCTCCTTTCTGGGTTAGGCGATGAGGTAGCTATCCTCGGGACAGCGGGCGGCGGGCAGGTCGAAGAGTTGATCTCGCAAGCGGTAGATCGCCTGTCGTAGCTGACGAGGATTGGTCTCATCGCGCTGCTTGAGTAAGAGGGCGTGCGCGGAAGGGTCGAGGACATCCGTGGCACAGAGGCGTGCCAGGGGCGTCTGGGCTGCATCCCACTTGCGCCGTAGCCGCGTCTGGCCGTCAGCCTCCAGCCGCTCCTTCTGAGCCAACCGCAACACGGGCTGAAAGGCGTTGTAGTAGAGCCACATCTGGTCATAGAGGTAGTCGAGCAGGCGTTGCTGCGCCAGGGTATCGAAGCGCGCGTCGCCAAAATAGGCACGCACCAACGTGAAGTTCTTGGCCTCGACAAAGCGGTTGTCGTTCTTGTGATAGGGTCGGCTCCGCGAGAGGTCAATGGGCTGCACGCGGTCTCGAAAGTAACGCACGAGGTGGTCATTGAGGAACTCAGGTCCATTATCGGGATGCACTTCCAGGATCGGAAAGGGTAAGCGCGCTTCGATGCGCTCGAAGGCGGCGTGCATGGCCCGCTGGCTGCGCCCCAAGACCGCCACCCGTTCGCTCCAGGTGGTGGCGACATCGATCATCTGCAGCGTGTGGACATAGTCGCCGCTGGCCGAGCGACCACAGTGATGCACCAAGTCCACCTCAAAGTGGCCGGGTACCGCTTCGTCCCAGGCGATGCGCCGCATGGGAATGGCTGCCGCGACAGCTGAACGGGTGGGGCGCGCGCGGGGGAGGCATGGCTCATCCTGACGCAGACGGGCCAGATGCCGCCGCAGGGTCGAGACACTAATGGCCGCCAGTTGCGCGCGCACCGCCTCGGTCAAATGCAACTCAGCGTGGCGCGCCAAGTCCTCGGCGGTCGTGACCAGCACGGGCTGGAGGCGTTCAGCACATACATAGTCCAGCGTCTCGGCAATCACGCGCAGGGCGTCATCCAGGTGGTGGTCATAGGTGCAGCCCCGCTGGTGCTGGCGCGGCTTGCGCTCCAGTCCCTCGGGCGTCAGCAGCCGCACCAAGCTCTTGCGGTGCAGCCCGGTGACCGCCTCCATCTCAGTCAGCAACTGGCCTTTGGTCGGGCGGTCGGCGTCCTTATAACGGCGGTACATGCGTTTGAGGTACTTGCGACGTTCGTTTACGGTCATTCTGTCATTAGTAGACATGGTTCCTCGGTAACATTCTCTTTTGAGTGAACCATACCACACCGGTAACATTTTACGTGAATGAATA
>JAHCIP010000097.1 GCA_026129165.1 Anaerolineae bacterium
GCTGTGCTGGCCGCTGGGCGTGCAGACCACGACGGCATCCACGTCGTCACGCGCTAGCAGGTCGCCCGGCGCGAGGCAGGGGACGCCGAAAGCTGCTTCGGCCTCGGCGCGGCGTTCAGGGTTGTCACGCGCCACGGCAGCCAATGCCGCACCGGGTGTCTGACGGATGGCCGCCGCGTGATAGCTCGCGATCATGCCTGCGCCCAGCAGGCCAAAGCGCACCTCGTTCATGCTTTCTCCTCCCTCTCCCAGAGGGAGAGGGAATACCGCACGGCCTACTTCGGGGCTTTACAGCGTATCCTTTGGTCAGTTTACCAAAGCGGCGAGCGGGGTGATTTGCACGCCCACCGCTTCAAGGCGCTGGCGCAACTCAGCCCCGATTTGGGGCGCGGTTGATCCGTCGCCGTGCATACAGATCGTATCGGCCCGCAGCGTAACCCGCGTCCCATCGTGGGCGACCACCTCCCCGTTGCGCACCATGCGCAGCACCTGGTCGGCGGCCTGGGCCGGATCGTGGATCATGGCGTCGGGCAGGCGGCGGGAGCGCAACGCGCCGTTCGCTTCATAGACCCGGTCGGCAAAGGCTTCTTCGGCCACGCGCAGCCCGACAGCCCGCCCCGCTTCCACCAGCAGCGAGCCGGCCAGCCCCACCAGAATCAGCTCCGGATCGAGGCGCACGACGGCGCGGGCGATGGCCTCGGCCAGGGCCGTGTTGGTGGTGGCGTCGTTGTACAACTGGCCGTGGGGCTTGACGTGGACGAGGCGGGCGCCATTGGCCTGGGCGATACCGGCCAGCGCCGCGACCTGGTAGAGGACATACGCCTCGGCCTCGGCGGGTGATAGGGCCATACTGCGGCGGCCAAAGCCGAGCAGGTCGGGGTAGCCGGGATGCGCCCCGACGCCGACGCCGTGGTCCCGCGCCAGGCGCACCGTGCGCTCCATCACCAGCGGGTCGCCGGCGTGCCAGCCGCAGGCGATATTGGCCGACGTGATAACGGCCATCATGGCTGCGTCGGCGCCTAGAGTCCACGCGCCAAAGCTCTCCCCCATGTCACAGTTCAAGTCGACACGCATAGCTATCCTCGTCTGCCTGTTCAGGTCCTGACCTCCTCAGAGTGTACTCAAATCGGCGGGATTTAGCAATCAGCTTTCTGCTCATAGTAAGAGGTTTGTTGCGTGGATGACCTCGTCCATGTAGAATAACTCGCATCGCTCTTCGTCGCAAGGACACTCTACAGTGGTTGATACCGCCCGCATCCTAACCCTGGCATCACCGTCCGCCGACTACACCATCCCCTACGGCCCGGACCCACTCCAGTTCGGAGACTTGCGCCTGCCCGCCGGCCCCGGCCCGTTTCCCGTCGTCGTCGTGATTCACGGCGGCTTCTGGAAAGCCGCCTATTCGCTGGACCACATTGGCTGGCTATGTCAAGCGCTTACGCGCCAGGGCTACGCGACGTGGAGCCTGGAATACCGCCGCGTCGGCCAGCCGGGCGGTGGGTGGCCAGGGACGTTCCTCGATGTAACTCATGGGGTAAACCATGTTCGCATCCTGGCGCGGCGCTTTCCGCTCGACCTCGGCCGCGTCGCCGTCATCGGCCACTCGGCCGGCGGCCACCTGGCCTTGTGGGTGGCGGGCGCCCACTGCGTCCCGCCGGGTTCGCCGCTTGCGGTGGACGACCCCTTGTCGGTGCGCGGGGCCGTGTCGCTGGCCGGCGTCACCGATCTGCGCCGCGCCTGGGAGCTGCGGCTCGGCTCCGACGCCGTCGCCGCGCTGCTAGGGGGTAGCCCCGATGACACCCCCGACCGCTACGCCGCCGCCTCGCCCCAGGCGCTGCTGCCGCTGGGGGTGCGGCAAGTGATTGTGCATGGCACGGCTGACCCCAACGTGCCCTACGAATTGGGCCAGCGCTACTATGAGGCCGCCCGCGCTCTCGGCGACGACGTGGAATTGTTGACCCTGCCGGAGATGGGCCACTTCGAGGTGATTGACCCCTATTCCGACGCCTGGCCGACCGTCCTACAAGCGGTCGCTCACCTCTTGACCTGACCTCCCTCTCTTTGAGGCTGTATGGACTTCTTGACCCAGGTTGTTGTGTTCCTCGCCTTTGTGCTAGCCGGCTCCGTCAACGCCATCGCCGGCGGCGGCACGGTCTTCTCGTTTACCGCGCTGGCCTGGGCGGGCCTGCCACTAGTCCAGGCCAACGCCACCAACGCGACGGCGCTTGTGCCCGGCTCGCTGGGTAGCGCGCTCGCCTTTCGGAAAGACCTGCGCTCGCAGGGGCGCGTCTTTCTGATACTACTGGGTCCCACCATCCTGGGCAGCCTGCTCGGCGCGTTTGTCGTCGCCAATACGCCGGAGGCCATCTTTCGGCGCATTGTCCCGTTCCTGGTCCTATTCGCTACCTTTGTCTTCGCCAGTCGCAACTTCCTAACCCGCCTGGCGCTTCAGCGGCGGGCCGAGGCCGTGGTCAAAGCCCCCGAAGATCATATCTCGCCCATGAGCCTGGCGCTGGGCTGTGTCCTCCAGTTCGCTATCGCCCTCTACGGCGGTTACTTTGGCGCGGGCATCGGCATTCTGATGCTGACCTCGATGAGTGTCATGGGCATGTCGAACATCTATCGCATGAACGCGCTCAAAAACCCGCTTGCCATCGCGATCAACGGCACGGCCTCGCTGTTCTTCATCGCGTCCGGTCGCGTCATCTGGCCGGTGGCGTGGTGGGCAGCGATTGGCGCGCTCATCGGCGGCTACGTTGTGGCCCGCATCGCCCGCCGTCTGGACCAGGACTTGCTGCGAACTGCCGTCATTGTGGCAGGGTTGGTCGTAACCGTATGGATGTTTGTTCGACTCTAGCCTCGTTTATCGTATATGCATATAATACATATAACACATCTATGAACGTCACCCTCGGATTGGATGCGCTGGGCCGCATCCTTGTGGTCATTTACACTTATCGTGGCGACTCAGTACGCCTGATTTCGGCTCGCCAAGCGACACGCAGGGAGGTGAGGGACTATGAAGGATGAATACAATTTCAGTGAGGGGCGACGGGGAGCAGTTCTACCACAAATCGGCAAGACACGCATCACCATTTATCTCGACAATGATGTGCTCGAGGCTTTTCGGACGCACGCCGAAAACACCGGATCGGGCTATCAGACGTTGATCAATCGCGCGCTACGCGAGTATTTGGAACGCTTTAACGGGATGACAGACGAAACTATGCTGCGGCGGGTGGTGCGCGAGGAGTTGGAGCGGGTGATGCATTCAGAACCTACGTCAGCGTGACTTCAAGGTGGGTGCTTAGCAATGGGCTACGCGGTCGAACTCTACTTCAACCCGGAACTCGAAACAGCCTTGCGCCACCTGCGCCAGCGTCTGGCGGAGGCGGGCGTCTCGTCGGCCCTGGATGGGCTGGGCGACCGCCCCCATGTGAGTCTGGCCGTCTTGCACGATCTAGACGTGGAAGCGTGCAGTGCTACCCTGGACCAGTTCGCGCGCGCCACGCCCGCCTTCCCCGTCAGCCTGGCCTCCGTGGGCGTCTTTCCGTCTAGCGAGGGCGTCCTGTTCCTCGCCCCGGTGATGACCGAGACGCTCTGGCAGGTTCACCGCGACTTCCACTCCCGTCTCGCTGGCATCAAAGCGCGACTCAGTGACCTCTATCTCCCCAACCGCTGGGTCGCTCACAGCACGCTCGCCATCCATGTCCCGTCGGCGCAGATGGGGCGCGCCGTCGAGGCCTGCCTGGCGCACTTCAAGCCGTTGAGCGGCCTATTGACGGAGGTGGGGCTAATCGAGTTTCGGCCTGTCAAGACCCTGGCGGCGTTCAAGCTAGACGCTGAGACCGCATGAGCCTGTTCAGCGGAAGCGGCTGGTTGGGCGTGTCGTGGTTAGTCTGGGCCGCCCTCTGTCTCGGCATCGCCATCGTCTACACAGTTTACTGGCCCCGGCCACGCACCCCGCAGCAAGCCCAGGCTCGCGCGCCCTGGCAGTCCTTTGTCCTGCGCTGGTACCACGGGCTGACGTGGTATCTACTCGCGTTGTTCTGCCTGCTGCGCCTGCTCCTCCCCTCGGATCGGGTGGGATATGCCAACTGGGTCGCTGTGCTCGCTCTGGTTTGCTATGTGACATTCATCGGCACGCTCGCCAGCCTACGCTGGCGCGGTCAATAGGGGTATGAAGTCTCCCATGACTTATAGCGTCTGGCGCTTGAGAACACGTGTTGTCCTGAGCGCCCTGCTTGCCCTGAGCCTGCCTGGCTGGTTCCGAACCCTGGCGGCGGACCAGGACGGCCAGACGTCTAGCACCTGGTCCATCGTTGCCGCCGACCCCACCACAGGCGATGTTGGCATCGCGCTGGCGTCATGTGTTCCCATGTATGCCGACGCCGTCGCTGCCCTCGTCCCTGGCAAAGGCGCTGCGGCCGTCCAGGCCAACGTCGACCTGGGCAACCGCAACCGGGTCTTCGACCTGCTGCAAGCGGGCCGGCCCGCCGACGAGATTGTAGCCGAAGTAACACGGCCGGCGAATGATGCCCAGTCAGGGGCACGTCAGTATGGGGTCGTGACGTTGACGGGTGGCGTGAAGGTCGCGGCCTATACCGGAGCGCAAAACAGCCCATCAGCGGGGCATCGCTCGAACGCGGACCGGGCCGTCACGGTGCAGGGCAACCTGCTGGCGAGTATGGACGTGGTCGAGCGCGCCCTGGCCGCCTTCAACGCGCCGGACATCGGCGCGGTCGCCCTCTCTGACCGCTTGGTGCGCGCCCTGGAGGCGGGTTCGGCCGCCGGCGGAGATCGCCGCTGCAATACCGGCGGGGTGCAGCAGACGGCCTCGACGGCGTTTATCATGGTGGCGCGGGCCGACCAGGGCCCCTTCGCGGTCCCGAACATGGGCGAGACCCGCCCCAGCGACCCCAACGCGCCCTGGCTCTACCTGTCTGTCCTGGAACCCATGGGCGGCCCCAACCCGCTACTCGCCTTGCGTCAGGGCTATGATGCGTGGCGCGTGGCCCATTTACCGCCCTGCCCGACGTGTGACCTGCGCCCCATTCCTGTTCCGCTCGGTGGGAGGCCGACTGACCCGGCCAGGGGAAGCCCGCCGCCCCTCAGCCAGGCGGCGACACGAACCGCGCCAACGCCCGTGCCGACGAGTAGGCCAGGGTCGGGTGCAGCGACGCCTCGGCCCTTCGCCTCGCCCACGCCCATCCTCCCGCCTATCAACCCCACCCGGTTCACTCAAACCCTCCTGCTCACCCTGGCCTGTGCCGTGGCGCTTATGGTGGGGCTGAGCCTCCTGCTCACAACCGCCGTGCGGCGTCTCTGGCGGCGGCGTTAGACACGCCATTTTAAAGTCGCGTTGGGTGAACGTGGCGTAAACGTCATGGACTGTTTACCTTCGCGGTGTACATTGTTCTAAACGACTTGTGAAGGGTTGGGGAGGTCATTATGCACAGTCTCCGCATCGGGGGCCGGCGCGCCCTGGTTCTCGTTGTTCTCGTCGTCCTGGCGCTGTTGCTCCGACCGCCGGTCGGTTGGCTGGACAGCGAGCCGAACGACGTGAAGGTCTATATTGTGCGCCCGGTGGTCCGCGTCGAGACGCGCTCGGCCATCGCCGCCACCGGCGCCGCCATCCTCGAAGTCGGCCATGATTATGTCCTGATCGAGGCCGCCCCGGACGAGGTCAAGGCGGTGCAGGCGCTTGGCCTGAGCGTCGAGACGCCGACGGGCGACGACGCCAAGATGCTGACCTTCCCGCCCGCCGACTCCGGCTACCACGACTACGCCGAGATGGTGGCCGAACTCCAGGCGACGGCGGCCGCCTATCCGGCCATCTTCCAGTTGTCCAGCCTCGGCAAGTCCTACGAAGGCCGCGACATCTATCTCGGCAAGGTCTCGGACAACGTGGCGGTGGATGAGGACGAGCCGGAAGTCCTGTTTACGCACCACCAGCACGCCCGCGAGCACCTGACCGTCGAGATGGCGCTCTACACCCTCAAAATCCTCACCAGTGAGTACAACGTTGACCCAGAGATTACCCGCCTGGTCAATAGCCGCGAAATCTGGCTTGTCTTCGATGTGAACCCGGACGGCGGCGAGTACGACATCGCTACGGGCACGTACCGTTCGTGGCGCAAGAATCGCCAGCCCAACTCTGGCTCCTCCTACGTCGGCACCGACCTCAACCGCAACTGGGGCTACAAGTGGGGCTGCTGCGGCGGCAGCAGCGGCTCGACGAGCAGCGAGACGTATCGCGGCCCCTCAGGCTTCTCCGCGCCAGAGATTCAGCGGGTGCGCGACTTTGTCAACAGCCGCGTGGTCGGGGGCAAGCAGCAAATCAAGGTCGCCATTGACTTCCACACCTACAGCGAATTGATCCTATGGCCGATGGGCTACACCTACGCCGACGTGCCGTCCGACATGACCCAGGACGACCACGATGTCCACGTCGCCCTGGGCCAGGCCATGGCCGCCACCAACGGCTACACGCCGGAGCAGGCCAGCGACCTCTATATCACTGACGGCAGTATCAACGACTGGCTCTATGCCGTCCACAAGATCATCAACTACACCTTCGAGATGTATCCCACATCGAGCGCGGGCGGCGGCTTCTACCCGCCCGACGAGGTCATCCAGCGCGAGGTCTCGCGCAACCGCCAGGCCATCCTCTACCTGATTGACAAGGCAGAGTGCCCCTACGCCGTCATCGGCAAGGGCGCCCAGTACTGCGGCCAGGCCGGCGCCCCGACCGTGACGCCGACGGCCACCCTGGCGCCCACACGCACGGCGACACCAGCCGCCTCGCGCACGGCCACACTGACCCCCACCCGCACCCTGACCCCGCCGCCCGGCTCGCCGACCGCGACTCGCACCCCCACCCGAACGGCTACACCGGGCGCCGGCCCCTCACCGACCGCCACCCCGAATCTCCCGCCGCCGGTCGAGCTGATCTGGTCAGACAACTTCGACGGCGCGGACAAGGGCTGGACCGTCAACCCGAACGGGACGGACACCGCCACGACGGGCCTGTGGGAGGTGGGCGACCCCGAAGGGACAACTTACAGCGGCGACAAGCAATTGGGGACGACGCAGTCGGGAACCCGCGACCTGGTGACAGGGCGGTTGGCCGGCGCGGGGCCGGGTGATTATGATGTGGACGGCGGTGTGACAACAGTGCGCTCGCCCGCCATTACCCTGCCGCCTGACTACACCAGCGTCAGCCTGACCTTCTACGCCTACCTGGCCCACGCCTCGAACTCATCCACCGACGATTATCTGCGCGTCAAGGTCGTCGGCGCGACGACGCTGACGCTGTTCGAGGAACTGGGCGCGGCCAGCAACGACAACGCCAGTTGGGTCCAGTACACGGCTGACCTGACCGCCTTCAAGGGCCAGACCATCCGCCTCCAGATCGAATGCGCCGACCTGGGCAGCGCGAGTCTGGTCGAGTGCGCCGTAGATACGATCACTATCAGCGGGGCGTTAGCGCCGTAGAACCTTTTCTCTTTAAGCCGTCTAGCGGGAAGTCGAGAATGGCTGTTATCGGCGGGCCTATGCGCCTCCCGAAGGTTGGCAACCTTCGGGAGGTTGTCTTGTCCAGAGGCGACAAACGACCACCGTTTGAATAGAATATGAGTATACTTTCATGGAGGTTTCACAATTATGTCGTCTGAAAGCCCCTTTCCCAACCTCGCTGGCCACCAGTTCATGAGCCTGACCACCTTCCGCCGCAACGGCATCGCCGTGCCCACACCCGTCTGGTTCGCGGAGCACGACGGTCGCTTGTATGTGACGACCCAGGCGCAGGCTGGCAAGGCCAAGCGCGTCCGCGCCACGGGCCGTGTCACCGTCGCGCCGTGTACGGCTCGCGGCGAACTGCTCGGCGAGACTGCCGAGGGCCAGGCACGCCTCCTGCCGGAAAGCGACGCGGCCCGCGCCTATCAAATCTTGCTGGATAAGTACGGCCAGCAGTTCACCGACGTCGTCTCGCGTAACCCAAACGCCCACCGCGTCTTCATCGAGATCGCGCCCGCTTCTTAATCGAGCAGGCAACCTTGACAGAATTTACAGAATTATCAGAATGCACAGAATGCTTAAGCCTGATAATTATGTTAATAAGTCGTCTACGTGAGCTTTTCCAGCCAGTCGGTATCTACGGCGCCCTGCTGGAACTCGGAGTGGGCGGCCAGCCGACGGTGCAGTGGTAGCGTGGTCGGGACACCCTCTAGCTCGAACTCGTCCAGGGCGCGGCGCAGGCGGGCCAGGGCGGCGGGGCGGTCTGCACCCCAGACGACGAGCTTGGCGAGTAGCGAGTCATACCAGGGCAGTACGCTATAGCCGGCATAGAGGTGGCTATCCACGCGCACGCCCGGGCCGCCGGGCGGCTGGTAGCGTGAGACTGTCCCGATGCCGGGGGCGAAGCCGCGCGCCGGGTCTTCGGCGTTGACGCGGCACTCTAAAGCGCAGCCGTGCAGCTCGATGCGCACCCCGCCGTAGTCGGCCTCCCCCGCCGCGATGCGGAGTTGCTCCTGGACCAGGTCCAGCCCCGTCACCATCTCCGTCACCGGGTGCTCCACCTGCAAGCGGCAGTTCATCTCCACAAAGTAGAACGCGCCCGACAGGTCTAGGAGGAACTCTACCGTTCCCGCGTTGACGTAGCCCGCTGCCTGCGCCAGCCGCCGCGCCGCCGCCTGCATCGCCGCGCGCGTCGCCTCGGCCAGGTCAGGCGCGGGCGTCATCTCGACTAACTTCTGCCGCCGCCGCTGGACCGAGCAGTCGCGCTCGCCCAGCGTCAGCACGTTCCCTAGACCGTCGGCCAATACCTGAACCTCCACGTGCCGTGCCCCTGTGACCAGCTTCTCCACGTAGACCGTCCCATCACCAAAGGCCGCCTGTGCTTCGGCCTGCGCCGTGGCGAACTGCTGGGCGAGTTGGGCAGGCTCGTCCACGCGGCGGATGCCCCGTCCCCCGCCGCCCGCCACCGCTTTGAGCAGCAGCGGGTAGCCTACCCTCTCCGCCGCCGCCTGGGCCACCGCTACATCGGCCAGGGGCGGGCTGCCCGGCGCGACTGGCACGCCGGCCTCCACGGCCAGGGCGCGGCTGGCCGCCTTGTCGCCCAGGCGGGCCATCGCCCCGGCCGGCGGTCCCACAAAGACCAGCCCCGCGCCCGTCACCTGCTGGACAAAGGCGGCTGACTCGGCCAGGAAGCCATAGCCGGGGTGGACGGCCTCCGCGCCAACGGCCAGGGCGGCCTGGACCAACGCCGGACCGTTGAGGTAACTCTGGCTGGGCGGGGGCGAGCCGATGCACACGACGCGGTCGGCCAGGCGCGCGGGCAGGCTGTCGCGGTCGGCGGTGGAGACGGCCAGCGTGACACGCACACCCAACTCGCGGCCGGCGCGGAGGACGCGCAACGCCGCCTCACCTCGGTTGGCAATCAGAATGTGCTTGAACATGGGTCAGCGCAGGCGGATGAGGGGCTGGCCGTACTCGACGAGCGTCCCGTTGTCCACCAGGACCGCCTCGACCTCTCCGCCCTGCTCGGCCCGCACCTCGTGGAGCGTCTTCATCACGTCAATGAGGGCGACCACCTGCCCAGCCTCGACGCGGGCGCCGGCCTGGACCAGCGGCGGGGCATCCGGCGCGGGCGCGATGTAGAAGATGCCGAGCAAGGGCGCGGTGATGTCGAAGCCGCTGGAAGGCGGCTCGGCTTGCTGCTCGGTGGGGGAGGAAGAGGTGGGAAGGGTGGGAAGGGCGGGGTCACGGCGTAGCACGAGCTTGACCCCGCCCGTCGCGAGCCGCAGTTCGCCTAGCCCGCTGTCCGCGAACTGGCGCATCACCGCTAGAACCTCGGCCACGCCCCACGCCTGTTCCATCCTCTGTTCGATGTGGGTCTCGTCCACCAGCGCCTCCTGCGCCCGCCGCGCCGCCAACGCCTCGTCCACCGTCACGGCCTGGAAACGCACCAGGCTCCCAGGCCGCGCCTGACCGATGAGGCCACTATCGGCGCTGATGACGGTCGCGATTTTGGTATAGCCGCCCGTGGTCTGCCGCTCGACCATGAGGATGATGGGCTGGCCGCTGGCCGGAACCTGGACCGCCCCCAGCGCGATCCCCTCCGACAGCAGGTCGGCCCCCTGTGTGTGCGTCAACAGCGGGCCGCTGAGGCGCACGCCCATGCGGTTCGAGTCGACCTGTACAGTGTACGGCTGGCCCAGGAAGTTTTCCAGCGCCGCCTCGGTGAAGCGGCCGGCCTGTGGGCCAAGAACGACGCGCACCGTGACCCCATTGGAGTACACCGGCCAGACGGATCGCTTCAGCCGCCGCCCGGCCAGTCGGTCGAGGGATTGCGAAGGCTGGCCCAGCTTGACCCTGTCGCCGACCCGCAATGCGCGGCCCTCGATGCCGCCCAGCCCGGCCAGGAGATGCGTCGCCCGGCTGCCGTGGAGCAAGGGCGTGTCCAGCCCGCCCGCGACACACAGATAGGCCCGACTGCCGACGGTGGCCGGACCGAGGGCCACTGTATCGCCCGCCTGGACGCGCACGGCCTGCCACCAGGGGAGCTTGACCGCGTGCCCTGGCAAGCGGGCCGGGTTCAATGTCGCCTCAAAGGGCGCGCCGGCCAGGGCGATGACAGCCTCCGCGTCGAAGCGCAGGGTCGGCCCAATCAGCGTCATCTCCAGCGCCGCCGCGTCGGACGGATTGCCGACGACCAGGTTGCCCAGACGCAGAGCCAGCGGGTCCATCGCCCCGGCGGGTGAGATGCCCTGGTCGCCCAGGCCCGGCCGGCCCACATCCTGCACCGTGGTCTGGAAGCCCGGTTCCACGACGTAGAGCATCGGCTCACCCATCACAGGGGTAGAAACCGAACGCGGTCGCCCGCCCGCAGTAGCGTCGGGGGGTCCACGGCCGGGTTGTAGAGGGTCTGCGTCGTGCGGCCAATGAGCCGCCAGCCGCCCGGCGAGGCGGTGGGGTAGACTCCCGTCTGGTCGCCGCCGATGCCTACGCTGCCCGCCGGCACCTGGCGGCGGGGCGTCGCCAGGCGGGGCGTCGTTAGGCTGGGGTCCAGCCCCCACAGGTAGGGAAAGCCAGGCATAAAGCCGATGAACAGGACGAGGTACTCGACGGCGGCATGGCGGGCCACCACCTCGGCCTGGCTCAGCCCCGTGTGGCGGGCTACGTTGGCCAGGTCCGGCCCCTCCTCCCCTCCATAGCGCACCGGGATCTCCACCAGCTGCCCAGCCAGCGGGCCACCCTCATCCACGTGACTCGCCCAGCGCCGCACATCGTCGAGCGCCGTGGCAGGCAACCAATGGAGGGGGTCGAAGACGATGAGCAGCGTCCGATAGGCAGGAATCAGGTCGAGGAGGCCAACCGGACGCTGATCGGCCAACGCGCGGTGGAGGGCCAGCACGCGCCGGTTGGCGGCGAGTATATCGCCCTCGCCAAACTCCACCAGGAGCGCTGTATCACCGATGTGAACAATGCTATACTCGCTCATCGCTCGCTTGACCTATCGTTCATCATCTCGGACCTTCCCGAATTATTAGCGGCCCTCCAAGATGGCCTGAGCGCGCCCAATAGCAGATCCAGTGGTGAGAGGGGATTATACCCCCATCTGTAAGCACCTCGCAACTCTGCCCCTGCCCATACGTAGAAGGAGATGGGGGGCAATGGGATTGACAAAGCGAGGTGTTACTATGTTTAAGCTAGGGATACGCATTCTCGTGACGGTGTGCCTCTTCGCAGTGCTGATCCTCGTGGCGCCAGCGGCGCACGCGGCCGACCCGCGCACAGGCGACACGGTCATCATTCCAGCCAGCGAAACGGTCAACGACGATGTCTACTTGTTTGGCGAACAGGTGATTATTGACGGGGTGGTGAAGGGCGATGCCGTCGCCATAGGCCAGACGATCATCGTCAACGGCACGGTCGAGGGCAGCTTGATGAGCGCGGGCACGACGGTGACAGTCAATGGTCATGTCGGCCACGCCGTGCGGGCGGCCGGCTATGGCGTCCGCCTGGGCCCGGAGTCCTATGTGGGCAAGGATGTCCTGGCGGGCGCGTATAGCGTTATCGCCGACCGGGGCAGCCAGGTCCTGGGCGACATGTTTGTCGGCAGCTACCAGGCGCGGCTCGACGGTGAAATCGGCGAGGACTATCGCGGCGGTCAGACCGCGCTGGAGATCAACGGTGTGATTCACGGGAATGTGGAGGTAGCGGTGGACCCGACCGGCGGCCAGACTGTCCCGCCCTCGGTGTACATGCCCAATGTGCCAGGCATCAACGAGATTCCGAACCTGGCGCCGGGGCTGCGGGTGGGCGACCAGGCCCGCATCGGCGGGACGTTGCGCTACGCCAGCCCGGTCGTGGGCCAGTTTGCCCCGTCGGCCCAGGTGCAGGGTGGGGTGCAGCAGACGGTGAACGAGGCGGTGACTCGCGCCCAGGCCGAGGCGCGCCGAACCGTCGAGATCGCCAATAGCCCCATGACCCGGCTGACGGCGATGGTTCGTAACATCATCACCCTCATCCTCATTGGCCTGCTGCTGGTCTGGCTGGCCTGGAACTTCACCCGCCAGTCGGCGGACGTGGTGGCGTTGCGGCCTTTGCCGGCGTTTGGCTGGGGGTTTGTGACGGCCATCGGCGTCCCGTTTGTGGCGCTGCTGCTGCTGGTCGTCTCGATTATGGTGCTCGTCCTGTTTGGGACGCTGACGCTGGGTGGGCTGGGCGCGGCCACGTTTATCATCGGTCTGCTCATCAACGGCGGCCTGGTGCTGGTATTTATGACCGGTCTGGCCTGGTTGAGCAAGGTGGTCGTCGGTCTGGCGGTCGGTCAACTCCTGCTGAGCCGATTCGACTCGCCGCTGGCGCACAGCCGTGTGTGGCCAATGGTCCTGGGCGTGACACTGGTGGCGCTCTTGGTGGCCCTGCTCAACCTGGTTCCCATGTTGGGCGGCCTGGTGACCCTGCTCATTGACCTCGTCGGTCTGGGCGCTCTCGCCCTGACCCTGTGGAACCTGAGCGGCCTCAGCCACCGAGCGGCCCCCACGATGCCGCCGGCGCCTATGCCAGCGCGGTAACCGAGTAGAAACGTGAACGGTAGAGACGCGATATACCCGAGTACGGGGCCACTTTATCGCGTCTCTACCACCATAGGGCTTCGCCTGCCTCGTGTGGGCTGCAGACCCCGCGTGGCGTCCTACTTCCCACGTCTTCCCTCTCTTTCTACCTCCCTGCCTCGTTAGACCAGTCGGCGTCCACCAGGAAGATAGGATTTTCGACGCGGCGGACGTAGCCGCTGCCGTAGAAGTCGCCGTCAATGACGTTTAGCTTCGGCAGCGTTTCCAGTTCGTCGGCGACGACGCTCCCCACCTGGAGCAGGAGTTGCGCCCGCACGTCATAGCTACCGGCGGTCAGCGGGAAGCGCGGGATGCGGCAGCGCAACTGGCCGGCGCCGGCGAGGGGGCCGAAGTCATGGCCCAACATGTGGTTGTGCAGCCAGAGCAGGCTGGCGCCCCACTCGTTCTGTATCTGGAGGCTGAGCCGCACGCCCTCAACGGTCTGCCCCGCCCGCGTCGCGTACTCCAAGACAAAGCTGGCCGGCTTGCCCGTCACCAGCACATCCGTTTTCTGGCCGTCCTCCAACTCGATCCAGTAGTTCGTGACGCGAATCGCGCCGCTGCCAGGCCGCGCCTGCGCGTCGGCCAGCCCCGCCCACTGGCTCGCGCTCAGCATCGCCTGGCTGTACTGTAGGACGACATCTTCTGTGGGACCGATGGCGGCCACGCGCCCCCCATGAATCCAGACGGTGGTCGAGCAGAGTTGCCGCACGGAGGCCAGGTCGTGGCTGACAAAGAGGACCGTGCAGCCTTCGCTCCCCAGACTCTTAATTTTGGTGCGACACTTGTGTTGAAACGCCATGTCGCCGACGGCCAGCACCTCGTCAATCAGCAGCACGTCGGGCGCGACATGGGCGGCGATGGCAAAGGCCAGGCGGACATACATACCGCTTGAGTAGTATTTGACAGGACTATCCAGGAACGGCCCGACCTCGGCGAAGGCAACAATCTCGTCCAGCTTGCGGTCAACCTCTCGTTTCTTCATGCCTAGAATCGAGCCGTTGAGATAAATATTCTCGCGGCCGGTCAGTTCGCGGTGGAAGCCCGTCCCGACCTCCAGCAGCGCGGCCAGCCGGCCCTTGATGCCCGCGTACCCCTCGCTTGGCTCGGTGATGCGGGCCAGAAGCTTAAACAGTGTACTCTTGCCCGCGCCGTTGTGTCCAATCAAGCCCACCATCTGCCCGCGCTGCACGTCAAACGACACATCGCGCAACGCCCACAGCGTCGAATGCTTGAGCCGATACCGCTTACCCAGTCCGTGGGCACGCAAAACCAGCGAGGTCATAGAATATCAATGACCGAGCGCAGGGTGGATTGGAACACAATCGCGCCGCTGACCAGGATCAGCAGGGCCAGGCCGAGCGACAGGGCGAACATGATGCCAGGCGCGTCGCCCACGCCAAACAAGGCCCAGCGGGCGCCCTGGATGATGCCCACCATTGGGTTGAGTTGGTACAGAGTGCGCCAGCGTTCGGGAACCGCGTCGAGGGAATAGATTATCGGGGACGCATACATGGCGATTTGCAGCAGGATAGTGATGGCATACGACACGTCGCGCAGGTAGGCGGTGACGACGCCCAGCCACAGACTGACGGCCAGCGCGGGGATAGCGGCTGAGGCCAGAATCAGGGGTAACCACACAATATTCAGCGTCATCGGGGTACGGTAGAGGAGCATCAGGGCCAGCAGCACGACCAGCGAGGCCAGCAGGTCTACGGCGCCCGAAATGACACCGGCGATGGGCAGCACCAAGCGTGGGAAGTAGACTTTCGAGATAATATGGACGTTATCGGTGAGCGTTGTGGCGGCGCGCATGACCGCGTAGTTGAAAAAGCTCCAGGGGGCCATGCCGGCTAGAAAGAATAGGGCATAGGGCAGGCCGTCGGACTTCACTTTCAGAACGCTGCCGAAGACCACACTAAACACGATGGCGTTGAGGGCCGGTCGGATCACCAGCCATGAGACGCCGAACACGGTCCGCCGGTAGCGGCCCTGGATCTCGCGCAGGACGAGAATCAGGGCCAACTCGCGGTAGTTCCAGACTTCGAGTAGGTCCGCCCAGGTCGCCCCTCGGCGGGGCCGAATGACAATATCAGGCGTCCAATCCACCGAATTCGTCTCCATGCTCCTCACTCCCCTGATGCGGCCTCCGTCGGTAACGCCGATTGTATAAGGGTGCGGTACTCGGCCACCATGCGGTCTTCGGTAAACAGCATCGCGGCGCGTTGGCGGCCCCTCTCGCCGACGGCCGAGCGTAAGCCCTCATCCCGCGCCCAGCCCTCTAGCGTCTGGACCAGGCCGTCCACCACCCCTGCCGCGTTAACCGTGGGGTTGGGCAGCAGCCGCCCTGTGTCGCCCAGTTCTTCTGGGATACCGCTGACAGCCGTGGCGATAACAGGCTTGCCGCGCGCCATCGCCTCCATCACCGACAGGGGCATCCCTTCGTACTCCGAGGGCAGCACGAAGATGTCGGCGGCGTCGAGGATGTCCACGACATCGGGCCGTTCACCCAGGAAGCGCACCCTGCCCTGTAGGCCCAGGCGGTCGACCGCCGCCCGCAGTTGCCCCTCCTGGCTGCCCCGGCCCACCCAGACGAAATAGAGCCTGGGCCAGACCGCGCTCTGGCCCAGCCGCCGCATGGCCTGGAGCAGATAGTGGTAGCCCTTGCGGCGCTCCAGCGAACCCACCGTACAGACGACTAGTGCGTCGGCCGGGATACGCCATGCTCCACGTAAGCGGAGCCGGGCGGCCGGGTCGGGCGGGGCAAAGAACGGAGATGGGCGGCCGTTGAGGATGACCTGCCCCTGGTCGGGCGGCAGGCCGAAGCGGTCATGGAGCAGGGCCAGGTTCGCCTGGGACACGCTGACGACGGCCTGGGCGTGACGGTAGACACGTGGCAGGCGGGCCACATAGGGCGCGTACTGCGAGGCCCACACCTCGGTCGCGCAGTGGACCACGATGACGTAGGGGAGGTTCAGCGCCAGCGCGACCTCTTTGGCGGCCAGGCTGGACATGGGCGCGCCATCGCTGAACAGGAGCAGGTCGGGACGCAGCCGGCTAAGAATGGCGCGGGGTTCTAAGGGGTCGGTCAATGCCCGCGCCGGGCGGCTCAGGTCATAGAGGTTGTCGTCAGCCAGCCAGACATGGGCAATGCCCGCCTGCCTCTGAGCGTCCACCAGGTGGTGCGCCGCGCGGGGCTGAATCGCGGTTACGCGATAGCCATCCCGCGCCAGCGCCATGAGCAGGGTATGGTTCCACTGTTCAGCGCCATAGATACCCGAACAGTCGGTATACAGCGCGATGTGAGGCTGATCTTGGCTCGTCTCAGCAGGGCCAGTAGCGCTTTTAGGGTCAAGTTCCATTGAAGGCGACGCCCGTTGGTCGGTTAATTCGGCCAGCCGGACTTCAAGCGCCGTCTCGTCGGGGTTCACAACGAGCGCGCGGCGGTAGACGGTGACGGCCTCTTCGACGCGCCCCTGGTGAGTCAGCAACTGGCCCAGTTCGAGGTGCGCCGGCAGGTAGTCGGGCTGCAAGCGAATGGCCTGCTCATAACCGGCGATAGCCCGTTCGACCTGGCCTTTGGCCTGCCAGATCGTCGCCAATCTGAACTGGACGGCGGCTGAGGCGAGACTGGCCTCTGCTGCTTCGGACACTTCCCCCTCCTGCATCCGTCACCACTTTCCTCTCAAGGCTGCTCCGGCTGAATACGGGCAAGGATGATAGTCAGCCAGGAATAGGGTTCATGATAGTCGTGGCGCTCCGCCAGGCGTCCCAACTGGCCCGAGGTCAGCCCCTCATCCGCCACCTCACACTCCGGACTGCTACAGATCACTAGCCAGACTGTCTGGCGTGTTCTTGTGACGGCTCGCACATCAGGTTCAAGATAGACATGCGGCCCATAGAATGACAACGGTAACCGCCGGTCAAGCGATGGCGCATAAAGCAGATGGGTCGCGTCGGGAAAGTAGTACGCCAACGGGCCTAGCGTGTGCATGCTCGTATGCACGAAGATAGTGTCCGACTCGGCGCGGCTGCTTAGAGTATGGAATACATCAGGCCACGGACCATTGAACTGCTGGCTTTGAATCTGACCCAAAATTGGAACCGTCAGGACGAGGAAGACGCCACAGGCCAGCAGGCGGAAGCCGCGCCGGGGCAGCGCCGCCAACCCATAGGCCGCTGGCAGCAGCAATAGACCCGCGGCCGGGAACATGTAGCGCGGCTCCAGAATGGGTCGGACGGCATACGAGACGATGACGGCCACAACCAAACTCAGGCTGTAGGTACCCAGTGACAGCAGAAGGATTCCTCGCGCCGGGCGTCCCCGCCTGATGGCATAGACGCAGCCACCTAGCCCCAGGCCGACGACGAGGCCAAACGCCAGCGGCGTCTGGGGCAGGACCGGGAAACTCCACTTGTACCCGAAGGGAAATAGCAGGCTGTTCTGGACCACTCGTAGGGAGATCTCGGGAATCCAGTAGTTGCCCACCACCTGTTTCATCTGTCGACCCAGAGGGATGAGCCAGGGCAGATAGACCAGACTAACCAGGGCGGCAGTCACCAGGTAGCGGCGTCCCCAGACCGGCCGCCGCCAGACGACCCAAACCCATGTGAGGGCGTGGATGAGGACGACCGCCAGGAGCGCGTAGTAGTGGGTGTAGGCCGCGGCCACGGAGAAGAGGCCGAACAGCGCCCAGTCGCCGCGCCGGTTGTCGCGGCTGGCGAGAAAGGCGTAGACGGCGCCAGCGGTCACCAGGCAGACGGCCCAGCTATACATCCGCGCTTCCTGGCCCTCTACCAATACGCCAGGGGTCGCAATGACCAGGCAGGTGTAGACCAGGCCGACCCGCGCGTTGGTAGCCCGCCGGATGGGACCGAGGCCAAGCGCGGCCAGCGCCAGGGCGCCCAGCGCCGAGAACAGACGCAGGTTAAACACGGAATGACCTATCACACTGATAAATAGGTATAGCCCCAGGTGGTACAAAGGCGGATGGGTGGCATGGGCGGTGGTCCGGACGATCTCGATGGGCGTCTGCCGCATGGTGAAGGCGGTGATCGACTCATCCAGCCAAAGACTCTCATGGGTATTGCCGAATACAAACAGCGCCAGTCCAACGGCCAGGAGCAGGGCATGGAGAATGGTGTAGCGCTGTCCTAGCAAGCGCTCCATCAGCGTCGGTCGAACGACCTGGGTGACATACGTCATAGACCCGGCGGCTCCTAAGCGGCCTCGGCCCAGAAGTCGGGCTTGTGGGACTGCTGGCCTGTGACCCAGTGATATACTTCGAGCGCCTTGCGGGCCTTGGCTTCCCAGGTGTAGTAGGTCATGGCGTGCTGGTAGGCGGCCTCGGCCAACTGCCGCGTCCTGGCTGGGTCCATGACCAGGCTCTCCAACGCCTCCTTGAACGCATCCACGAGACAGGGCAGGCTCGCTGGCGGGATGGGAACGCCTCGCTCGGGCGTGATTAGCGTGGCCGGGCCGCCATAGGCGAAGACCACGCACGCCAGCCCACTCGCCATCGCCTCGACCACAGCATTGGCCCCCAACTCATGCA
>JAHCIP010000098.1 GCA_026129165.1 Anaerolineae bacterium
TATTCGCTCCGCCCCCCCGCGCTCCGCGTCCACTCGCGCACATGCCGCAGCCACGTCGTGCTCTTGAGGGTTTGGCTGTCGCGCAGGAAGCGCGTGGCATCGTCGTTGCTGAGCAACGGGAAGGCCGGGCTGTGCGAGCCGGATTTGCAGCATCCCCCCGTCATAGGTGAAGCGCGTCCCACCGCGACCCTGCTGCTCCTCCAACAGGCGCTCGTAGGTCTGCCAGCTAACCGGCTCTAGAATGACGAGGCGCTCCGGCGCTTGAACCGTTACCGCCATACTCCTGCTCCTTCCTGCACTGCCGTTCTACGCTGACACTGGCCTATATCCTCAGATTATAGCATAACAGAGCCGGTCCTGCCGTCAGACGGCTGTTTTGCCACGATGGTGGCAAAGTCGGTGGCCTAGAGCACGGATCAGGAGGATTTACGGATCAAGCACCCCGCCTTATTGGCTGGATGCCACCATCGCCACAGCTAGGCCCAAATCCGTTCATCCTCTTCATCCGTGCTCTAGACATGTGGGCTTTCATACGGGTGTTTTACGGATAGGTGTCATAATCGTGACCGATAGCGCGTATGTCTGACAGACGCTTCCATCATAGCGCGCGTTAGCCTGTTGTTTACAGCTTCTTTACACTTTGATGGACAGGGCATAACAACCCCGCCCTACGATGGGAGCAGCTTCATTGACAGACAAGGCGAGAGGAGTAACGCTCTATGACGCACATGACGCGACGACGCTTCCTCCAGTATGGCCTGGCCGCCGTAGCGGCCGGCGCGGCCCTCAATAACGCGGCCGAGGCGGCCCCAGTCCCGACTGAACTTGGCCCGCTGGGCAGCCTGGGCTTCCCGTGGCGCGCTCGCGAGGCCGGCGTGCCCTCCTTCGAGGTCCATGTCCTCAGCCGCATGGCCTTCGGGCATACCAAAGCCGACCTGGATGCCATCCAGAGTGGCGCGTTTAAGGTCAACGACTGGTTCGAGGCGCAACTGGCCCCCGACGGGACCGAGAATGATAGCCTGACGCAAAAGATAGCCGGTTTCCAGACCCTCGACAAGCAAATCTGGGAACTGCTGCGCGACTATCCCCAGCCGATGCAAGGCGTGACCGGCCCGACGGTGCGCGACGTCATCAACGAGCTGCTTCGCGCCACCCTGCTCCGCAAGCTCTACAGCAAGTGGCAGCTTAAAGAAGTCCTGGTGGACTTCTGGACCGACCACTTCAACATCAACATGTACGACGACCTCCAGCAGTGGGGGAAGAGCGTGGACGACCGCGAGGTGATTCGCCGCCACGCCCTCGGCAACTTCCACGCCATGCTCCTGGCGAGCGCCCAGAGTCCCGCTATGGTCACCTACCTGGACAACAACACCAACACCCGCCAGGCGCCCAACGAGAACTACGCCCGCGAGGTTATGGAACTGCATACCCTGAGCGTCAACGGTCCCTACAACCAGACCGACGTGCAGAACCTCGCCAAGTGCTTCACCGGCTGGACGGTCTATGGCCGAGGCCCGAACGTGCCGGAAAACCGACGCGGCACGTTCTACTTCAACCCTAACGTCCACGACACGACGACCAAGACGCTCTCCTACCTGCCGGCCCCAGTCCAGGGACGCAGCGGCCCGACGGGTGTCCAGGAGGCGGAAGGGGTCATTGCTGCCCTAGCCACCCACGATTGGACGGCCCAGTTCATCGCTACCAAGCTGGTGCGTAAGTTCGTCGCCGACGACCCACCGCTGAGCCTGGTGGATCAGGTGGCCGATAAGTTCCTGGCGACGACGACGGCCCCCGACCAGATCGCCCAGTGCGTCCGCCTCATCTTCCAGTCGGCCGAGTTCCGCCAGTCCTACGGCCAGAAGACCCGCCGGCCGCTCGACTTTATGGTTGCCGCCATGCGCGCCGTGGACGCGGACGTGAACACGACGGGCGACACTATCAGCTTCCTGGAACGGGTCCTGGTGCGGTCCTATCTAGCGCCCCAAGGGCATAATCTATTTGGTAAAGTCTTCCCCGACGGCTACCCCGATGTCGGCGTCGAGTGGGTCAACACCAATGCCTTACTCAACCGCTGGAACTTCGGCCTCAACCTGATGAAGAACCAACTCGAACGGCGCACGCAGCCCAGCATGGTCAACCTGCTGCCCTGGATCAACACCGTCCAGCCGCAAACGGTGGCCGGGCTGGTGGACGCCATGATTGACCGCCTCCTGGGCTACACCATTGACGCCGCCGACCGCGATGCCCTGATTGCCTATGTCGCCAGTGGCGGGGCCGGCTCAATGGCCCTGAGCAATCCGATGAAGACCGTGAAAGCGCCCGAACTCGCTGCCATTCTCATCGCCTCGCCCTATTTCCAGGCCCGCTAGAGCTAAAGGAGTTCACCCATGCCAGACTTGAATCGTCGGTCGTTTCTGAAGAACAGTCTCATGTCCTCCATCGTGGCGATTGGCGGTATCTCGTGGCCGAGTTGGATGCCCCGCGTCGTCTTCGGTCCGCCCGACCGTTCGCCCCACGGTGACACCCTAGTCGCCATCTTCCTGCGCGGCGCGCACGACGGCCTAAACATCGTCGTCCCCTACGCCGAGGGGGAGTACCATGCCAAGCGTTCCCGCATTGGACTGGATGAACCCAACAAGGGCACGGCCAAGTCGGTGGTGGACCTGGATGGGCAGTTTGGTCTGAACCCAGTGCTGAGGCCCCTCAAGGACATCTGGGATGAGGGCGACCTGGCCGTCGTCCACGCTGTCGGCTCGCCCGACCCGACCCACTCCCACTTCGACGCGATGGACTACATGGAGCGCGGCACGCCGGGCGAGAAGCAGCTTCAGACCGGCTGGCTGGCCCGCCACCTGGCGTCGCTGGCGAGTGAGAATCGTTCGCCCTTCCGCGCCGTCGGCATGGGCAGTGTCGTCCAGGCGGCGCTGCGCGGTCCCGTGCCAGCGTTGGCCCTGGAGAGCATCGCTAGCTTCCACCTGGACCCGAACCGGCGGGCGTCTGATATCACCCGCTTCCAGCAGACCATCGCCTCACTCTACCAGGGGACGGGCTTCGTGGAGGTTCAGGGGACGGCGACGTTCGAGGCGCTGGACCTGATCAAGAAGATCGAGGCCGGCGGAGTGTATGCGCCCGCCAACGGCGCGCAATATCCGAATACCCCGTTTGGCAACCAGCTCAAGACCATCGCCCAGTTGATCAAGGCGGACGTGGGGCTGGAAGTGGCCTGTGTGGACAAGGGCGGGTGGGATACCCACGCGGGCGAGGGCGACGTGACGCCAGCCGGCAATAACCTGCCCGCGCTACTCAATGACCTCCAGGCTGGCCTGCACGCCTTCTACACCGACCTGCAAGACCGCATGGACAACATCATCGTGGTGACTATGTCAGAGTTTGGGCGGCGCCTAGCCGACAACGCTTCGAGTGGGACCGACCACGGCCACGGCAATGTCATGTTCCTGATGGGCGGCGGCGTGGTGGGCAGTAAGGTCCACGGCGTATGGCCGGGCCTGGCCCCCAACCAACTCTACGGCCCCGGTGACCTGGCGATTACCACCGACTTCCGCGACGTGCTAGGCGAAATCCTGCTCAAGCGCGTCGGCAACCCGCACCTGGACCAGGTCTTCCCGCACTACACCGACTATCACTACCGCGGTGTAGTGACGCCGCGCCGCACACGCACGGCCAGCCTGACGGACCTGCTGGCGGCGGCGCGATAGGCCAGCGATGGCGGACGGCGGACGGCGTAGGGGTAGCCACGGGGGGCTACCCTGGCCGGCAGCCGTGGCGTTTAGGCCACGGGCAGGGGACGGAGGGGCGATTCCTCCGTCCCTTGTCGTTTGACCACCCTGGGTGGTGAAACTTGTTCGCCAAACAGGGAGTTATCGTGTATAATTGCCCTAGTGCGCCGTCGGCGTTCTGCTTTAAGGAGGAAAGGATAAACCCATGTTTGGTCTGCAACCCACCCACCTCATTCTGATCATCATCGTGGCCCTCATCATCTTCGGCCCCCAGCGGCTGCCGGAGCTGGGTCGCGCTCTCGGCCGCTCCATCCGCGAGTTCCAGGACGCGAGCAAGGAAATGACCAGTTCGTTCAATGAGGCGGTGAGCGATACGCCCAAGGCGAGCGACAAGCCCAAGACGAGCGAGAACGGGGTTCCCGCCGAGCAGCACGAAGTCAAGAGCTAAATCAGGCATCTATGGCTGAAATCGAATCGCGCATGACGATCATCGAGCACCTGGAGGAGCTGCGTTATCGGCTCATCCGGGCCATCATCGCGATCCTGGTCGCCTCCACCGTCTGCTATATCTTCAGCGACCAGATTATCGCGTTGATGAAGACGCCGGCGGCCGAGTACATCGACCGGTTCATCGTGTTTGGCCCCATGGACGGCTTTGTCATCAAGTGGAAGGTCTCGATGTATGGCGGGTTAGTCTTCGCCTCGCCCGTCTGGGCCTGGCAGGCCATCCAGTTTATCATGCCGGGCTTGACTGACCAGGAGAAGAAGTTTCTCTACCCATCGCTGATTGGCATGGTCGGCCTGTTCCTGTTCGGGACGGTGCTGGGCTATTTCAGCTTGCCCCCCACCTTCCGTGTACTCGTCGGGATGATGGGCAACCAGCTTGAATATCTGCCCCGCGCCAACGAGTACATCTCGCTGGTGGTATTCCTGCTGCTAGCCTGGGGGCTGGCCTTCGAGACGCCCGTCGTCATCCTGGGCCTTGTCTACCTGGGCTTCTTGCAGCCCAGTACCTTGCGGAAGCAGCGGCGCATCGCTTACTTCGTCATGTTCGTGTTCGCGGAGATTGTGACGCCCGTGGCCGACCCCATCGTTGCGCCTATGATGATCATGGTCCCTATGGTCGTGCTGTACGAATTCAGCATTCGGCTGGCCGACCGCATCGCGGCGCGGCGCCAGCAAACCGCCCTGCCGACCACCTAATTCCTATTGCGTAGTGCGTATTTCGTATTTTCCGTCGAGCGATAGCTCTGTCCGAGATACGAAATACGCACTACGTATCACGCAACACGTTCCCCCATGCCCTCCCCTGACGCGCGCTTCATCGCCCTCGAAGGCCCCATTGGCGTCGGCAAGACGACCCTGGCGCGGCTGCTCCAGCCGCTGCTGGGGGCCAGCCTGCTCCTGGAAGTATTCGAGGAGAACCCCTTTCTCGCCTCGTTTTACCAGGACCGCGCTCGCTACGCCTTCCAGACGCAACTGTTCTTCCTGCTCAGCCGCTACCACCACCAGAAGACCGAAGTGCCGGCCGCGCTGGCGAAAGGCCACCTCGTGGGGGACTACATCTTCGCCAAGGACCGCCTCTTCGCCGAGTTGAACCTGGCGGGCGATGAACTGGCGCTCTACGAGAACGTCCACCACGCCCTGGCCGAGCAAATCCGCGTCCCCGATGTCGTCGTCTATCTACGCGCCGACTTAGACACGCTCATGGGCCGTATCGCCTTTCGCGACCGCCCCTACGAGCGCAACATGGACCCCGGCTACATTGCTGAATTGGCGGCGGCCTACGACCGTTTCTTCAGCCGCTACACGGCCAGCCCCGTCGTCACCCTCGACACGTCGAGCCTTAACTTTCCCGCTGACCATACCGCTGTGAGCGAGGTCGCCGCCCAGATTCGGAACGCCCTGACCGAAGGGCTATATCAGACGCGGCTGCCGTTGGAATAGGGGGGGGGCAGTAAGGGCGAACCTAGGTGTTCGCCCTGGGCCGACATGCACTGGGTACCCTCCATGCGGAGGGCAGGCAGGTCACAGGCGTCGGTCGGCCCCTACGGTCCTGCGGTCCACTCCCGCCGTAGAATCGAGTACAGCTTCAGGTCGCAGTACCGCCCCTTGGTGTACATCTGCTCGCGCAGCGTCCCCTCATAACTCATCCCGATCTTCTCCATCACCCGCGCTGACGCGATATTGGGAACCTCGCAGCGCGCCTCGATGCGGTTGAGGTCCAGCCGCTCAAAGCCGAACTGAACCACGGCCCGTGCCGCCTCGGTCATCAGCCCCCGGCCCCAGTAGGCCCTTCCCAAGGCGTACCCGATCTCGGCGTAAGCATGGGTAAGGTTCCAGGCGACGAAGCCGCACGTACCGATAAGCTTGTGGCTCGTCTTGAGCACGACGCCCCAGGGGGCGACATGTCCATTGACGTACAGGTCCAGGATGTAAGAGATGAAGTCGCGGCTTTCGTCCAGCGTGCGGTGGGCTTCCCATGTTGTGTAGCGCGCCACCTCTGGATCGGAGGCATAGGCGAACACATCCGGCGCGTCGTGCCAGTGGATCCGGCGCAGCTTTAAGCGAGGTGTCTCGAGGGGCGGTAGGTTGGAGAAGATGTCATCCAGATACACGGTATAGACCTCTTGCCGGGGGCGGCGGACAATCCGGCCGCTTAATTGTAGGCGCGGCTGCGTTTGGACGCAAGAGCCTGGTTGGAAGCCTTTTCACCCGGCATATAGGTTGCTAGAGTCAAGGTAAGACCTGACAGCTTTCCAAAATCTGTCAGGTCTTATCCAGCAAGGCTTGATTTTGGTAAGTTTGGGCGCATAAGGAGCATCTAAGGCAGTAGGAGGGGTGAGTATGCGTAAAGTGGCGTTTGTTCTGACCCCTGTGCAGATGGCCGAACTGGAAGAGGTGGCGGAGACTGCCTCGGATGCTGATGTTCGTCTGCGTGCCCGCGCGCTCCTGCACCTGGCTGGGGACGATGGCTATCGCTCGGCGGCGCGGGCCGTGTCGGTCAATGAGAGCGCCGTGCGTAAGTGGCACGCCGCCTACCGCGCCGAAGGCGTCGAAGGTCTCCGCACCCGTGAGCGGTCCGGCCGCCCGACCAAGCTCAGCCAGACCGATCGCGAACGGCTCCTGCACGCCCTGACCCAATCCCCGCGCGCCTTCGGCTTCGTCGGGGACACCTGGACGGCCCGCGCGCTCAACGAGTACCTCCAGCGCCACAGTGACACGCGGGTGAGCGACTGGACCATCTGGGCCTTGATGCGCGACATGCAACGGGCGTGGGCGCGGACCGCCCCGCTCGCCACGAATGGTCATACTCTCTCCCATCAGAAGATGCCGGAACTCAAGATACGGATTATTCAGGAGGATGAGACAATGCCAACCCAACCCCCAGCCTGGGATGCCTGGCGAGAATTGATGATGCTGCGGCAGCAGATGGACCGCCTCTTCGAGGACCGTTGGACACAGACGCGGGCTTCCGCCCCGGCTCCAAGCAGCGCTCTCTTCCTGCCCATTGACGTCTATAGCGACGAGGACGCGGTGGTGGTCCTGGCATCGTTGCCCGGCCTGAAAGCCGAGGACGTGGACATTGTCCTCCAGGGCGATACGGTGACGATCCAGGGTGAGGCCCATCCGCCGTCGGGTAATGTCCAATGGGCGGTCCAAGAGCGGCCCTATGGCAAGTTTAGCCGCTCGCTGACGCTCAACGTGCCGGTGGACATGGCGAAGGCGGAGGCCGAGTTCGAGAATGGCATCCTGACCCTGCGCCTGCCTAAGGCCGAGTCAGCCAAGCCGCGCCAAATCCAGGTCAAGGCGAAGTAGCTCTGGCAGACGAAAGACCGAGGACCAAGGACCAAGACGGAGAGACGAGCATGAAGGTATACTGGCTTGGTCTTTCGTCCTTGGTCCTTAGTCTTTTGCCCCTCAGACTTGCCCAAGCCGCCCCTCCTGATGTATAATCGCTAGCAAGACGAAAATAGGTAGTGGGAGAAAGACGCGTGGAACGAGCGAGTGAGGCTTGGACGTTAGACCAGCTTGAACGAGACGGAATGGCCTGGCCGCCTGGCCCGTGGGAACATCTACCGGGCTATGTACCGCAGACAGCCGCTGCGGTCCCAGCGGTCGTGACAACAACGGCCCCTGGCGCCGTCGCGCCGCTGCCGGGTGTGGAGGAATGGCCGCCCCCAGCGCGGCGGTGGGAGCAGGCGGGGCATATCGCCCGTGAGGTGGCCGAGACGCTGATTCTCACCTTTGCCATCTTCTTCTTGATCCGCATCCCCTTCCAGAACTTCCGCATCGAAGGCTTCAGCATGGAGCCGACGCTGCACACGGGGCAGTACATCATCGTCAACCGCGCCCTCTACCGCTGGTTCTCTCCGCCCCAGCGCGGCGACATCATCGTGTTGCGGCCGCCGAACAACTTGGACCGCGACTACATCAAGCGCATCATCGGCCTGCCCGGTGAGACGGTGGAAGTTCGCCAGGGCCGGGTCTTCATCAACAATGCGCCGCTCGAAGAGAAGTACATCCAGCGGCCGGGTAGCTATACCAAGCCTCCCACCACCCTCGGCCCTAAAGAGTACTTTGTCCTGGGCGACAACCGCGACAACTCCAACGACTCCCATACCTGGGGGCCGCTGCCCGAAGACCTCATCGAGGGCAAGGCGTGGGTCACCTACTGGCCGCCGCAGGACTGGGGGATGGTCCCCAATTTCTCCTTCGCGTCGGGTCCGTGACGAGGCGGGGATGTCTGATGTGTAAAACCTCCCGAAGGTGTCTGAACCTTCGGGAGGTTTTTCGTTGGGCTTGCGCCTGGCCTGTCTCAGGCGTACAATTCCCCCATCTGTACATCACTTTACCTCTGTGAGGCGCGTATGACCCCTGCCGAAATCCATGCCCTGGCTCAAACTGCCGCCAGTAATGTTCAACCCTCGCTACCGCCTGGCCTCGCGCCGCGCCGCATCACCCCGGCTGAGGCGGTCCACGCCAGCCTGGCATCGGTCCAGGACTTCGCTCGCCTAATAGACCATACGTTGCTCAAGCCCGATGCCACCGAGGCGCAGATTCGGACACTCTGCGCTGAGGCGCGGGAGTACGGGTTCGCCTCGGTATGTGTCAACGGCGCGTGGGCCGCGCTCTGCCGCGACCTCCTGGCCGGTAGCGCGGTGGGGCTGACGTGCGTGATTGGCTTTCCGCTAGGCGCGATGGCGACGGCTGCTAAGGTCTTCGAGGCGGAGCAGGCCATCCGCGCCGGCGCGACCGAGATTGACATGGTGCTCAGCGTTGGCGCGCTCAAAGGCGGCGACCTGCGCGGGGTGGCTTCCGATATTGCCGCCGTCGCCGAGGCCTGTCACGCCGGGGGGGCGTTGCTCAAGGTCATCCTCGAAACCGGCTTCCTGACCGACCAGGAGAAGGTCCAGGCGTGCGGGCTGTGTCTGGCCGCCCAGGCGGACTATGTGAAGACCTCGACCGGCTTTGGACCGGGCGGCGCGACCCCCGCCGATGTCGCGCTGATGCGCGCGGCGGTGGGGAACCAGGCTGGCGTCAAGGCGGCCGGCGGCATCCGCAGTCTGGCCGACGCGCGGGCGATGGTTGAGGCCGGCGCGACGCGGCTCGGCGCGAGCGCCGGCGTGCGCCTGGTCCAGGAATACCTCGGCGCGGCTCAGGCGACTGGCGCGAGCAGCGGGTACTAACCTTCCCATTCTTCCCGTCTTCCTACTCTTCCTACCCTTCCCATCTTCAAGGACTGCCTATGGACCCTCGTTACGATCAACTCGCCCATATTCTCGTCAACTACAGCACCGCAGTCCAGCCCGGCCAGAACCTGCTCATTCATATGACCGAGCCAGAGGCGATGCCGCTGGCCTCGGCCGTCTATCGCGCGGGCATCCAGGCCGGGGCGCACGTGGAAGTCGCCTTCGCCTCCACCGAGTTCGACTATGACCTGGTCAAGTATGGCTCGGATGAGCAGCTTGACTGGACGCCCTCCGTCATCAAGTACGGGGTGGACTGGGCCGACGCCTGGATTGGGGTCGGCGCGGTCAAGAACCCGTATGCCCTGGAGGGCTTGCCGGCGGAGCGCCGCGCCAAGCGGGGACGGGTGACGGGTGCGATGGCCTTCTACCGCGTCGAGAACACCCGCTGGGTCGGCACGCGCGTGCCAACGGAAGCCTTCGCCCAGAAGGCGCGCATGCCGCTGCGGGACGCCGTAGACTTCTTCTTCAATGCTACCATCCGCGACTGGGAGGCCGAAGCGGCGCAGTGGCGGCGGGTGAAGGACATCTTCGAGGCGCACACCCAGGTACGCCTGGTCGGCCGCGACACCGACCTGACCTTCTCCACCCAGGACCGTCTCTACGTGCTGTCGCAGGGCTACCGCAACATCCCCGACGGCGAGTTCTTCACCGCGCCGGTCGAACACACCGTCGAGGGCCACATCAGCTTCGACTTCCCCGGCATCTACCAGGGCCAGCCCATTGACGGCATCCGTCTCACCTTCAAGGAAGGCCGCGTGGTCGAAGCCACCTCGGACAACCACCAGGACTTGCTGGAGAGCCTCCTCAACCTCGACGCTGGGTCGCGCTACCTGGGCGAGTTTGGCGTTGGCTGGAACTACGGCATTGACCGCTTCGTCTACGAGACGCTCTTTGACGAGAAGATGGGCGGCACGATCCACCTGGCGCTAGGGCAGGCGTACAAGGACAACCGAGGCACGAACAAATCGGCGCTCCACTGGGATATTGTCAAGGACCTACGCACCGAGGGCGAAATCTATCTCGACGGCGAGAGGGTGCTGGAGAACGGGAAATTCCTGGTGTAAGTTATGAGTTATCTACGTTTCGGGCGCCGTCTGAAAATTGGCCCCGGCGTCTACGTCAACATCAGCAAAAGCGGTCTGAGCCTCAGCGTCGGGCCGCGCGGGGCCAAGCTCAACATTGGACGGCGCGGCCCCCGCGTCACCCTCGGCCTCCCCGGCACCGGGCTGTCCTACGTCATCCAGGGCGGCGGAGCCAAGCGGAAAGCCTCGCCCGGGTCGGCCTCGGCCCCGCCGGATACCACGGCTGGCCTGCCGCTGCCCGGCCTCCTGGCCCCCTTGTTCGGCGGCCAGCCGTCCCCGCCGCCTCCGGCCGCCCCAACCACCCGCACGGGCAAGCAGCGGTCGGCGGCCAGCGCCCCTCCTCCCGATGCCGCCCCCGCCCGCCCGTCCATCACTGTCCCCACGCCGGGCTTCCTGGCCCCTGCCGTCGAGAAACGCTTCGCTCAGGGGCTGCGGGCGCTGGTGGACGGCGACACCGACACGGCCGTCGAACGCTTCCAGCAGGCCGTCGAGCTGGACAACAGCGAGCGCCACCTATCCGACGACTTCATGGCCGGTGTGGCGCTACTGAGCGCCGGCCACTTCCAGGAGGCCATCTCCTACCTGGAACATGTCGTCCAGAGCGACACCGAACTGCCCGACGAGATGATGGAGCGTTATATTGGCGACCTGCGCGTCCCGGCCGAGATTACGCCGCATGTGATGGTGGACGTGCCCATGTCCAGCCTGGGCGCGGCCCTCCTACTGACCGAAGCGTATCAGCACACGGGCGACATCTTGGGCGCGACGGGCGTGATGGAGGCGCTGGTGGAGCAAGCGCCCAACGTGCCGCTGCTGCGCCTCTCGCTGGCCGAACTCTACTACATCCAGGGCAGCGACGAGGGTGTGGTCAGCGCGACGGACGGCCTCGAAGCGGCAGACGAAATCGGCTATGCCGCGCTGACCTTCCGCGCCCTGGCCCTGCTCGCTCAGGGGCGCCTGGACAGCGGCCTCGAAGTCGTCAACACCCTGCTCCGAGCGCGGAGCAAGTGGCCGTCGGAACTCGTCCAGGATGCCCTCTTCGCGCGCGGCATGATCTACGACGCCAAGGACCAGAAAGGCCGCGCCCGCCAGGATTTTGAGAAGCTCTACGCTCTCAACGCCGCCTACCCTGGGCTGCGCGAGTGGCTGGACCATACCCAAACGGAGTAATCCATGCTGATTGCGCCCGGCGTCCACCAGTTGAGCGCCTCGTTCGTCAACGTCTTTGTCGTCGAAATCCCCGCTGGGCTGCTGCTCGTGGACACCGGCCAGCCCAGCGACACCGACAAGCTGCTCACCCTCATGCGCCAGGCGGGCCTCGACTCCTCCACAATCCGCCTAATTTTCCTGACCCACGGCGATACCGACCACATCGGCGGCGCGGCCCGCTTCCAGGCGCTCAGCGGGGCCACCGTCCTGGCCCACCCCGCCGATGTCGCCTACATTGAAGGCCGCGCCCAACGTCTACCCGCCGCGTCTGGACTGGGCCTGCTGCTACGGCCTCTCTTTATGGTCATGAGCCGTACCGTGATGCGGGTGACGCCGGTGAGAGTGGACAGACAGGTCAAGGAGGGCGACACGGTGGCGGATGGCTGGCAGGTCATCTATCTCCCAGGTCATACGGCCGGACAGGTGGGCCTTTACCACCCCGAACGCCGGGTCGCGCTGGCGGGCGACGCCATTCGCAATAGCCCGAGGCTGGGCGGGCCGCCGCCCGTCTTCACGCCCGACATGCCCTCAGCTTATGCCTCCATCCGCAAGCTGGCCGGGCTGGACATTCAGGTGCTAGGCATGGGGCACGGAGCGGCGCTGACGCAGAATGTAGGCGAGCAATTGCTCGCCCTGGCCGCGAACCTGCCAGCCTGATTCGAGCCTTAGAGATACATCAAACGAAGCCTCTACTCGCCCGCAGGGGCATGCATGCCCCAGTGCCCGCTCCCGAGAACGTTTGCGCGGTGCGCAACTGCGGCGTTCACGCCGCGGCGTGGCGGATACCGCTGCCCTGATAACGGAAACGACAATGACCTCCTACGATGAACACACGGTGCGCGAGCAGATCTGTCAGGTGGGACGCTGGCTGTGGGAGAAGAACTATATCGGCGGGACGGACGGCAACATCTCGGTCCGGCTGGGCGACCGCCTGCTAGTGACACCCAGCGGGCTGAGCAAGGGCCACATGCGCCCGGACCAACTGGTGTGGATCGACCTGGCGGGGCGCCTCCTGCCCGAATCGCAAGGCGTGGGCTTGCAGCCGTCGTCTGAGATTTGGATGCACTGCATGGCCTACCGCCAGCGGCCCGACATTGGCGCGGTGGTCCACGCCCACCCGCCCATCGCCGTCGCGCTGTCCCTGGCCGGCTACGCCATCGCCTGTGACATCATCCCCGAACTGGTCTACAGCCTCGGCTGCGTGCCGACGCTGGCCTATGCCGCTCCCTCCTCCCAGGCCAACGCCGACATCATCGAAGTTCCCATTCGGACCCACGACGCCTTGCTGCTGACCCACCACGGCTCGCTGGCCGTCGGCCCCGATCTGCACACCGCCTACCTCGGGACCGAGAAGATTGAACACGCCGCCCTCTTGACTGCCCAGGCGCTGCAACTCGGCCCACTGCGGCCCATCCCGGCGGGTGAGGCCGAGAGAGTGTGGGCCATGCGCCAGGCACGCTACCCTGACCGCCGCCTATGCCCGGGCGGCGCGGCCTGCCCCCACAACACCCTCTACGCCGCCACGGCGGCCCGCTATCAAGCATCGTAGCGGCGGCGCACAAAGCGAAACGCGCCGCCCCGCTCGGCCTGTATGACGTGGCCGCGCCAGATGATGCGCTGCGGGGCGAGCAGCGCGGCAACCAGTTGGAGTGGAAAGACGAGCTGAATCAGCGGCGCGAGCCAGGACCAGCGCCAGGGCGCGGCGTGGCCCAGGTAGGCCGCATTGAGATGGGCGAAGAGGGCATAGCTGTAGCCCAGGTAGACCACGGTGTACACGGCCAGCGGCCAGGACGGCCAGAGCAGGAGCGCGCCGACGAGCAGCGGCGGGACGAGGCTGGGGAGCAGCCCCAGGCCATACAGCACGAGTTGGTCCCTCGGCGCGAGGTGGCGCATGAGCGACTCGCGCGGGAAGATGAACCAGCGTTGGATTAGGCTGAGGTAGTGGCGGGGGCCGGTGACATAGGTGCTTATGGCGTGGCGCAGGGGCGTCTGGGCCAGCCGCAGCCCGTGAGCGCGAACCCGCTGGGCGACGGCGAAGTCGTCGGCCAGCGTCCCTTCCAGCCCCTCGAAGCCGCCCATCCGGTCCAGTATGTCCCGATACATGACATAAAACATGCCGTTGATGGTGAACGGCTCGGTCAGCCGCGTATAGGGGATGTAGGTCAGCAGGCTGTGGCTGTCTACAAACAGGGCCACCAGGCTGGACCACAGATTGAGGAAGCTGACGTAGTACGGCAGGCCGAAGACCAGTCCGACCCCCGGCTGGTCCAGGTAGGGCAGGCAGACGTCAAAGGTGTCGTCGGGCAGGCTGGTGTCGTCGTCGAGGACGCAGATCACGTCGCCCTGCGTCAGCTTCACGCCCGCGACCAGCTTGACCATTTTGGGGTTCTGGCGTGGGCCGGGCGGCGGCAGGGCGACCACGCGCACGGCCACCTGCGGATGCTGGGCGGCCAGGCCCGCGCACACTCGCTGCGCCTCGGCGTCGTCCGTGTCCACCAGCCAGATGAACTCCCGCGCCACGCGGCTCCGCGCCCGTAGATTGCGCTCCAGGCAGGCGGGTAGCGTCGGGTCGCCGCTCAGGATGGGCTGGAGGATGCTCACCAGGCGCGGCGTCGAAGTGGCCGGCGGCACGGGCTGGCGGAAAAACCGCACCACTGACAGATGTCTCCAGACCCTTTCGAGCAGCAACACCACGCCAATCAGCCATATCATACGCCTGTCTCCTCCTGGACCTCGAACTGCCCGCCGCGCCGGACCGACATCCGCTGCCCCCGCCACTCGATCTCGTCCCCGCCGAGCCAGGCCGCCATAATCTGAAACGGCGTCACCAGCGCGACCAGCGGCAGCAGCGGCCATCGTCGCAGCGGCGTCCGCCGCCCCAGCCACGCTTCCCCTAAATGATAGACCAGTCCAAAGCTCGCCAGGCAGACGGCCAGGTTGCGCCAGGCGACGCGGCTGCGGCCCACCAGCGCCAGGAGCGCCACCAGGCCGGGCAGGAGTAGGCCGACACTGCCGAGCAGCGAGACGGCTTGCTCGCGGCGCGTCAGCCAGGGGGCCATCGTCTGGCGCGGCAGGACGAACCAGCGGCGCATCTGGACCGCGTAGGCCCGCGCCGACGGCAGGTCGTTGCGCACGTCGTAGACGACCGGCGTCTGGACGCAGCGCAGGCCGCACCGTCGCACCCGCCGTGCCACCTCGTGATCGTCGTCTATCCGGCCCGCCAGGCCGTCCAGCCCACCTATCGCGTCAAAGACCGGCCGGCGCAGGGCGAACAGGTGGCCGGTCACGGTGTACGGCTCGCTCAGGTAGGTCAGCGGGATATAGCTTGTCAGGGCGTTGGCGTTGACAAACAACGACATCAGGCTGGACCAGACGCCGTCCCAAGCGGTGTAACACGCCAGGCCGAAGACCGCCCCCGCGTTCGGCTGGGCCAGATAGGTTACGAGTTGACACAGGGCATCAGGGCGCGGGGCCACGTCGTCGTCTATGAAGACCAGGACCTCGCCGCGGGCGTGGGGCAGGCCCGCCTGGAGCTTGGCGATCTTCGAGGCGATGGCGGGGCCGTCCGGCGCGGCGAGAACCAGGCGGGCGTGGGGACCGAGGCGCGGCAGCCAGGCCCGCGCTGTGGCCTGAGAGAGAGCGTCCCCCTGGTCGCAAATCAGGAGGTGTTGGATTTGGATGGCGGCGGGGTAATCCAACGCCGCCCGTGCGCCCAGCGCGTCGTCCAGTCCGCTCGCGCCGCGCGTGATGGGCTGGAGGAGGCTGACGGTGGGCCAGGTAGCCGGCGCGGGCGGGGCGGGTCGGCGGAAGAAGCGCCACAGCGCCAGGAGTTTGAGCAGGCGGTCCAGGACGTAGAGCAGGGTCAGGCCGGTCGACAGGCGGTCGAGCATATGGTCAGCGAGCCTGGCAGGCCAGAAATTCGGCCAGGCAGCGAATGTACAAGTCGGCGTGGGCCAGCGACGCGCTGTGGCCGAGGTCGGGGAAGCGCTGCGTCTGAGCCTGCGTGTAGAGGCGGCGCACGGCGGCTCGCTGGTGGGCCGGAAAGATGCTATCGCTGGCGGCTTCCAGAATAAGAACCCGGCCCGGCCAGTCGGCCAGGTCGGTCGGCGCGAAGCGAAGGCCATCCAGGTCGAGCCACAGGTCCAGGTGGGCCAGGATTTCGCGCCGCGTCAACACGGCGAGACGCGTCTTAAAGTGGCCGCGCCAGAAGGCGGCGTCACGCCTGATCTGGCGAACAAAACTCTCGACGCTGAGGGCCATGAGCCGCCGCGTTGCTTGAGGTGGCAGTTGGTCTACACAGGCTCGCAACAGCCGAACGGCCAGGCTGCGACCTGGCGACGGAACCCCCGTATCGGACAGAGTCAGACTGCGCACGCGATCTGGGTAGCGGCGGACGAACGCCTGGGCGACCAGACCGCTGAACGAGCCGCCCTGTACATGCACCTTGTCACAGCCGAGTGCGTCGAGCAGACCGGCCAGCCCGCCGAGGAGGTCAGTGAGCCGACTCAGCGGCGGGTAGGTCGGCGCGACGACGCGGTAGCGGCCTTCGAAGGCCCGCAGCCACTGGAAGGCGGTCTGGCCCTGGCTGAGCGCGCCAGGCAGGAGTACGAGGGTTTCCCGAGCCTGCCCGCCCAAGACAACCTCCCACACGGCTCCGTCGTACACCACACGCCGATAGGGATGGGCCGCGCAGAATTCTCGGTAGACCGTCTCCATCCCGCCACTTCCCACGCTGCCTTCCCTTCCTACCTGTTCTAATACGTCAACGCCAGCGCACCAATCGAGAGGCCCGCCCCTGTGCCAACCAGCAGCACCCGCTGGCCGCGCTGGACCTGGCCGCCGTGGACCGCTTCGGCCAACGCCAACGGCAGCGAGGCCGCGATACAGTTGCCCCGCGTCGGCAGGTTGACGACCAGCTGGTCGGGGCGGAAGCCAAGCCGGGCGGTGAGCTGCTTGAGGGCCATGCCGCTGGCCTGGTGGGGCACGACCCAGTCCACTTCGTCGCGCTGCCAGCCGAGGCGGTCGAAGAAGCTGTCCAGGAAGGGGCCGGCCAGCCGCGTCGCCTGCTTGAAGACGGCCGGGCCGTCCATGTGGAACAGGTTCATGGCTGGCGTGGTTGTTGGATCGTTGGGGTGGTGGCGCGTGCCGCCGCCAATGAAGGCGGTCAAGTCGGCGCCGCTGCTGTGAGTCGCCACCTGTGAGCGCCAGACCGCGCTCGCCTCGCCGGGTGGGGTGCGGGTGATGACCGTGGCGGCCGCCGCGTCGCCAATTAGCACCGCGCTCTCGGGTTCCTGGGGGTTGAGGGACCAGCGGCTCATCTCGCTGCTGTAGAGCAGGACGGTCCCGTAGACCCCGGCGGCGACCAGGTGGGAAACGACCTGTAGGCCCACAAGGAAGCTTAGACAGGTGGCATCGACATCGAAACAGGCGCTACCCCCATCGGGGGCGCCCAGGGCGCGCTGGACAAAGGCAGCGGTGCAGGGGATGAGTTGCTGCGGGCCAGTGGACGCGCCCACGATGGCATCCAGGTCGCCCACGTCGAGGCCGGCGTGGGTCAGGGCCATACGCCCCGCTTCGGCAGCCATCTCCGCCGATGTTTCCTGCGTCGCGCGGCGGCGCTCGCGGATGCCCGTCACTCGTTCAATCCACCCCTCGGCCAGCCCCAACTCGCGTTCTAACGCCGCGTTCTGCACAACATGGTCAGGCAGGCAGTAACCCAGGCCAGCGATTTTCACGGGGAGCATAGGTGTCCTCTCTAGACAGGGTGGGGTCTGTCAGCTACCTGCCCATTGTATCTAATGTAGCTAGTCTGTCAATCTGGCTGCTTAGCGCGTTAGAGCCGTCGCCAAGTCGCCCATAACAGAGCACGGATAGGGAGGATGAACGGATGAGGGGTCTGACGGTGGACGTGGCGTCCTCAGCGCAGTGGGCAGGGTGGCTTGATCCGCCCATCCTCTTCATCCGTGCTCTAGACCGGTGGACTGTGACACGGCCCCGTTGTCGCGCCAGAGGCGTTGGACACGGCGGCGTTTTACGCCCGGCGGAAGGGGGGGGATGTCCAGGCTGACCTCGATGTCAGTGAGCCGACAGCCATAGCTCGCCAGTGTGTCCATCAGGCTGGAACGCACCGCGTCGGCCACCTGGGCCGGGTCGGCGTCGGGCATGGGGGACAAGTAGACGTGCAGGGCGTCGGGGCCGGTCTGACACACGCGGTAGTCCCGGATGGCGGCGTGGGCGAGGAGGATCGCCCGGCGGAGCGTATCGGGGAACACAGGACGCCGCCCACCCGCCGTCTGTTCAAATAGAAGGACATCATCACTGCGGCCCTCAATGGCCTCAACCACCTGGAAGCCAGAGCCGCAGGGACAGGGACGCGGGTCCAGGCGGAGGATGTCGTTGAGGCGGTAGCGTAGGATGGGCTGCGTCGTCCGCCACAGGTCGGTGACGATGGGCGTGACGCGTTCGGGCTGGCCTGGCTCGGCCTCGTCCCCGTCAACTGGCTCGAACTGGAACGCGACGAGATCTGCCTGGAGGTGCAGCCGACCGTAGGCGCAACTGACGCCGAGCAACCCCTCGGTACACTGGTAAATCTGATGCACGGGCGCGTCGAACACACTCGCCAGGCGGGCCTGGTCCTGCGGTTCGAGGACTTCAGCCACCGAGATGAGCCGCCGCGGGCGCAGCCGAAGCTGCCCCTGCTCGCGGGCGTCGGCCAGATAGCCCAGCAATGACGGCGGGCCGACCAGCCAGTCGGGCTGAAACTGGTTGAGGCCGGCGACGGCTTCCGCCAGGGGCAGCATCAGGTCGAAGTAGCGGAAGTGGATCAGGT
>JAHCIP010000099.1 GCA_026129165.1 Anaerolineae bacterium
AGCTGTTGGTTTAAGACTAGAGATCATATAAAGGGGAGTGCGGCTGTAGGTGTTAGGGTTGCTACGACGCCAGTGAGGCGGGTTAACTGCTCGTTGTCCAGGGTAATCAGGGTACTATTGGATTGCAGCGCCACGGCGGCATAGATAGCATCCGCACCTCGAAGGCCGTGTTGGGCGGCCAGTTGTAGCGCCAATTGAGCCAGGCTTGAGTCCAGTGGCACGAGGCGGATGTTAGGCAAGCCGCTTAACGCTGCTGCAAAAGATTGAGCGCGGCCAGGTCGTTGCCGAGTGCGGCTAACCGCGCCAGCCACTTCAACCAGGGCAAGGGTGGGTACGATAATGGCAACGCCCTGGGTGCGTAACGTAGTCAGGACCTGACGGCTCACCGTGTGTCCGGCCTCGCGTTGGTCAAAGCTGTTGACCCATACACTCGCGTCAATCGTATACACGGCTAACGCCTCATTTGTAGGAGCGTTCTGGTCAGGCTATCTTGCTCTACCGCATCCTCTGCCGCGATTTCGTCGCCCAGGCGAAAGAAGGTATCCCAGGCGTCTTCGCCAGCGGTGGGCATCGCCTCTTCGGACAACACAGCTTGAGCAATTCTAGGCGTGAGGTACTCCAACAGCCGCACCTGTTCGCCCAGGTTCAGCGTGTCTACCAGGTGTTGTACCTGCTCCAGCGTCGTTTCAGCCATAGCCCTCTCCTCTCACCGCGCCTACTTTGATTATAACGCCCCTCTCCAACTCCGTCAATCTACCCAAGTATGCATAGAACGAATGTTTCATGCTGGCATGTATCCTGCTTCGTAAGACAGCACACGGAACGAAATCAAGCATAGCATACACTAGATTGAGAGGGTTGAACGATGGCACAAGATACCCGCCAGCAGGAGGCCGTGCGCGGCGATAACACGGTCAAGGATCCCGACGAGTGGACGACGGGCGACGAGCCGATGACCGGCGCCCAGCGCTCCTACCTCCACACGCTCGCCAGCGAGGCGGGCGAGGAGATTGACGATACCCTGACCAAGGCCGAGGCGTCCAAGAAGATTGACGAGTTGCAGGCGAAGACTGGCCGAGGCCAGACCGACAACGGGCGCTAGACCCTAAACTGCTCCAATATCAACCTCCCGAAGGTTCTGAACCTTCGGGAGGTTGAGCTTTCTCCCGTAATTCTCCCCATCCCCGTACTTGCATATAATTGTAAAGATTCCTCACGTATCCACCATTGTTAGAGGATGGCGCCTATGCTGAATGGCAGCACGCTTGAGACCCGCGCCCAACGCGCCCGCAACCTGCGCCTCGCCCTCGCGCAAATCAACACCACCGTCGGTGACATTGACGGCAATACCGAGAAGATACGCGCCTGGCTGAACCGCGCCCGCGACATCGGCGCGGAAATCGTTGTCTTTCCCGAGCTGGCCGTCCCCGGCTACCCGCCGGAAGACCTGCTCATGAAGCCGGAGTTTATCCAGGCCAACCTCAACGCCCTGGAGTCGTTGCTGCCCGACACTCACGGCCTGACCGCCATCATCGGCTTCGTGGACGCGCAGGACGACATCTTCAACGCCGCCGCCATCATCCATGACGGCCAGCTCATCGGCGTCTACCACAAGACCTACCTCCCCAACTACAGCGTCTTTGACGAGGACCGCTACTTTCAAGCCGGCAATACCACCCCAGTCTTCTCAGGCAAGGGTGTGACCATCGGCGTCACCATCTGCGAGGATATCTGGTCCCCCGCCAGCCCGGCTGAGGTCCAGGCGCTGGCTGGGGGCGCGGAACTGCTCATCAATATCTCCGCGTCGCCATACTACGTCGGCAAGCGCGTCCACCGCGAGCGCATGCTCGCCACGCGGGCTGCCGACAATGTCGCCATCGTCGCCTACTGCAACCTGGTCGGCGGCCAGGACGAGCTACTGTTCGACGGCTCGAGCCTGGTGTGCTCGGCGGGTGGCGAGGTGTTGGCGCGGGGCAAGGCGATGGAGGAAGACCTGGTCGTGGTGGACCTGGACATCGAGGATGTCTTCCGCCGCCGCCTGAAAGACCCCCGTCGCCGCAAGGAGAAGCTGGTCCACCAGGGCGATCAGTTGGTCAGCGAGGTCCGTCTGGACGGGAATAAGGCGGACCATCCTCAGCCCTCAACCCTCAACCCTCAGCCCTCCCTGGCGGAGCCACTATCTGAGGAGGCGGAGGTCTACGGGGCGCTCGTGCTCGGCACGCGCGACTATGTGCGCAAGAACGGCTTCAAGCGGGTCTATATCGGCCTGTCCGGCGGTATCGACTCGGCGCTAACGGCGGCCATCGCGGTGGACGCGCTGGGCGCGGAGGCCGTCACGGGCGTGGCGATGCCCTCGCGCTACTCGTCCAGCCACAGCATCGAGGACGCGGTGGACTTGGCCCACAACCTGGGCATCGAAATTAGACAAATCTACATTGATGATACGTTCCAGGCCTACCTGGACATGCTCGCGCCCGCCTGGCTGGGGACCGAACCCAATGTGGCCGAGGAGAACTTGCAGGCGCGCATTCGCGGCAATATTCTGATGGCCCTGACCAACAAATATGGCGGCATGGTGCTGACGACCGGCAACAAGAGCGAAGTCTCGGTCGGCTACAGCACGCTCTACGGCGACATGGCGGGCGGCTTCACCCCCATCAAGGACATCTACAAGATGACGGTCTACGCGCTGGCGCGCTGGCGCAACCAGCAGGCGGGCCGACCGCTGATTCCTGAGCGCAGCCTGACCAAGGCCCCCTCGGCCGAGTTGCGCCCCAACCAGACCGACCAGGACAGCCTGCCGCCCTATGAGGTGCTCGACCCCATCCTGGAAGCCTACGTGGAGAACGACCTGGCGCTGGACCAGATTGTGGCGCTGGGCTACGACCGCGCCACGGTGCAGCGGGTCATCCGCCTGGTCAATATCAACGAGTACAAGCGCCGCCAGGCCCCGCCCGGCATCAAGATCACGGCCCGTGCCTTTGGCAAGGACCGCCGCCTGCCCATCACCAACGCCTTCAAGGGCTGGTCCAACGGCCACCGCGAGGCCCCCGCGCCCCAGACGGTCACGGCTCAACCGAGTAAGATGTAGGCATGACCTACTCACCACCCACTACCCACCAATCTCTCCTCTCCGACCTGCACCAGCAGCGCCGGCAGTTGGACGCGCTGCGCGAGATTGGGCAGGCCATCAACTCGGCCTGGGGGCTGGAGAATACGCTGGACCTCATCGCGCGCCGCACGGCTCAGGTCATGAGCGTTGACTCGTGCTCCATTTACCTTCTCAGCGAGGGACGCCTCCTGCTCAAGGCGTCCACGGGACTGGACCAAGCAGCCGTCGGGCGCGGTTCGTTGCGGGTGGGGGAGGGGCTGACGGGCTGGGCCGTCGAGCACAACCAACTCGTTGCGGTGTCGGACGCGGCCAGTGACCCGCGCTTCCACTATGTCCCCTGGACGCGGGAGGAACGGTTTCAGTCGCTCATGGCGCTGCCGCTGGTTAACCAGGGGCATGTGGTGGGCGCCATTAACATTCAGACGCTCGCCCGCCACGACTGGCGCGACGAGGACATCGAGCTACTGGGCCTGATTGGCGACCTGGTAGCGGGGGCGATTGAGAAGGCCATCCTGACCGAGCGCCTCCAGCGCCAGATTGCGGAACTCACAGCGGTCCAGGAGGTCAGCGAGACCGTCACCTCCAGCCTCTATCTGGAGGAGATGCTCGGTGTTATTGTCGAGATGACAGCGGCGACGATGAACGTCCACTCAGCCTCGCTGGTCCTGTTCAACCAGCCCGAGGGTGAGTTGGTCATCTACGCTTCGCCTGGGCAGCGCGCCGAGTTCGAGCACCGCCCGCACCGCGCGTCGGGGGAGGGCATCGCGGGGCTGGTGGCGGAGACACGCAAGCCCGTCGTTGTGGCCGATGTGAGGCAGGACCTGCGTTTCCGCGACCCGGAGCGGGCGAAACGCCAGGGCCTGTGCTCGCTCCTGGCCGTACCGCTCGTGGTGCGCGAGCGGGTGAGCGGCGTGTTGCGCTGCTACACCCGCCAGCCGTATGGGTTTAGCGAGGCCGAGGTCAACCTGCTCTCGACGCTCGCCAACCAGACGGCGCTGGCGATTGAGAACGCCCAGCTCTCGGTGCGGGCGGCGGTGGTTCAGGAGATGCACCACCGCGTCAAGAACAACCTGCAAACCGTCGCCATGCTGCTGCGCTTGCAGATGGACGACCCGAAGGCGCAGGCAGCGCGGCCAGCCCTGCAGGAAAGTATCAACCGCATCCTGAGCATCGCGGCGGTGCACGAGATTCTGGCCGGCGCGGCCCTCGGTCTGGTGGACGTCCGCAACTTGGCCGAGCGGGTGGCTCATGCGGTCATGCGCAACATGATTCGCCCGGATCAGGCGGTCGAACTGACAGTCGGCGGGGACGCGCCGACGCTGCCCTCGCAGCCGGCGACGTCAGTGGCGCTGGCGGTCGCTGAGCTGGTGCAGAACAGCCTCGAGCATGGCTTTGCCGACCGAGGCGGCCATATCCATATCGACCTGACCGATGACGGGGCAGCCGTCACGCTGACTGTGACCGACGATGGGCGCGGCCTGCCGCCCGACTTCGACGTTCACGTGCAGGCCAACCTGGGCATCCAGATCATCCGCACCCTGATCGAGGAGGATTTGGGGGGCACGTTCCGCTTCGCCAGGGGGGCGAAAGGGGGAACCGCGGCCACACTTATCATTCCAAAGACAGTAGACAGTAGTCGGTAGTCAGTAGCCAGTCATCAGAGCCTTAATCTGACGACTGACTACCGACTACTGTCTACTCCCCAGAGGGAGCGCGATATGGGACTACGTATCCTGATTGCCGACGACGAAGCGATTATCCGCATGGGGCTGCGGGCGATGCTGATGGACCTGGGTCACGTGATAGTCGGCGCGGCGCGCGACGGGCAGCAGGCGGTGGAGATGGTACGCGAGTACAACCCGGACCTGGCGATCCTGGACATTCGGATGCCGAGTCTGGACGGTGTCGACGCCGCCAATATGATCTGGGCCGACCGCCCTATCCCTATTATCTTGCTGACCGCCCTGTCCGACCCCCCAACCATCGAGCGGGCGCGGGACAGCGCGATTCTGGCCTACCTGACCAAGCCGGTGAAGGAGGCCGACCTTGCCCCTACCCTGGCGGTCGCCCAGGCGCGGTTTGCCGAGCGGATGACCCTCGCCGCCGAGCAGGACTCGCTGCGCGACGCCGAGCTGATCCGCGATCTGCTGGATCGCGCTAAAACCCGGCTGATGCAGGAGCAGGGCATGACCGAGCCGGAAGCCTTCAAGCATATCCACTATACCAGCCGCCGCGAGCGACGCACCATGCGCGAGGTGGCCGAACAGATTCTGGCGGGCGCCTCGGTGGCTCCCAGAGTCTAGTCGTCGCCCGATGTCTGTCGCCCTGATCACAGCCTGGGAGCCGCGCGGTGAGTTCCGGCGGCTGCTGCGCTTCCGTCCGCGACTGGCTGAGCTATACACCGCCATCATCATCGCTGCGCCAGAGCAGGCGGAGCCATCCGAAGTGGCCGCGCTCAACGCCGAGCCGGGGGTGCGCGTGGTGACGACGCCGGAGGGCGCGTGGCGGCGCTACGTGGCGTTGGTCGAGGGCTTGAAGACCGAGGCGGCCCATTTTCACTACCTGGACACCGACCGCGCCGTGCATTGGGTGGAGACGCGGCCCGACGAGTTGGCCTACGCCGCCGCCCGCGTCCAGACAGCCGACTGCCTGCTGCTGGGGAGGACGGAAGCCGCCTGGGCGACACATCCGCAGGCCATGCGCCAGACCGAGGCCATCTTCAATCACCTGTTCTCTCAGTTGCTAGGTGTAGAGGCGGACTTTGGCGCGGGGGCGAGGGGCTTCAGTCGCCCTGCCGCTGAGTATCTGGTGGCCCGCGTCTCACCCGACCACTGGTTCGACACGGCCTGGCCGGCTGTCCTCTGGCGCGGGGGCTTTCGGTTGGACACGCTGCTGGTGGACGGCCTCGACTGGGAGACGCCCGATCAGTATCGCGACGAGGCCGCCGACCCCGACACGCAGCGGCAGGCCGCCGCCAGCTACGACGCCGACCCGGCCCATTGGAGTAGGCGCGTCTGGATTGCGGACGAGATTACACGCGCTGGTATCGCCGCCTGGCTGAGTCCAAAAGGATTAGGGCATAGGGAGCGGGGGGGATAGGAGTGGAGGAGATGTTTCGGGCGGCGGAGCAGGCGGATACCGAGACGCTTGTGCCGATGATGCGCGGACTGTACGAGCACGACCAGGGCTTTTTCGATGAGCCGAGGGCGCGGCGGGCGCTGGCTGGCCTGCTGGACCAGCCGGCCTGGGGCCGCGTCTTCGTCATCCAGGCGGACGGCCAGCCGGTGGGCTACCTGGTGCTGACCTTTGGCTACAGCCTGGAGTATCGTGGCCGCGACGCCTTTGTGGACGAACTCTATCTGGAACCGGCGGCGCGCGGTCAGGGGCTGGGGACGGCGGCGCTGCGCTTTGCGGAGGAGGTTTGCCGCGCGGAGGGCATCGGCGCGCTGCACCTGGAGGTCGAACGCGCCAACACTCGTGCCCAGGCTGTCTACCACCAGTTTGGCTTCCACCACCATGACCGCTTTCTCATGACCAAGTGGGTGGACGAGACGACGGAGGACGGAGGACGGAAGACGGAGGCCGACGAAATGAATCCACGACTGGACAGCGCCAAGCCTCCCCTTGGGACGAATGAACACGAATAGGAAAAAGGCGACCTCACTGCTCGCCGAGGTCGCCGTGTGTTATGCGTTGGCTTAATCTCGCTCCTCTTACCCACCCTCCACGATCCACTCTCCACCTTCTCCGTATTTTGGCGCTGCTCCTCCTGCTAGGCTTGACGGCCAGTAGCAGCATCGTTCAGGCCCAGGACGGCTGGCCGACGCTGACGGCGGCCGATGGCCTGGCCGCCACCACCGCCGTGAGCCTGGCCTACGCGCCGGACGGGAGCCTGTGGATCAGTGGGATGAAGGGCGTGACGCGTTGGGACGGCCAGGCGGCGACGGTTTGGACGCGCTTCGACGGTCTGGGCGACGACTGGGTGACGTCACTGGCCGTCGTCAACGGGACGGTCTGGGCCGGGACGTATGGCGGCGGGCTGAGCCGCTACGCCCCCACGACCGACCGCCCCTGGCAGACGCTCACGCGCCAGGACGGCCTGCCCAGTAATATCGTCACCACGTTGGCGGCCGGGCCGGACGGCACATTGTGGGTAGGGACCTATGGCGGCGGACTGGCGCGAGTGCGGGACGGCGAGATCGAGCCAGTCCGTAAAGGCCCGCCGTCGCCCTGGATTACCGCCCTGACCGTCACCCTGGATGGCGATTTGTGGGTCGGGACATGGGGCGAGGGCGTGGCGCGCTTCAGCGGTCAGAGTTGGACGACGTATACGAAGGAGTTGCCTGACCCATATGTCCGTTCCCTGGCCGCCGACCGCGCCGGGCAGGTCTATATCGGCACAGGGCTGGGGCTGGCCGTCTGGGAGCGCGGTCCGTGGCGGACCTTTAGCCTGGCCGATGGCCTGCCCGACCGCCGCGTAACCAGCCTGGCCCTCGACGGTCAGGGGACGATGTGGGCCGGGACGGCGCAGGGGCTGGCGCGGCGCGACGGCGACCGCTGGCGGTTGGCCGAGGCGGGCAAGCTGCCCAACGGCTATAGCCTGGCGCTGGCGTCCCCTCTGGCCGGTGGCTCGCCCCCCCCTGGCCGCGAGACCCTGGCGGTCGCCACGCCGGCCGGCGTCTCGCTCATGGCTGGCCCGGCGACACCCCCGCCGCCAACTCTCCTACCCGTCCTCTTTGTGCATGGCTGGCGCGGCGCGCCCAACGCCACGCTCTACGAGTCGGAGGCGCGCTTCCTCAAACGCTGGCTCGACGAGCGCGGCCAGTTCAGCCTCTACGTCCCCGGCATCGACTCGAACGATACCCTGTACGCCAATGCCCTGCGCCTGCGGGACACGATAGCCCAGGTCAAGCAGCAAACGGGCGCGCCTAAGGTCCACCTGGTCGGCCACTCCATGGGCGGGCTGACGGCGCGGGCCTACCTCGAGTCCGCGCTGTACCAGGGCGACGTGGCGAGCCTGACCACCCTCGGTTCGCCCCACAGCGGGGCCGTCCAGTGGCGCGAGTACCTGGTGCGTGAGATCAGCCGAGGCGGGAGCGAGCCGTCGGCGCGGGAACTGCTGCCCGAACACGAAGTCCTGTTCAACGGCCTGGGCCAGCGGCCCGCCGACGTGCCATACTACCTGCTCGGCGGCGATATCACGCGCCGCGAGGGGCTGGACTGGCTCAGCTTCTGGCCGCCGACAGACGCGGTGGTGTCGCTGTGGAGCGCGCTGTCGCTCGATGGGCCGGGGGTGACGCACATCCAGACCGACGACTTGCACGGTTGGGCGGCGGGCAGCGTGGCGGCCGGCATCTCGTCGTATCTCTGGCCGGACGACAATTACGAGTCTGTCCTGCGTGACATTCTCAGCGGCCGGGCGCCAGCGGCGTACAAGACTAGCCGCGAGACGCTGGACCGCCCGACGGCCCGGCCGCGCACGCCCATCCTGACCGGCCAGCTTCGACCTGGCGCGGTCGTCACCCAGACGCTCACCCTGGACACCGTCGCGGGGGCGCGGGTGTTCGCCCTGTGGCAGCGCGGCAGCGTGACTACCACCCTGACTTCGCCGGCCGGCACGGTCTATCGCCAGGCGGGTGGCACAGGGGTAGACTACTTTGGCTTCAACTTTGACACCTTCGCCAACATGGCTGTCTATAAGCTGGACCAGCCGACCGTCGGGCCGTGGCAGATAGCGCTCCAGGCCGCGCCGACCGCCCCGACGACGGATTACGGGGTCTACGCCGAGTTGGACAGCGACATCAAGCTCGCGGTCGAGACCGACCAGTTTGCCTATGCTCCCAGCTCGCCCATTCAGTTGCGAGCCGCATTGACGCCGGTAGACCAAACGAAGGGGGCTACCGTTACGGCGGAACTCTATGTGGGGGGCCGCGTTGTCCAGCGCGTGGCGCTGACAGACGACGGCGCGGGCGGAGATGCCGTGGTGGGCGATGGGGTGTATAATGGACGTCTGACAGCGCCGCCGTCGTCCGATTACTACGCCGTCCTCGTCACAGCGCGCGGGCCGGGCGACCAGTTCGAGCGCAGCGCGTCGGCCATTCTCACCGTGCGTTCGGATCGGGCGCGGCTGGCCAGGGACGCAGCCGTTCAGCCTACGCCAGATGGCGTGCAGGTGGCCGTGCCGGTCGAGGTGCGAGAAGCGGGGCCGTTCGCCGTCGCCGTCCAGGTGGATGCGGGCGGACAGACGAGCCGTGCGGTCCTGCCTGTGACCCTCAACGTGGGCCGTCAGAGCGTGACCGTGCCACTGCGAGGCGCGCCGCCCAACGCTGTGGTCAAGGCGGTCCAACTGTTCGACAACCGCACCGCACTGATCCCGATAGATAGCCGCTAACCAGCACCCCCCTCTTCTCCCCCCGCCTGCGGGGGGATGGGGGGAAGGAACGTGGAGGAGTTTCTACCATGTCTTCATTGTCCTTGGAGGGCCGCGTCGCCATTATCACCGGCGCGTCGCGCGGTATCGGTCAGGGCATCGCCGAGGCGTATGCCCAGGCCGGGGCGCGTCTCGTCCTGTGCAGCCGCAGCCTCGACCGCGTCCAGCCCGTCGCCGACGCCATCCAGGCCGCCGGAGGCCAGGCCATCGCCGTCGCCTGCCACACGGGCGACGACGGGCAGGTGAAAGCCCTGGTCCAGACCGCCCTGAGCCACTTTGGCCGGTTGGATGTGGCCGTCAACAACGCCGGCACCAACCCGCACTTTGGCCCGGTTCTGTTCGCCGACGACGCGGTGTGGGCCAAGACATTCGACACCAACCTGCTGGGCTACATGCGCGTCATCCGCCATGCCGTTCCCGCCTTCGAGAAGTCGGGTGGCGGCAAGATCATCAACGTGGCATCGGTGGCGGGTATCAACCCCATGCCGGGCATCGGCGTTTATGGTGTCACCAAGGCGGCGGTCATCATGCTGACCAAGACGATGGCGATTGAACTGGCCCACGCTAATATCCAGGTCAACGCCATCGCGCCCGGCGTCATCAAGACCCGCTTCGCCAAGCTGCTCTACGAGACGCCCGAAATCGCCGACAACGTGCTCAAGACGACGCCGGCCAAACGCTTCGGCGAGGTGGATGACGTGGTCGGCGCGGCGGTCTACCTGGCCTCGCCCGCATCCGACTACACGACGGGCACAGTCATGATTGTGGACGGCGGCGGCCATCTTACGTCGTTTAGCGTGTGAGACTTAACACAGGAGTCAAGCGGTAAGACTGCGAAGTAGGCATGACATATCCCCTCTCCCGCTGGGAGAGGGCTAGGGTGAGGGTCTTAGACGCCCGGCCAGAGTGCCAAGACCCTCACCCCGACCCTCTCCCAAGGGAAGAGGGAGGGAAAAGGCCGCGACTGCGTAGTTCCTACTTGAAAGCGGTAAGGATGACAGGTATCAGGTTGGGACGCGGATGGCTTATCTTAGTGATTCTAGTCGCCGTCGTGGCGCTCGGCGCGTGGGTTGCGCTGGGCCGCACGGCCGACCAAACAGCGGCGAACACCGTTCGGGTGATGCGGGGCGCCATTAATGCCACGGTGGAGGCGGTGGGGAAGGTGCGCCCCGTCCGACAGGCGAACCTGTCGCTGCGGGTCGGGGGCAAGGTGGCCGAGGTCAAGATCCAGCCGGGCGACCGCGTCGCGGCCGGGCAGGTTCTGCTCATTGTAGCGTCAGACCAAGTGGAGCGCGACGTGCAGCAGGCACAGTTAGAGCTTCAAGCGCGGCGGCAACGGCTGGACCAGGCGCGGGCGGGGGCGTCACCGGCTGACATCGAAGCGGCCCAGGCGGCGGTGCGCGAGGCGACTGTGGCCCGCGAGGTGGCCCAGGCGAAGTACGACGACCGGGCTAAAGAACCCGACGCCAGTACCAGTCAGGAAGCGGCCCAGCTTGAGGCGGCCAAAGCGGCCTACCAGCGGGCGCGAGCGACGTTGGAGCGTGCCCTGACCGGAGCATCGCCTGAAGAGGTCGCCGCACAGGAGACGGCGGTGAAGCAGGGCGAACTCGCGCTCAAAGCGGCACAGAACCGTACAGCGGACACCCAACTCCTCGCGCCGTTTGCCGGAGTCATCCTGGAGGTCAATGCCCGCGTCGAGGAGAACGTCGGCAGCCTGCAACCCGTCGTTCTGCTGGCCGACCTATCCCAGATGCAGATTGAGGTGGAGGTCGAGGAGGTGGACGCGCCCACGGTCCAGGCCGGGCAGAGCGCCGAGATTCGCCTGGACGCCTTTCCAGGCGAGACACTCCAGGGGACAGTCAGCCGGGTCGCGCCCGCCGCCTCGACGCAGCGCGGCGCGGTCAGCTACACCGCCGTCATGGACCTGGCCCCCACCAGCCTGGCCCTCAAGCCAGGGCTGAGCGCCACGGCGAAGATCGCCACCCGGACTAAGACAGGCGTGCTGCTCGTGCCATCGCGGGCTGTCCAGCCGGTCGGACGGCAGAAGATCGTCAAGGTCGTCCGAGGCGGTCGGGCCGTCGAAACGGAGGTCACAGTCGGGCTGACCGACAAGCAGATGGTCGAGATTGTGGACGGCGTGCGTGAGGGCGACCTGGTCGTGGTCGAGTAGGGGGACCAGTGGAGTGGGCTGTCATCGTCTTCGGGCTGCTCTCGGCGGCTAGTTGGGGCATGGCCGACTTTTGCGGCGGGCTGGCCTCGCGGCGTGTCCATGTCTTCTTGGTCAACGCGACGGCCCAGTGGGTGGGGCTGCTGGGTCTGGTCGCCCTCGCCGTGGGCCGGGGCGAAGCCTGGCCCAGCGCGACAACGCTGGCCTGGGCGGTGGGCGCGGGCTTCGGCGGCGCGGTGGGCATTACCCTGCTCTACCGCGCCCTGGCCGTCGGGCAGATGGGCATCGCCGCGCCGGTCACGGCCGTTCTCTCGGCGGGCGTGCCCGTATTGGTGGCCGCGGTAGTGCAGGGCTTGCCCAATCCGGCGCAGGTGCTCGGCTTTGGCCTCGCCCTCGTTGGTGTCTGGTTCATCGCCCAGACCCAAGAGACCGTCGGTCGCCCAGCAGGATTGCCACTGGCGCTGGTGGCGGGGTTGGGCCTGGGCGTCTACCTGACGCTGATGAGCCGCGCCGGTGCCGAGGGCGGCGTCTTCTGGCCGTTGGTCGTCGCCCGCGCTGTCTCGGCCGCCGTTCTGCTCGGCCTGGTGCTCTGGCGGCGGCCCGAAATGGGCGCGGCGCGGCAGGCGTGGCCGGTCATGCTGCTGGCGGGGGCGCTCGACGCGGGCGGCAATACCCTGTTTCTGCTGGCGAGCCAGGCCGGGCGGCTGGACGTGGCCGCTGTGCTGTCCTCGCTCTACCCAGCAGCGACGGTCACTCTGGCGTGGCTGATCCTGCGCGAACGGCTGACCCGGCCGCAAACGCTGGGCATGGTGGCCGTCTTAGCCGCCGTCGTTCTTATCTCCTTATAGATGACGAGGGTAGAAGTTCCGAATTGTAACAACGGAGGTTAAGCATGAAGGCAGTCCGTGTGCATGAGTTTGGCGGGCCAGATGTACTAAAGCTGGACGATGTGCCGCAGCCGACGCCGGGGCCGGGTGAAATCCTGGTCCAGGTGCGTGGGGCGGGCATCAACCCATATGAAGGCTACCAGCGCGAGGGGCGTTACCCGAACCTGCCGCCGCGCCCGTTTATCCTGGGCGGTGAAGGCGCCGGCGATGTAGTCGCTGTCGGTGAGGGGGTGACGACGTGGAAGGTAGGCGACAAAGTGTGGGGCAACTTCAAGGGCAGCCATGCTGAGTATGCACTGGCCTTGGCTACCCTGGTCTACCCCAAGCCTGACCGCCTGGACTACCATGAGGCGGCCGGCCTGACCACGGCGTGGGTTACGTCGGTGCTCGGCCTCGTCACCCTGGCGGGGATGCAGCAGGGCGATACGGTTCTGATTCATGGCGCGGCGGGCGGTGTGGGGAGCGCAGCCGTCCAACTGGCGCATGCCTGGGGCGGCCGAGTCATCGGCACGGTCGGGTCGGAAGCCAAGGCTCAGGTGGCCCGCGAGCTAGGGGCGGATGTGGTGGTCAACTACAGCCAGCAGGATGTAGAGACGGCAGTCCGAGAGGCCGCGCCGCAGGGTGTCAACATTGTCTTTGACGGTGTGGGCGGGCCGGTGTTTATGCCCAGCGTGCGCAACATGGCGGCTGGCGGCCGCTATGTCCTCTACGGCGGTCACGGCGGGCGTACGATTACTTTTGAAGCGCCCGATTTCTACCGCCGCAACCTGACCATGATTGGCTTTAGCGCGAACTCTAGCCCGCGCGTGGGCGAGGCCCGCGCGGTCGTCCGTGACCGTTTGGCCCCCCTGTTCGCCGACGGTAGCCTGCGCGGCGTTGTGGCGCGGGTATTCCCGCTGGCCGAGGCTGCCGCCGCCTACCGTTACCTGGACAGCCGCGAGGCGCAGGGCAAGGTCGTGCTCGACCCGACGTTAGGGTGAACTATCATAAAACGCATGTCTGATACCCGACCCGCATCGCCCGCCTTTAACCGTCTAGATTTGCTCCTGGCACCCCTTATGACGCTGCTGGCCGCACTGGTGCGCCTGCGTGCCCTGCAACTCGTACCGACGCTGACGGACGAAACCGACGACATGCTGTTCGCGCTGCGTATTGTGGCGGGGGGCTTCTGGCCGGCCGTGTCCCACGACACCTACAATGGGCCTCTGAACCACTACCTGATGGCCCTCGGCTTGTGGGCGGGCGTCGGGCCAAGCTGGCCGCGCCTGCTGTCCCTGGTCCTGGGCGCGTTGACCGTCGGCCTGACCTACCTGCTGGGCGTCAGCCTGGCGAGCCAGGGACAGCGGACGAAGGACGAAGGACGGAAGACGGAGGACGACGGAGGACGAAAGAACGAGGACCAAGGGGAGAGCGCGGGAGCAGGCGGCTTTCCGCCTGCTGGCTTCCGCTTTCTGGACCTGGCCCCTCGTCTGGCTGGCCTCGTCGCCGCCAGCTTCATGGCCGTCTCCTTTGTGCCGGTCGTCGTCAACAGCCACATTGCCTGGTCCAACGCGACGACGCCCTTCTGGACGACGCTGGCCCTGCTGGCACTGAGCGAAGCAGTTCGCCGCGACCGCCCCCCGCTCCTGGTTCTGGCCGGCGGCCTGGCGGGGCTGGCGGCGCAGACACACCCCACTGCCAGCCTCTACCTCCTGGGCGGCGCTGTGTGGTTCGTTGTCACCCGCCCCGCCTGGCTGCGCCGTCGCTGGACCTGGTTCGCCCTGCTGGCGGCGCTCCTGGCGGTCAGCAACCTGATCGGCTATAATCTGGTGACGGGTGGCGGCGCGGCGGAGCAAATCGCGAGCCGCGACTACGCCTACACGGGTGGCATGACCCTGGCCGACTACCGGGCCAACGTGGCGGGCTTCCTCGGCCTTGCTTACCAACTAGTCGGGTCCACCTTCGTGTCTACTCTGTCGGCGCAGGCCGGGCCGCCGGCCATGCGCTCACCGCTGGTCATCGCTTACGCCCTGGTGGCCCTGGTTGGGCTGGGCTATGCGGCGTGGCGGCGGGCCAGCCTGCCGCTCATCGTCTGGCTGACCGCCCTGGTGCTGCTGCCAGTGGCTACCCGCGCCTACGACTCGCACATCTCGGCGCGGTACATGGCGCCGCTCTTGCCGCTGACGTTCGCCGCCGTGGGGACGTGGCTCGGGGCTGGGCTGGCCGGGCTGGTGGCGTCCATGCGTCCGTGGCGCGACCGCTGGCTGGGGCTGGCCGCGCTGGCGCTGACCGTGGCCCTGGTCGTCTACCCGCTGCGGCGGCTGGATGAATTCTATTTTTATGAACTACGAGACGGTCGCAACAATGGGCGGGTGTGGCAAATCGCCGCCCTGCTGGCCGAGCCAGGCCGTCAGGGAGCGCCTATCCTGCTGGACCGAGGGCTGCGCGACGCGCGGCTGGACGCCGGCGGCCACGTCTACAAGGCGTTAGGGACGCTGCTCGATCTGACCCACGTGCCCCATGATAACCCGCGCGTCGAGGAGTTACCCAATGCGCCGGTGGGCGCCTGGCTCGTACTGACCGATGCCCGCCGCGATGCCCTGGCTTCGACCTTGCGTCTGGAGGCGGTCAATGCTGACGCGCCACCCGCCCCGGCCGCGCCGGGCGGCTACTGGGTCTACCGCGTTGTGGCCCGTTAGCCCTTGAAGGCTGGATGGAGAGAGTGGAATGAAGAGTCACCAGGAACTGGTGGACCGCCTGCGCCAGAATGGATTGCGCATTACGCCTCAACGGGTGGCGATTCTCGAAGCCATTACCGACAAGGACGGCCACATCACGGCCGACGAAATCTTTGCCCGCATCAACCCTCTATTTCCCTATGTCGACATCTCTACAGTGTACCGCACGCTCGACTATCTGACCGAGAATGGGCTGCTGAACGTGATTAACCTGGGTACGGGGCGGGCCGAGTATGAACTCGTCAGCCGCCCGCCCCACCATCACCTCGTATGCCGCCACTGTAAACAGGTGATTAGCATTGACGGCGAGTTGGTCCAGCCCTTGCGCGACGCCCTGCTCCACCAGTATGGCTTCGCCGCCGATATTCGTCACTTCGCCATCTTTGGCCTGTGCCGCGCCTGCCGCGAGGCCGAAGACCGCGAATAGACCAGTTCGCCCCAGGCGACGAAAGACAGCCTGGGCCGCTAGGCTCTAGAGTTGGATGAACTGTGAATACAGCCGAGACCCGAAGGAAGCGCTCCTATGACCCCTACCCCCCCCACCGTTCGGTCGTTTAGCGTCTGGCGGCTGCTGCGTCTCAGCACGTTCCAGATTGGTTCGGCCATGGGTGATATCCTCGTCACGTCCATCTGGAACCGCATCATGATTGTCAACCTGGGGATGCCGGCCTGGATTGTCGGGCTACTCATCGCGCTGCGCTATCTGCTGATACCACTCAGCCTATGGGCAGGCTTCAGTTCCGATACACGCCCGCTGTTCGGCCTGCGCCGCACGCCCTACATCTGGATGGGGCGCGGCCTCATGGCCCTATCCATGCCCCTGCTCGGCCTGAGCGTGGCTCGCTTCACCGCCGAACGCGCGGACACTCTGGGCTGGGTCCTGGCCTTGGCCTTCTTCATCCTGTATGGCACTGGCTCGCTCATGTCGGGCAGCCCGTTCCTGGCCCTGGTGCGGGACAGTGTGCCGAAGGAGCGTCAGGGCCTGGCAGTCAGTCTGATGGAAACCGCACTCATTATACTGTTCCCTATTGTCGCCATCGCTTTTAGCGTCGCCATGCGCGAGTTCGACGTGGCGACGTTCTGGCGGCTGGTGGCGGTGACAGCGGGTGTCGGCGGGTTCTTCTGGTTGTTCAGCCTGCTGGGGATCGAGCGGCGGGGGGTGTCCGCGGAGCCGACGCTAGCGACGTCTCAACCGACTCTCGGCTTTGTGACGACCTTCCGCGACATCTGGGCCGACGCCCGTATCCGCCACTTCTTTACCTTCCTGGCGCTGGCGACGTTCGCCGCCTGGGCGCAGGACGCTATTCTGGAGCCGTTCGGCGCGGAGGTCGTCGGCCAGAGCCTGGGGCAGACGACACGCTACTCGGCCTATTGGCAGGGGGCGACGGCCCTGGTCCTCATCGTCGCGCTCGTACTGGGCCGCCGCCGCCGCCCCGAACAGCAGCGCCGCCTGACCCAGGTGGGCTTGTCCATCATGGCGGTGGGGATGGCCCTGCTTAGTGTGGCGGCGGTGACGCAACAGGCGCGACTCATCACCGTGGCGCTCGTCCTGTTCGGCGCGGGCTTTGGCGTCTACACCTTCGGCGGTCTGAGCCTCATGGTGGTCATGACCTCGGACCGTCAGGCGGGCGCTTATCTCGGCCTGTGGACCATCACCATCCTGCTCTCGCGCGGCCTGGGCATCAGCGCGGGCGGCGCGTTACGGGATGGGCTGCTCGCCCTGGGCCTCTCGCACCCCCTGAGCTACGGGTTGATCTTCTTGCTGGAGGCGGTCGGGTTGCTGGCGGCGACGCTGGCCCTGTCACGGGTCAACGTGCTCAGTTTCGCCCGCGACAGCGGTCGTGTCTCCACCACCGACTGGCAGGTCGCCAGCGCCGATATTTAGGCCAGACTCATTCATACATCCAGCCCACCCCTGGTTGCGTCATACCCGGCAGTAGGGGCGAACCACTGTGTTCGCCCTGGGCAGGCCTGTGTGCCTGCGCCTACGTGTGGTTTTGTTAGGCAGTCTTAGCCAAGCCAGGGGATGATTATGCCGGAGACAACGCTGGCGGTAGACGAGGCGATGGCGGCCGCGCCCCTCAAGTTCGATGCCGAGGGGCAGGTGGACTGGGCCAACATGTGGGATAGCTTCTGAGGGCTGCCCCACGAGGGCGGTCGCCCTCACCGTGAGGCGCTCCTGTGCGGCGGGGCGATAGGTCAGCCGACCGACGCCTACAGCCAGGTCGAGGCGGAAATCATACGCGGCGCGGCGGCGGTTAGCGGCTTGCCCGCCGTCGCCGGCTCGCCCGGCTGGGTGGCCATCCAGTGCCACTCGGCGGCCATGGCCCGCTGGCTGGCCGACGCCATCACCCGCGAGAACGTCCAGGCCCGCCATGACGGCCTAAACCTCCTGGTTCCCGTCCGCGCCGACTATACGCTTGAGGGCGAAATCAAGAGCGTCATCACGGTCGTCGCCAAGACCACCGATTACTGGTTCAACCACATGGCGCCCGACGTGCGGCGCGCCCTCGAAATGGCCGAGACCCTCGACCGCTGGAAGGCGAGGGTCTCCGGCTGGCTGAGACGGTAGCGCCAGCGGTAAAGACGGCTCCAAGCCCCCTCGGCTCAAGTCAGCACAGAGGCGAGACGGGGCATTAGGAAGGGTGGGGGGGGTGGGAAGGGTGGCCCGCGCCAACGGTCGCCGTTACGGCTACAGGAGGGCGCGGGCCGCTTCGATATTCGCCCGACCCCGCAGGGCCGGCCAGGGACCAGGCCCGCCACCTCTCTGCGCCTCGGCTGTCCAGCCGCAGGCCGGTCCAGCATTTCTGGTCAGAGCCGAGAGGCGTGAGGCGAGAGAACCACCCGAAACCCCAGATTGTTGTTCCTGTTGTTCGGATTGTTCCTGTTGCGGTACGCGCACCGCGCGTTCCTCTGATTGTTGTTCCACGACCCGCCACGCACACAATGCGGCCTGGCCCCTCCAGTCAATCGCTTACCCTTGAAGGAGGGAAGCGATGGCTAGCGTTCCTTACGCTGCCAGCCGCCCAGCAGCCGCCCAATCTCGTCCGTCAGCCGGCTGGCGTGTTCATATTGTCCCAGACTGAGCCACTGCATGTCCAGGCTCAAGCGCAGGTAGAAGCGGAGTTTGGCGAGGGCGACGTCCGCCTGATCCAGCCCCTCTCGGCGCTGGCTGGCGCGGACCCCCGCCAGGAGTAACGCTTCTTGAAGCTCG